>NZ_JBEXQJ010000013.1:0-185529 GCF_040612515.1 Streptomyces sp. NPDC006372 | reverse complement strand
AGGTGGTGCAGGTCCGCCATGAGGAGCATGTTCTCCTCGCCGGTGATCAGGCCGTCGACGGCGGAGAACTGTCCGGTGACGCCGATCGCGGCGCGTACGGCGTGCGGGGCGGTGGCGAGGTCGTGGCCGCCGACCCGGAGGTCCCCGGCGTCGGCGGTGATGAGCGTGGAGAGGATCTTCACTGCGGTGGTCTTGCCGGCGCCGTTCGGGCCGAGGAGGGAGAAGATCGTGCCCGTGGGCACGTGCAGGTCGATGCCGTCGAGGACCTGCTTGTCCCCGAAGGACTTCCGCAGCCCCGTGACCGCGATGGCGGATGCGTGGGTCGTTGTCGTCATGCCCCGGAGTCTGCGGTGCGCCGCGCTCAACGGCCTTTCAGCCCGGTTTCACCGACCGCAGCCGAGGGACGGCGGGTGAAACGGGCTCCACATTTTCGCTCGCTGAGGGATAGCCGCGGGTGGCTCGTCGCGTCGTGGTCGTTCGAGAAGGGGAGGGTCATGAAGGGCTCGAATCACGACGAGTTCCGGGAGTTCGTAGCGATGCGCTCCACCGCGCTGCTGCGGCTCGCGGTGCTGCTCACCGGAGGGGACCGGCATGCCGCGGAGGATCTGCTGCAGATCGCGTTGATGAAGGCGTACGGACGCTGGGCGCACATCGAGCAACACGAGGCCTATGTCCGCAAGGTCATGTACCGCCAGCAGGTCAACCGCTGGCGGCTGCGCAGGCACCGGGCCGAGACGACGGTGCCCGTGCTGCCCGACTCCGGCACGGACGCCGACGCCGGGGCGGAGTCCGAGTTGCGGATCGCGGTGTGGGCGGCGCTCGGCCGGCTGACGAAACGCCAGCGGGCCGTGGTCGTACTGCGCTACGTCGAGGACCTGCCGGAGGCCGAGGTCGCGGCCCTGCTGGGCTGCCCGGTCGGCACGGTGCGCAGTACGGCGCACCGGTCGCTCGCCAAGCTCCGCGCGCTCGTACCGGAGCTCGGGCCCGAAGGGCCCGCGGAACAGGTCCAGTCGGTCGGCTACGCGCCGAAGGAGGTCCGGGGATGACGACGGAGCGGGTGGAACGGAAGATCCGGGAGACGCTGGACGCGGTCGCCCTGGACGGGGTGCGGGCGCCCGGCGACCTGGTCGAGAAGGTGCTGCGGCGGCGCAGTCGGCGCCGTTTCTCGCAGGCCGCGGGGGCGGCGGTCGCCGTTGCCGCGATCAGCGTGGGCGCGGTGGTCGGTGTCGGGGGCGGTGGTGCGGGCGAGCACGACCGGCCGGTGCGGCCGGCGGCGTCGCCGGCGACTGCGCCGGAGGGCTGGAAGCCGTGGCAGAGCGGTGTCCCGGGCGGCACCGAGCGGGGCTGTCTGGTGGACGGTTCCGCGCTGTACTGCGCCGGGTCCAAGTACGACGTCGCGAAGTTCGACGCCAAGACCGGCGAGCGGCTGTGGACGGTCGGGGTCAATCGTGAAGGCGACGGGTTCGACCATCCGTTCGCCGCGCGCGACGGGGTGGTCTACGCCTACCGCAACCACACCACGGAGAACCTGCCCGACGGGGACTACTACGGCGGTACGGACCTGATGGCGGTGGACGCCGACAGCGGGGATGTGCTGTGGACGGTCGAGATGCCGCAGGACGACCGCACCGACCAGGCCGCCATGCTCATCGACGGCGCGGTGCTGGCGAACACCCCGACGGTTCGCACGATGTCGGCCCTCGATCCGCGGACCGGCAAGGAGAAGTGGCACCACACCTGGGACAAGGGCATCGTGTGCCAACGGGCGGTGCTGAGCGGTGCGCCCTATCTCCTGTGCACGCCGGACACCGAGAAGCCGGGCGACACGGACGTCTTCCGCCTCGACCCCGCCACCGGCAGCGCCAGGAAGGTCACGACCGTCCCGGGCAGGGCGGAGCTCGTCGGGACCTCGCAGGGGCGGATGGTCCTGATGGCGGCGAAGGAAGCGGGCGGCAAGGACCTGGAGCTGATGACCGTCAGCGGCTCCGGGCAGCGGACCTCGCACCCCTATCGGCCCCAGGGTGCGGTGGCCGCGTCGGAGGTCGCCGGTGACCGTCTGATCTCCGTGTCCCGGCAGGGGAAGGCCTCGGCCTACTCGCTGACCACGGGGAAGACCCTGTGGACCCGCCCGGTGGGCGTCAAGGTGCCCGGCGAGAACACGATGCGGGGCATGGCGTCTCCCGCCGTGTCGGAGGGGCAGGGGGTCGTGTACTTCTTCAGCCCGACCGGAGACCTGTCAGGACTCGATCTGCGTACGGGTGAGCAGGTCTGGCGCGGTCACGTCGACACCGGCAAGCCGAAGCCCGGGTTCGGGGGCCCGCCCCAACTCATGCTCTATGAGGACGTGTTGGTCGCACGGGACGGTGGCAGGATCTTCTCCCTCCTGCCGCGGATCGGCGACTGAGCCGAACCGACCTGCGTCGATCAGCGCAAAGGCCCCGGACCGAACAAGGTCCGGGGCCTTTGGAGTGTGTGGCGAGTCACGCCCCGAAACGAGATTCAAGTTGCTCAGGTCACAGCGGAAATGTCCATTTGATGGCCATGCTCGGACCGGGCGTTGCCGCCCGAAGTGGGGCATACCGGCATCAACTTGACGCGCCCCCTCCCTTCTTCCCTCTGCTCCCCGTAGAAAGGTGCCCATCGTGGCCGCTTACCTGTGCCCTCCTGCCGTGATACACGGCGAGCACACCGTGCAGACCAGCCAGATCGTCGCGGAAGTGCGCGAGCGGCACCCGCACGCGGCGTGGGCGCCGCGGATCGACGGCATCGCGGCCAGTACCGGCATCGAGAACCGCGGGTGGATGCTGCCGCTGGAGACCGCCGTCGCGCCCGGCACCGGGAGCGGCCTGGCCGCCGGCGTCGGGCCGGCCCGGGAGGCGCTGGCCCGGGACGGGTTCTCCGAGCGGGACGTGGACCGCGTGATCGCCGCGCTCGAGGCGATACCGGTGCCGCAGACCGTCCAGGAACGCACCGCCCCGGCCTGGGAGGCCGTGCGGTCCTACGGGGAGCGTGCGGCGCGCGGGGCCCTGCAGATCGCCGGGCTGGACGCGGCGGACGTCGACTGCCTGATCACCAGCAACTCCACGACCCCGGCACTGCCGGGGCTGGACGTCGCCCTGGCCGACAGACTCCCGCTGCGCCAGGACGTGATGCTGCTGCCGGCCACGCAGTGGGCCTGCATCGCCGGGACCCGCTCCCTGGCACTGGCGGCGGATCTCGTGGCCGCGGACCCCGACCGGGTGGTCCTGGTCGTGATCGCGGAGGCGCTGAGTACGACGTATCAGCCCGCGGACGACACTCTGGAATCGTTGATCGTCCGGTTGCTGTTCGCGGACACGGCGGTCGCCGCGGTGGTCACGGGCCGCCCGAGGCCCGAGTCGGTGCTGCGGCTGGACTCCGCCTGGCACCACACCCTGCCCGGCACCCAGGACCTGCACCGCCTGGAGACCCGGGCGGACGGCACCCACTTCGTGATGGACCGGCGCGGGCCGCGGGCCGTGCAGGAGACGGTGACCGCCATGTGGGAGTGGTTGCGCGCCCGGTACCAGGACGATCCCGGCTCCTGGCACCCCGACGTGCTGCTCGCGCATCCCGGCGGGACCCGGGTGCTGGAGTACATGGAGCAGACGATGCCCGGCGGGTGGCCGTCGGGGCTGCTGGACCACAGCAGGGACAGCTACACCAGCGGCAACCGGGGAGGCGCCGCCGTGTTCGACATCCTGCGCAGGGCGCACGACGCCGGGCTGGAGCCGGGCAGTCGTGCCGTCCTGTACGCGGCGGCCCCGGGGCTCACGGCCACCGCCCTGGAAGGGCAGTGGCTGTAGCCCGTAGCAGCGGCCGGGCCGCCCGGCGCGGCCTCACGGTCGCGCCCTTCACGGCCGCGTCACCTCACGGCCGCGTCACCTCGCGACCGCCGCCCAGACCACCTTGCCGGTGTCCGTCCACCGCACCCCCCACCGGGTGGTGAGTCTGTGCACGACGTGCAGACCACGGCCACCGTCGTCGAGGAGCTCTCCCCGGCCCAGCCGTGGCCTGCCGGTGCCGGTGTCGCCCACCTCGCACAGCAGCCCGTTACCGGTCCTGATCAGCCGTACCGTGAGGGGCCCGGTGGCGAAGCGGACCGCGTTGGCGACCAGCTCGTCGACCACCAGCAGCACACTGTCCCGGGTGACGTCCCTGGTGCGCCACTGCCGCAGCAGCGCGGAGACCAGCGTGCGGGCCCGGGCGGCGGCGTCGTCGCGGGCGGGCAGGCGCCAGGTCGCGGTGTCCCCCTTGCGGTAGCCGATCATGCGCGCGAGCAGCAGGGTCACGTCGTCGCGGCGGCGTCCGGGCGCCAGCTCGGACACCACGTGCCGGGCGGCCTGCTGCAGGGCGTCCCAGGGGTGCACGGTGGCCACGGCGTCCGTCAGCCTGCCGATGCCCTCGTCGATCGATACGGCGGGGTCCTCCACCAGGCCGTCGGTGTAGAGGGCGAGCAGTGAACCCGGTGGTGCGGCGAACGCGTGCACGCCGAACGGCTCCCGCAACGCGAACTCGGCGCCCAGGCCGGGGTGGGGACCGACGGCGACCGGGCCGGCCGGTCCGTCCGGGGGCACCAGGACCGGTGGGAGGTGGCCGGCGCTGGAGAGCGCGACGCGGTGGCTGACCGGGTCGTAGACGGCGATGCAGCAGGTCGACCCGAGGGCGCTGTAGCCGGCCGCCAGCCCGGACTCCGCGTCGTCCAGGAGCGACACGGTCTCGTCCAGGTGCTCCAGCACCTCGTCGGGCGCCAGCCCGGCGGAGAGCAGTGCCCGGGCCTCCATGCTCAGCTGCCCCATGGTCGCCGCGGCCCCCAGGCCGTGCCCGACGACGTCACCGACCACCAGCGCGGTACGGCCGTCCGGCAGCGGGAAGCTGTTCACCCAGTCACCGCCGACGCCCGCGCTGTCGGGGGTCGCCGGCTGGTAGACGCTGGCGGTCTCGATGGTGTCGCCGCTGGTCCGCGGGAGGAGACGGCGCTGCAGGGCCAGCACCTGCGTGTGCTCGCGCTGGTGCCGGCGGGCCAGGTCGACGTGGTGGGAGGTCCTGGCCACCAGTTCCTGGAGGTCCAGCAGTTCGCCGTCGCCGAAGGGGCGGTCCGCCCGCCGCCAGATCTCCGCCAGGCCCAGCACGACGGGCGGCGTGCCGTCCAGGATCAGCGGTATGCACGCCACGCCCGCCGCCCGGTCGCTGGGCACCAGCGCGCGTACCAGGCGCGGACTGCCGAGGACCCGCTCGATCGCCGCCCGGTCGGGTATGACGAGGGCCTGTGCGGCATCGTCACGGCGTATCGCTTGCGACAGCAGGCGGCTCGCGTCGCGGGGAAGGTCCTCACCCGGAGTCGCGTAGCCCTCGGGCCACACCCGGTCCGGCACCAGGGCCGCCCGTCGCAGCCGGATGCGTCCCTGCGGCCGCTCGGCGACCCCCTCACCCGTCCAGACGGCGAAGTCGAGGTCGACGGCGGCCACGTCTCCCCAGGCCAGCAGGGACTCCGCGAGCGACTGGGCGGTCTCGCCGATGTCCAGGGAGGTGCCGATCGCGGTCTCGGCGGCGTACAGGTGCAGCCTCCTGGCCATGGCGATCAGGGAGACGGTCAGGCCCTCCTGGGGTGCCGCGGCCGCCAGGATGCTCATCGAGACCACCAGCTCCGACCCGTCGGCGCGGCGCAGGCGCTGGACGCGGGCGACGTGCGGCTCACCGGTGTCGAGGACCTGCCGCAACCGCCGGGTGACCGTCGGTACGTCCCCGGACGGCAGGAGATCGACGAAAGGGCTGCCGATCACGGCGTCCAGCCCCGCGAAAACGGGGGCGTCCAGGTTGCAGCCGGTGATTTTCAGGTCCTGGTCCAAATTGACCGCGCCGAGGATCTGCTCCTGAGGACCCGGGGCCGGGGTCGGAGGTACACGGGGGCGGGCGGGGCGGGCGGGCCGCGCGTCGGTGGAATCGGTGGCGGCTGCCGCTCCGCTGCGGCGCGGGATGTACCGCCCCAAGGCGCTGCTGACCGTGTCGAACGGTGACGAGGACGAAGGGGAAGGGGAGGGTGAGGATGTGGAGTCCATGCGGCTCTCTCAAGCTCGCTCGCCAACCCCGGCGCAGTGCCGGGGCCGTATCAGAACCCGTGCGACAGGAACCCGGCGCTCTTGACCGGACAATTCATTCAATAACACCCGGGGCTGCTTCGCCTACAGCAGTGGATCGAGCGTCGGGCACGACCAGCGATGAATCGTTACTCAGGCTCGTCATGATCTCCCCCGGAATGAACCGCCCTACCCCTCTTCGGTGGGCCGGTCAACCGAATTCGAGGCGTACAGCCGATGTTCGGTCAAGTCGTTGCCGGATCTTGTCCGGGCGCGTTCGAACATGTGAGGCTCTTGATCGCCAAACCGGAGGGCGTGTCGACCGCACGCGTTTGTCACCCCTCGGGAGAACACATCGGTTCGAGGGGGACGGATTGAACTTTCCGCAGCAGTGCCTTGATCGATCCCGTACGACCTCTCGAAGCCGAGGTGATCACCGATGACCGTCCGACTCGCCAGTCGAGCCCTGTGCGCGGGTGCGGCCCTGGTCGCCGCCCTGTCCGTCTCAGGAGGATCGGCGGCAGCCACCACCAGTGGTGCAACGGCATCTCCCGTCAAGTGGTCCGCGACGCACGGATCCGCCACCGCGGCCGGTACGCGATGGACCGAGCCGAGTGACAGCGGATCACCCTTCTCAGCCCTCGTGATCGAGGGAGAGCTGCGCAACAGCGGATCCGAGTGCTACTCGGTCTGGGTGCAGTGGATGCACGACCTTGTCCCGGCGCCCTACAAGAGACTGACAACGCAGTGCGGCGCCGGTTCAGTGCCGGTGAACATCCGGCTGGGTTCCTACCTGCCGACGACGACCGGCGAGCTGAAGGTGTGCCGCGGAACCCAGGACACCAAGGACTGCGGGGAGGCGGTGTCCCTCACCTCCTGGCCGATCACCGGCACGTCCCGGACCGCGGGCTGACCGACGGCGTACGTCGTGAGGACGGCCGCGAACCAGTCCGGGATCTCGCCGGCAGGCAGGTCCTCCCCTTCGAACGACTGCGTGACCGCCAACCGAAGGGCGGGACCGAGCACGGAGCGCACCCTGAGGCTGAACTCCTCGACCGGGCAGGTTGTTCGGAGGTCGAAGACGCACAGGACCGGGGGCACGTCTTCCGGTGACGGCGTGTGCGACAGCCGGTCGCGCTCCTGCTCGATGTCTTCGGTCTCGTGGATCATTTCCGCATCTTCCTGGTGGGCTCCGTGTCGTCCGGCCGTTCCAGCGCGGACGCTCCCCCCTCCAGCCACACCCGCAGATGGGAGGGACGCCCCGCGTCCATGTGGACCGTGTTCGTCGCCGTCCGGGTGCGGCGGGCCGTTGCCTCGGGTTCGCCTGTGTTGGTGTTGACGTCGAAGCGGGGGAAGTTGCTGGAGGAGATGTCCAGGCGGATGCGGTGGCCGGTGGCGAAGAGGTTGGCCGTGTCGGGGGCCGTCACCTCGATCTCGTAGATCCTGCCGGGGGTGAGCGGCTCCGGGTGCTCCCAGGAGCGGTGGAAGCGGCAGCGGACGATGCCGTCCGTGAGGTTCATGGCGAAGCCGTGGGGATAGTCGGCGTTGGGCGGGTGGACGTCGATGAGCTTGATGGTGAAGTCGGTGTCGGGGGCCGACGTGGAGATGTGGAGCCGGGCCGAGACCGGGCCGGCCAGGACCACGTCCCGTTCCAGGGGTGGGGTGCTCAGGCTGATCACGTCCGGGCGGGAGTCCAGGGGGAGGTAGGGCTCGCGGGCTCCGTGGACCCGGGCGTCCGGGGCGTTCTGGTCGTACGCTCCGCCCGTCATCACCGGTTCGCCCGAGGTGACCTGGCCGCCCATGGTGGGGACCGGGTGGCGGGGGTCGAAGTCGTAGGTGACCGATGCGACGGGGGCGGTGGGCGGGGTGGTGGACAGGGCGCCGTCGGTGGTCAGGTACAGGTTCACCGGGGACGTCGCCCCCGGGGGCCACTGCGTGTCCGTGCGCCAGGTGCCGCCGTGGCGCATCCGGCCCGCCGCGTCCCTGCGTCCGTCGCCTCCGCCCATGAGGAAGTACTGGACCGCCGGGAGGTCTTCTCCGGCCGCGTCTTCCCGGCCCAGCGCCCTGTCGAACCAGCGGCGGCGGAACTCCAGGTACGAGGGTGCCAGGTTGCCGTCGAGGGTCGAGCGGGGGCCGAAGTCCACGTCCCCGGAGTGGGTCTCGCACCGGTGGCCGTGTGTCCAGGGCCCCATGACCAGGTAGGAGGGGGCCGACTTCAGCTTCCGCAGGGCGGTGAAGTTCTCGATCGTGGAGCGGACGTAGGGGTCGTACCAGCTGCCCATGTGCAGGCTCGGCGCGTCCGGGAAGCGGTCGTAGAAACCCCGGCCGTAGATCGCCGGGGTGCGGTAGTAGTCGCCGAACGTGTCCTGGCGCCACTGTTCCAGCAGGTAGTCCTCGTACGCGGGGAGGTGGCGCAGCGGGGTGCAGCCGGGGCGCCAGGGGAGGGCCGCGAACCAGCCCGCCACGTCCACCCGCAGCAACGCCTCCGACAGCACCGGGTCCGACGCCGCCTCCGGGCTGCGCAGCGCCTGCCGCAGGGCCCAGGTCACCTGCTTCAGCTCGAAGGCGCCGCCCATGCGCAACCCCGCGTCGTACGCCGAGGAGAAGCCGCCCGAGTCCTGGAACATGGCCGCGAGGCCCGAGGTGCCCTCGGCGGCCGCGGCGGCCTGGCAGTGCGCCGAGTAGGACACGCCCGTCATCACGACCCGGCCGTCGCACCACGGCTGTTCCCTGATCCAGGCGATCGTGTCCGCACCGTCCGGGCCCTCGCCGAGGTACTTCACGAAGGTGCCCTCGGAGTCGCCCCGGCCCCGGCAGTCCTGTCGTACGACGTGGTAGCCGGCGTCGGTGAAGTGGCGGGCGATGTCCTCCGGCCTCGGGAGCGGCGCGTCGGCGCGGTCCTGGTCCGAGCCTCGCTGGGCGCGCCGGCCGTAGGGGGTGCGCTCGAGGAGCACCGGGAGCGCGGTCGTCTCCGGCGCGGGCGAGGCCGAGTACAGGTCGGCGGCGAGGGTGACGCCGTCCCGCATCGGGACGTGGAGCGTGCGGCGCCACAGGGCGCCGTCCTGGAGGGACTCCGGTCGGCCGGTACCGGTGGGGGCGGTGGTGTGGGGTGTGTCGTACGAGGTCACGCTCGTGACGCTAGGCAGTCGCCCGGGGCAGGGGCGATCACTTGACGTCATGAGGTCAACTGTGGCGCCGGACGGTGACGCGAGCGGACGCGGGTCCTACTGTGCAGCGCAAGCAGGACTTCCCGTCCTGATTTCTCCCTTTCCTCCCCCTCCCCCTTCCCCTCCCTCCTTCCCTTTCCTCCCTTGCCGCCTCCCTTTCCGTCTCCTCCCTTGCCTCAGGAGCCCGCCATGAGCACACCCGTCCACCGCACCCAGGAGGTGCGGGCCCCCGAGCCCGGCGAGGAAGGGCGGGGCTCCCGGCTCCTCGACCTGGTCGAGCGTGCGGGAAACGCGCTGCCTCATCCGTTCTGGCTGTTCTGGATCCTGGGCGGGGTCGTCGCCCTGGTCAGCTGGGTGCTGAACGTGTCCGGGCTTCGGGTCGAGGATCCGTCCTCGGGTGATCTGGTGGGCGTGCGCAGCGCCCTGTCGGCGAACGCCGTGCGGGACCTGGTCACCGGCGCCGAGGAGTCGTTCGTGACCTTCGGCCCGCTCGGCATCGTGCTGATGGTGATGCTCGGTGTGGCGGTCGCCGAGCGTTCGGGGCTCTTCGAGGCACTGGCCCGCCGGACGCTGTCGGGCCTGTCCCCGCGGTCGGTGGTGCTGGGGGTGGCTCTGGGCGGCGTACTGGGGAAGTTCCTGTCGGACTCCGCGTACGTGGTCCTCATACCGCTGGGGGCGGTGGCGTTCCGGGCCGTGGGGCGCTCCCCCATGCTCGGGATGATCGTCGCGTTCGTCTCCATCAACGCCGCGGGCGACGCCAACCCGCTGATCGCGCCCGGTGACGCGCTGTTCGCGTCCGTGGCCACGGAGTCCGCGCAGCTCGTCGACAAGGACGTGGTGGTCCGCGCGACGGACAACATGTACTTCACCACCGTCTCGGCGTTCGTGCTGGCCGGCACCATCGCCCTGGTCGTGGACAAGATCCTCGCCAGGCGCGAGCACCGGCTGGTCCCCGACGCGGATCTGGAGGAGGCGGCGGCGCGGCAGGTGGTCGCGGCCGGGGTCGACGACGCCACCGAACTGCGTGCCCTGAAGCTGACCGGAGTGGCCGTGCTCGGCTACGCCGGGCTGATCGTGCTGGCGATGGTGCCCGGCTCATCGCCGCTGCGCGGCGAGGGGGGCGCCATCGTGGAGTCCACCTTCATGGACGCCATCGCCGTCTTCCTCACCGTCTTCTTCCTGCTCATCGGCACCGTGTACGGGCGGCTCACCGGGCGGATCAGCGGCAGCCGCGCGATACCGGAGTTCATGGCCGACGGGGTCCGTTCCATCGCCCCGCTGCTGGTGCTCTTCTTCGCCGTGTCCCAGTTCCTCGCCCTGTTCAAGTGGACCAACATCTCCACGGTCGTCGCGGTCGAGGGCGCGGACTTCCTGAAGCGGCTGGGCGCGCCCACGCTGCTGCTGTTCACGCTGCTGATCGTCGTGGTCGGGCTGATGAACCTGCTCATCACCTCCGGCTCCGCCCTGTGGACCCTGGTCGCCCCGGCGCTGGTGCCGATGCTGATGCTGCTCGGCACGCAGCCGGCCACCACCATGGCGCTCTACCGGATCGCCGACTCCTGCACGAACTCCATCACCCCGATGAGCACCTCGTTCATGCTCTGCGTCGGCTATCTGCAGACCCTGCGCCGCAAGGCCGGCATCGGCACCCTGGTCTCCTTCACCCTGCCGGTCGCCATGATCATGCTGGCGGTGTGGGTACTGCTGTTCTTCGCCTGGTACCTGGTGGGCCTCCCGCTCGGCCCGGGGGCGCCGGTGCGGTGAGGCCCGCCGTACGGTGACAGCGTGAGCATCGTCCTCGACCTCGGAGGGCTCGGCCCGGCGGATCTCGTGGCCGGGCCCTGCGCACTGTCGGAACTGATGGCGAGCCTGCATGTGCTCGCCGAACCGGAGCACCACCCGGAGGCCACCGGCTGGGCGGCCCGCGCGGCCGCGGCGGACCCGGATCTGGGTGACGAGCTCCTCTTCTTCGCCCCGCTCTGGGCCCGCTTCCGCTGCCGTCTGTTCTTTCCCCGGGCGGTGCCGCTCGCGGCGGGCCTGGACGAGGAGCTGGCGGCGGTCGCGGCGCTGCCGGCCGAGGAGTTCCTGGAGCTGGTGGCGCCCGGGGTCCTCGGCACCACCGCGATGTCCGTGCCGCCGGCCCGCGAACTGCGCCCCGGCAGCGCCGCCGCGGAGGAGTACGCGCGCCGCTGTCTGCGCCGCTCCTACGCCCGCGGTGAGCTGGCGCGGCAGCTGGTGGCGGCACCGCTGGAGCTGCGGGACCGGCTGCTGGCGGTGCTGCGGGCCGCCGACACGGCGTTCTTCGCCGAGGACTGGCGGGCGCTGCGGCCGGTCCTGGAGGACCACGCTCGGGAGGTACGCCGCCGGCTCGCGACCCGGTCGCCCGCGGACGTTCTCGCCGAGCTGCTGCCGACGGCGGCCCGGGTCGGTCCGGGGGAACGGGTACGGCTGGACAAGCTGCAGATCGACGAGGTGAAGGTCGCTCCGCGGCCGCTCGTGCTCGTGCCGTCCGCCCGGGTGTGGCCGCATCTCACGGTCAAGCACGAGCACCCCTCGTGCGTGGCGGTGCAGTACCCGGTGCCGGCCGCGGCCCCGGGCGGGCAGCTGACCGTGCGGGATCTGCAGGACCGGCTGATGGCACTGACCTCGCCCGCCCGGATGGAGCTGTGCCGCCATCTGCTGGGCGAGCCGATCACCACCTCCGAGCTCGCCGCCCGGCTCGGCTCCAGCGAGCCGCAGGTCTCGCGCGCCCTCAGGACCCTACGGGAGGCGGGCCTGGTGCGGTCGGCGCGGGACGGCAAGCTGGTGCGCCACCGGCTGGCCACGGATGTCATCCGGCGGCTGGGCCATGACGTTCTCGCGACCGTGGCCCGGTGAGGCTGCGCCGCCGTCGCCGATCAGGTCTTGGAGGTCCGCTTTCCGGTTGTGCTCCTGCTGGTGGTCGTGCGGCTCCGGGCGGGCTTGGCGGGCTGACTCTTGGGCTGGCTCTTGCGCCGGGTGGGCTTCTCCGTGTCCGGGGCCGTCCGTGATGGTGCTGTCCGGGTCGGTGTGGTCGGCCACTTGAACTCGATCTCGAGCTCGATCTCCCCCTCACCGATCTCGACCTCGATCTCGCTGCGCAGGTCGTCCGGGATCCGCAGACTCAGCGTTCCGGGAGCGAGTTCCAGCTCGGCGTCCTCCCCTTCCCGCAGCGCGGCGGCGAGTGCCGTGAGCTGGTCAGCCGCCTCGAGGCGGGTCAGCGAGCGCTTCTGCTCGAATTTGAGATCCGCCATGAGTGTCTCCGATGCACCGGAAGAGAGCCGAATGGCCTGATGACTACCATTTTGGCGACACGTGCGGAATGGGACACCTCGTGCGGTCAGTCGGTGCCGAGGCCGTCGATCAGGCGGTTGAGGAAACGGCTGAAGGTGGCTTCTGGGGTGAGGGGGCGGGCGGGGGCCGCGAGGGCCTCGGCCAGTTCCGGATGGCGGCCGTCCGCGGCGACCGTCGCGAGGTAGCGGGCTTCGGCCGCGACCCGGTCGGGGGACCGGACGGCCGCCGCCTGCATGAGCTCGTGGGCGACGTGCCCGGCGACGAACGCGGTGAGCTGGGCGAAGACCTCCAGCTTCGCCGCCCCGTCCAGGCCCGTGGGCCGCAGGGCGGCGAGGGCGTGCTCCAGGAACGCGAGGGTGTTGGGGCCGAGGCTGCGGCGGGTGGAGAGGGCGGCGGGCAGCCAGGGGTGTCGGAGCATGAGGTCGCGCTGGTGGTGGGCGACGGCCTTCAGGTCGGTGCGCCAGTCGCCGGTGAGAGCGGCCGACGCCGGCAGTTCGCCGCTGACATGGTCGACCATCAGCTCCAGCAGCGTCTCCTTGTCGGAGGCGTAGCTGTAGAGCGACATGACCGCCACCCCGACCTCCGCGGCCACCCTTCGCATCGTGACCGCGTCGAGCCCTTCGGCGTCCGCCAGGGCCACCGCCGCGGCCGTGATCGCCTCGCGGCTGAAGGCGGGCCTGCGGCCTCTGCGGGGCTGACCAGGGCTCAGCCACAGCTGTTCGGGGTCGACGCCTGTGGTGCCGGATCCGCCGTCACGCGTCACGGGCTCTGTGCTCCTTCCGCCGGTCACCGGGGCCCGTTCGCCGCGGGCCGCTGTGGAGGTCATCCAAGCATCCTCCCGTCACACCCCTCATTCCCGTACACTGTACGGAAAAACGAGGAGGGGAACCATGACAGCGCACACCCACGACGCCATGGCGAGGCCGGCCTGGACACCGTCGGCCCGGAAGCCACCGCTGTCCTCACGGATGCTGAGGGCGATCTGGCGCGGTCTCCCGGCCAAGCGGTACGAGGTCGGGTGGGAGCCGGGGCTGGTGGTGCCGGCCGGTGACGGCAGCCCGCTGGTCACCGACCACTACTTCCCCCGCGCGGACGGCGACTTCCCGACCCTGCTGGTGCGCTCGCCCTACGGCAGGGGTCTGCCCTGGTCCCCCCAGTACGGCATGCTCTTCGCCGAGCAGGGCTTCCACGTGATCCTGCAGAGCTGCCGCGGCACCGGCGGCTCCGGCGGCGCGTTCCACTACTGGCGCAACGAGGCCGCGGACGGCCTCGCCACGGTGTCCTGGCTGCGCGACCAGCCCTGGTTCGACGGCACCCTCGGGACGGTCGGCCCCAGCTACCTGGGATACGTGCAGTGGGCGCTCGCCCTCGACCCGCCGCCGGAACTGAAGGCGATGGTGGTGCAGGTGGGCCTGCACGACCCGCACGCCCTGTTCCACGCGGACCGTGCCCTCCGGCTGGAGAACGCCCTCCTCGTCGGCGTGGGTGTGGCGCACCAGCACCGGGGGATCGCGCCCTTCGCCAAGGCGACGCTGCGTCTTCAGCGCCGTATGCGCGACATCGTCGGCGCGCGGCCGCTGCGCGGGGCGTACGCGTCCGCCCTCGGGGAGGTGCCGTGGCTGGACGACATGATGACCCACGCCGACGCCGGCGACCCGTACTGGGACGGCGCTTCCCTGGCACGGGCGGCCGAGGGACTGAGCGTCCCCACGAGTCTGATCACCGGGTGGCACGACGCCCTGGTCGACCAGACCTTCGAGCAGTACGCCCGGCTGCGCCGGACCGGGGGCGAGGCCGCCCTGCTCGTCGGCCCCTGGACCCACACCTCCGCGGTGCAGCAGGGCTGGCCGGAGGTCTTCGCCGAGAGCCTCGCCTGGCTGCGCGCGCAGCTGTGCGGCGACCGCTCCGGCCTGCGTCCCACCCGTGTGCGCGTGCACGTCGGCGGCGAGGACGCCTGGCGGGACCTCGACGACTGGCCCCAGTCCCCCGCCACCGCCCCGTGGTTCGCCACACCGGACGGGCACCTGACCCGGAGCGCCCCCGCAGCTCCCGCTGACTCCGCGTCGGTGCCGTCCCCGCCCCTGGCGTCCTTCCGCTACGATCCGGCCGACCCGACGCCCTCCCTCGGCGGCGCCCTGCTCTCCCGCACGGCCGGTCCCCGCGACAACAGCGACCTGGAGGCCCGGGAGGACGTCCTGACGTTCACCGGCCCGCCGCTGACCGAACCCGTGGAGATCCTCGGCCCGGTCTCCGCGCGGCTGTCCGTCTCCACGGACACCGGGTACGCCGACGTCTTCACCCGCCTGTGCGACGTGGACGAGCGAGGCCGCTCCACCAACGTCTGCGACGGGCTGGCCCAGCTGGAGACCGTGGGGGAGGCGCCCTCGGAGGTCACGGTTCCCATGAGCTCCACCGCCCACCGCTTCCCGGCCGGGCACCGCATCCGCTGGCAGATCAGCGGCGGTGCCCATCCGCGCTACGCCCGCAACCCCGGCACCGGGGAGTCCCCCCTGGACGCCGTCGGCCTCGAACCGACCCGCATCACGCTCCACAGCGGCTGCGCGCTGCTGCTCCCCCACGACGGGTGAGGCGGAAACGCCGGGCTTCGGATGCCGTGGACACGTGACACGCCGGCGTGCGCCGATTGTCCTGGGTACGACCCGGTTCTGACGGTCCTGGACACTCCGTCATGAACAGGCCTGCAGCGGGGCGCCGACCGGAGGAGGCACTGGTGCGCAGGACCGAACCCGCCGAGGCCTCGGCCGCCCGTGCCGAAAGCCGGGCCCATGTGAACTACACGGGCGGTGTCTACGGTTCCCTGCTCGCCGCCTCCGTGGTGATCGGCGCCGGCACACTGGGCGACTTCCCGCGTGCCGAGTTGGTGGCGCTGCTGCTGCTCACCGGCGTGGTGTTCTGGGTCGCGCACGTGCACGCCCAGTTGTTCGGGGCGCGGCTGGCCGAGCAGAGGCCGGACCGCCGGACCGTGCTGCACGTGTGCCGCGACGAGTGGCCGATCGTCAAGGCCGCCGTCCCGCCGGCCGTCGCCGTGGCGGTCAGTCCGCTGCTGGGCCTGGACGTGCAGGGCGCCGGCTGGCTGGCCGTCTCCGTGGCGGTGGCCGGGCAGGTCGGCTGGTCCGTGGCGGCGGCGCGGCGGGCCGGGGCGTCGTGGAGGCTCGTGTACGGGACGGCCTCGGTCAATCTGGTCCTCGGGTTGCTGATCATCGGGTTCAAGCCGGCGCTCAAACAGTGAGGATCACCGGCCACCAGGTCACCTCCGCCGGGTGAAGTCCGCACCGGCCTCGGGGCCGACGATCGGGAGTAGGCAGCTTCGGTCGCCTCTCCCCTACGGCCACCCGCGGGAGAACAGCTCATGCGCTACGAGATCCGCGTTGAGGGACACATGTCGGAAACGCTGACGAAGGCGTTCCCCGAGCTGGGTCACGTGACGATGTCCGGCCAGACCGTCCTGTACGGCCCCGTCGTCGACGAGGCGCACCTGTACGGGCTGCTGGCCCGCTTCCAGTCGCTGGGCCTGCGCGTCGTGGAGATGCGGCAGCTGCCGGAGCGCTGACACGGGGCGGTGCGGTGCGGGTATCACCCGTCGTGGGTGACCCGGCCGGCGCGCGGACACCGGACGCTGAGCTTGTCAGGTTCCCGCACACCGCCCGTCGGCGGTCCGGGAACGGCCGGCTCGAACGCGAGACGACCGCGCGACGAACCGCGAGGAGGCGCCATGACCTCGTCGTCCGGCCCCGCACCGCGTACGGGCCCCGAAGCCGGGCCCGACGAGACGGGGTTCCCTCCCGCGGGCGACCCCGCGGACCTGCTGGCGCGCCTGGGCCGTTCCTGGACCTGGATCATGGGCTCGGCCGTCGCCACCCTGATACCCGGCATCTTGATGCTGGTCTGGCCGGACGCGACCCTGCACGTCCTGGCGGTCCTCCTCGGCCTGTACCTGCTGGTCACCGGCGGGTTCCGGTTCGTGGCCGTGTTCGCCCGGGAGGAGCACGGCGAGCGGCTCCCGGAACTGCTGCTGGCGGTGCTGTACATCCTGGCCGGGGTGCTGTGCCTGCGGCACCCGTTGCAGACCATCGCCGCGCTGTCGTTGATCGTCGGCGTCGTCTGGCTCGTGTCCGGCGTCCTCACCCTCTACACGGCCGTCGTCGCCAGGGACCTGCCGCATCGCGGCATCCTCCTGGGCGTCGCGGTGATCGGGATCGTCGCGGGGATCGTGGTCCTCGCCCTGCCCACCGAGTCGGCCCGGGTCCTGACCCGGCTGCTCGGCCTGTGGCTGGTCCTGCTGGGCCTGGCGGAGGCGGCGGTCGCCCTCGCGTGGCGGGCCGCACTGCACCGGGCGGGCATCGGGGGCGGGCGGCAGGGGCCCGCCGACACGGCCTGACACACACGACGTCCTGGCCGCACGCAGGCTCACCCCTGGGGGGTGAGGCCGACGGGCAGTTGCCGTGGGCACGCTGAGAGTCGGCGCGGCGACGCCGCCGCCGAGCGCTCGGAACGGAGGACGGACATGAGCGCACAGACCTACCTGGCGTACGACTTCCCCCTGTTGAGCGCCTTCTGGACCATGCTCTGGTTCTTCCTGTGGATCATGTGGTTCGTCCTGCTCTTCCGCGTCGTCCTGGACATCTTCCGCGACGACGACCTCGGCGGCTGGGCGAAGGCCGGCTGGCTGGTGTTCTGCATCGTGCTGCCCTTCCTGGGCGTGTTCGTCTACGTGATCGCCCGCGGCAGGAACATGGGCCGCCGGGAGGTCGCGCAGGCACGTGCGCAGCAGGAGGAGTTCAACTCCTACATCAGGGAGACCGCGGCCGGCGGCCGGACCAGCAGCGTCGACGAACTCTCCAGGCTGTCCGAGATCCGCGCCCGCGGTGACATGACGGACGAGGAGTTCCGCCGGGCGAAGGAACTCGTCCTGACCGGCCACGGCCAGGCCCCCTCCTCCGGTCACTGAGCGACCATCCGGACGACACGAAACGAGGTGCGCGATGACCGCGACTCACACTCGGCCGGCTCACACGGCCAAACGGGAATGGGCGACCGGCATGACCGTGTTCGGCGCCGTGATGCTCTTCCTGGTCGGCCTGCTCGACATCTTCAGGGGCATCATGGGGATCGCCGAGGACGACGTCTTCGTCACCACGCCCAACTACGTGTTCGCGTACGACCTGACCGGCTGGGGCTGGATCCACCTCATCATCGGCGCGGTCGCCGTGATCGTCAGCCTCGGGCTCTTCCAGGCGGCGACGTGGGCACGGGTCCTCGGCGTGGGCATCGCCGCCCTCGTCATCATCACCAACTTCCTCTCCCTGCCGCAGTACCCGGTCTGGTCGGTCGTGATGATCGCGATCTCGGGCTTCATCATCTGGGCCCTGTGCACGGTGCGGCGGGACAGCCTCGCCCGGTGAGCGTGCGGCGCGGTCGGTGAACGGCCGGCCGGCGGACGGTACGAATCAGCCCCGTATCGCCAGGTGGTACGCCGTCCCCCACAGCACCGTCGCGCTGCCCAAGCCGACCACCGCCCGTACGGTCTCGCTCGCGAAACCGGCCGCGGCGAGGGCGAGGCCGATGACCGCGACGGCGGTCAGGAGCGTGGCCGTCCACCGGTACTGCCACTGGTCGTAGAGGCGGGCGAGGGGGAAGAAGTGCAGGCCCACGACGAGGGCGATGGCCGCGGGTACGACGGTGGGCCGGCCCGAGGCGTTGGACGCGGCGATGACCGCGAGGATCGCCACGAGTTCGACGGTGTTGACGATGCCCACGCCTCGGGCCCAGTTCTCCGGGAGGCTCACCGTGCGGGGCGAGGGAGCGGCGTCCTTGCGGTAGCCGAGGTGGATCGCCACCGCCGTGAGCACGACGGCCGTCACCTCGATGCCCAGCGGAGCGGCGTCCGTCGCCGAGCCGGTCCCGGAGGCCGCCGCGACCGCCCACACGAGGGCGAACACCGAGAGCACGACGGTGCCCCGGCGTCGCAGGGCACGGGTGAGGGCGAGGCACTCGGCGTCCGTGGCGGAGGGCGGCGGTGGTGTGGTGCCGGGTATGGACGTCACTCGCGGAGGGTATCCCGGAGGTCTCTCCCGCTGGGGAGACTTCCCGACTACCCGTCAGTACCGCGCCCCCGGGTCCGGACAACGGGCAGGATTCAAGGGACTCGTGGTTCGCCGTCGGCCGGGGGAGGCCGCCATGCCGTACAGCTCCGTGGAGTGGCCCGCGCGCAGTCTGCTCGGTGTCGTGGCGCCCGAGGCGCGGCGGGAGTTGCTCGAGCTGGGGGTCCCGGCGCGGTTCGAGGCGGGGAAGGTGCTGCTGAGCGAGGGCGCCCGCACGCGGCACATGCTGGTGCTGCTGTCCGGCTTCGCCAAGGTGACGGCACGCGTGGAGAACGGGGAGGAGTCCCTGCTCGCGGTCCGGGTGGGCGGGGACAGTGTCGGTGAGATGGCCGCCCTGGACGGGTCGCCGCGCTCGGCGACGGTGACGGCGTGCGGCCTGCTGTCCGCGATGGTCGTGCAGCCTGCCGCCCTGCACACCCTGCTGGCCCGCCGCCCGGAGGTGCACCTGGCGCTGACCAGGATCCTCGCCGACCGGCTGCGCTGGGCCAACCGGCGGCGGCTGGACTTCAAGGGCTATCCGGCGAAGGTGCGGCTGGCCCGGCTGCTGGTGGAGCTCGCCACCCGGTACGGGCGCCCGGTCGAGGACGGCACCGTGCTGGGCTGCCGGCTGACCCAGCCCGAACTGGCCGCGCTCACCGGCGCGGCCGAGACGACGATCCACAAGGGGCTGCGCGAACTGCGCCGGGAGGGCCTGCTGGAGACGGGGTACGGGTCGACCCTCATCCGCGAGCTCGACCGGCTCAGGGAGATCGGGGACCTCGCGCCCGAGGACTGATCACCGGCGGACTCCCGCTCGTTCCCCCGGTGCGCGTGTCACGCCAGCACCGGCCGCAGCACCACCAGCAGCCCCGCGCTCACCCCCATGAGCGCCGTGCACACCACCGCCGCCGTCACGCACCGGTACTTGCGCACCGCCACCTGGGACAGGAACCGGATCGTCTGGGACAGTTCGCCGCGCTCCCGGTCCGGGTCGCCGCCGTCGTCGCCGTCGCCGGCGTTCCGGGCGGGCAGTATGTCGGGGCCCGAGGCGAGGTGGACGAAGCTGTAGCGGTTGGCCCCGGTGGGTCTGAGGACCCGGGGGCGCAGGGTGGCCGCCAGGAAGCCCGCGCCGCCGAACATGGCGCAGAGGAACAGGCCGAGCAGCAGCCCGGCGACCACGCCGCCGGGGCCGCCGCCCGAGGCCGCGCGCAGTGCCGGGGCGCTCCAGTAGCCGGCCGTGCCGACGAGCGCGGCCTGGGCCGCGGCGAGAATCCCGGCCTTGGTGTCGGCGTGCTGGTGGGTGGTCTGCAGCGCGGTGAACATGAACTGCGCGGGACGGCTGTCGGGGCGGGCGCCGGTGGACGACGGCATGCTGCTCCTTCTGGGGCCGTGGGCTGTCCGGGTCTCCAGTACGCCCCGAAACCGGCCACGGAACCTGGGATTTCTGCGGGATTCAGGGCGTCGCTCCGTCACGTTCCGCCCCAACTGGACGAACTCGTCCGTAACTTGCGGCTACCGCTGTATGTTTCCGCACCTTTCCGCATCCCGTATTTCGACGGGGTTCGCGGCGGACGGCGCATGTAGGACTGGCCTACCGGCGTCCGCGTGTGGGGGGAGCGGACGCCGGTGTCTGCCGGAGTGCGCGCCCCCGGCCCAGATCCCGGGGTGCGGCTCCACTTCAGTGAGCGGGGAGTCAGGCATGGGAACGTTCGGTCGCAGACTGCTGCTGGCGGTCGACGCGAAGGGATACGGCGGCGTCGACGTGGTGACGCAGCGCGAGTGGCAGGAGGCGATCCGGCGGCTCCTTGAAGAGGCGGCCGGTGTGGCCGGGCTCGACTGGGAGCAGTGGGCGACGCAGGTCGGCGGGGACTCGGTGTTCGCGGTGCTGCCGCAGGGGGCGTCCGAGCCAGGCCTCGTCGACCCGTTCATGCGGCAGCTGGAGGCCGGTCTGCGCACCTTCAATCGCAACCGGCGCGACGAGGCCTGGCTGCGGCTGCGGGCCGCCGTGCACTTCGGCACCGCCTCGCCGGCGGCCAACGGCTTCGAGGGCCGCGCCCCGGTCGAGATCGGCCGGCTGCTGGACAGCCGGGTGCTCAAGGCGGCGCTGGCGGCGGCGCCGGACGCGCCGCTCGCGCTCGCGGTCTCCGCGACCGTCTTCAACGACGTGATCGGCGAGGCGTACACGACGATCAGGCCGCAGGAGTTCCGTGAGGTGCGCGTCGCGGAGAAGGAGTACGCCGGGCGGGCGTGGATCCGGGTGCCGGGGTACGACGTGAAGGCCCTGGACCTCGGGGACACCGACGCCGGCGCGGGAGGGGGCGCAGGGGGCGCGACAGCTGTCGACGCGCGCCCCTCAGGCGCCCCAACTGCTCCCGGTGACACGGTAGTTCAGGTGATCAACGGAACCGTGCATGCGCAGGGTGCCGTCTTCGGGATCTCCAAGTGACCTGAGCGACGGCCGAGGATGAACGAGGAACACGAGGAACACAGCGAGCAGAGCGCTGCGCCCCAGGGTGAACCGGAGGCGCGGCACTCGCAGGACGTGCCGGACACCCCGGCCGAAGCGGAACCATCACCAGAGCCGGAAGCGGAACCCGGACCGGAACCGGATCCGGAACCGCTCCACACCGACGAGCCCGGAGCCCCCCAGGACGCGCCCGAGAAGACGGACCCGCCCGCCCCGGCCACCCCTTCGGAGCAGGTCCACCACAACAGCGTCAACCAGTACTTCTATGGCGAACTCAACGCCTCCGGCGCCCAGTTCGGCATCGGCACGGCCGGTTCCGACAACGCGCGCCGCCGGGCCGTGGGACGTCTCGACGCGGGCGAGGCGGACGCGATCCTCGCGCCGTACGTGAAGCCGGCGTGCTTCGAGCGGGCCGCGCTCGCCCTCGAACAGGACGGGGTCGTGGTCCTGGTCGGGCCTCCGGGCACGGGCAAGCGGTCCGGGGCGGTGGCGCTGGTCGACGCGCTCGCGGACGGGTCGGAGTACGTCGTGCTGTCGCCGGGCCGCAGCCTGGACGACCTCGCGAGCGGGCGGGTCGCCTTCGAGAAGGGCGTCGGCTACGTCCTGCTCGACCGGATGAGCGACGACACCTCCCAGACGGCGGACTTCGACTGGCGGCGGGTCCGGGACACGGTCCGCGAACACGACGCCCGCCTGGTCGTCACCACCGTGCACCGCGCATCGGGCGGCGTCGTCGAGTCCGTGCGGCACGTGACCTGGGAGCTGCCGGACCTCACGGCCGTCCTGCGGGTGCGGCTGGTGCGGGAGGGGTGTGGCCGGGACACCGTGGAGCGGGCCGTGTCGGGGATGCCCGACGGCTGCCGGATCGCGGAGGTCGCGGCAGCCGCCGAGCGGATCGCCCGCGGGGCCGCGCCGGACGAGGTCTGGCGGGACTACGGCAGCAGCGCGGCCCAGCCGGTGCGCGACTGGTTCGCCGAGGACCGTACGCCGCAGGAGTGGGCCGAGGTCACCACGCTGGCCTTCGTCAACGGCGCCGGTTACCGCGACTTCGAGACCTGCCAGGAGCGGCTGGAGTCGTGGGTGGAACCGGCGTTCGCGGCTCCCGTCACCGAGGAGGAGCAGGCAGCCGCGGCCCGGCGGGCCGTCAACCGCAGGCAGTCGCTGTCCCACAACGAGCTCGTCGCCGTGGAGCAGCGCAAGAACGGCCCCCTCACCCGCACCGCGCTGGTCTTCCCGCACCCGCAGTACCGGCAGTGGGCGCTGGAGGAGCTGTGGGCCCGGCTCTCCACCCCGTACTGGAACGGCGTACGGGACTGGCTGACCGAACTCGTCGCCGCGCAGCCGGGGCTGGGGCTCCAGCTGTCCGTCGCGCAGGGGCTGGCGCTGCTCACCCGGCCCGCCTTCGACGAGGTCGCCGACAACTACCTGCACCCCTGGGCGGGCGGCGCCGCCGGTCCCGCCGGGCAGTCGACGGCCACGCTGGTGCTGCAGTGCATGTGCCTGGACGAGAGCCTGGCCGCCACGGCGCTGGGCGTGGCCCGCGGCTGGGCCCGTTCCTACGACCCGGTGCTGCGGTCGACCGCGGCGGCGGCGTTCAGCGGGGCGCTGGGCGTGCGCTTCCCGACGGACGCCGTCACCATCCTGCTGAAGCTGATCGTCCGGCGCGGCGGTCTTCCCGTGGACGCGGCGTTCGCGCTGGCCGGTCTGGTCGCGGTGCTGGCCGAGTGCGGGCAGGACACGGGGGCGGTGTTCCGGCCGCTGGCGTACCGGCTGCGGGCGCAGCGCGAGACGCTGACCGGGCAGCACAAGGAGAACCTCCTCGGTGCCGCCCTGACCGTACTGCGGGCCCGTGACGCGCGGACCGGGCGGCTGGTGTGCGCGTCGCTGCTGGAGCGGGACGTCCCGCGGACCGCGAGCATCGGCGAACTGTGGGCGGGTGTGCTGGACAACCTGCCCCGCCGGGGCCGGGCCCTGGCGGCCCTGTACGCCACCCTGCGCGAGCTGCCGGCCGTCTCGGAACGGCCCGAGCAGGTGGCCGAACGATTCGGCGGGGCCGTGGGCGAGGCCCTGCCGCCGGACGACGGTCCACCGCTGGCCGCGGCCCTGCGGCAGGTCGCCGCCCGCGCCGACGAGCAGACCACCGCCCTGGTCGACATCTTCCTTACCGCCGTACTGAGCACGAAGGGCTGACAGGCATGGCTGAGAAATACCCGCTCGTCGAGCAGCGGGAGTACGGGCGGCCGGAGAAGCGCGGCAGCGTCTGGCGCAAGCGGACGACGCGCGCCGACGAGGAGCTGCCCCGGGTCGCCGCCCACCACGTGCGCGTGTTCCGGGTCGGCGAGGAGTACGTGGAGGACCACGGGCAGCTGCGCGCCGACGACCCGGTGGTGGTGGACGCCAGCTCGGTCACGGTCGTGGACCGGCGCATCGAGGTGCCCGTCGTCGTGGAGACCCGCATCCCCTCGGCCGAGGCGGGCGACTTCACCGTACGGGCCTGGTTCCACTGCACGGTCACCGACCCGTGCGCGGTCGTGCGCGACGGTGTCACCGACGTGGAGGCGCTGCTGCTCGCCCATCTGCGCGAGGTGCCCGGGCTCACCGAGGACGGCAGCGATC
Source organism: Streptomyces sp. NPDC006372 (assembly GCF_040612515.1). Classification (NCBI taxonomy): domain Bacteria; kingdom Bacillati; phylum Actinomycetota; class Actinomycetes; order Kitasatosporales; family Streptomycetaceae; genus Streptomyces; species Streptomyces sp. NPDC006372. Next base: position 161,771 of record NZ_JBEXQJ010000013.1, on the reverse strand, counting down.
TGCCCGTCGTCGACACCGCCGCCGTACGCGCCCGGATCGACGCCCGGCTGACCGCGTACCACGAGATGCGGCCCTCCGTGGTGTCGGGGATCCGCGCCCGGCACGGCGTGATCGAGGTCCTCACGCCCGAGGAGATGTCCGCGTACGTCGCGGAGATGGAGAGGACCCGCCGGGAGAGCGAACGCGACCGCCGGCGGGAGGAGATGGAGCAGCAGGCGGCTCTGGACCGGGCCCTGCGCGAGGCCGAACTGGAGCTGAAGCGCGAGGAGATCCGCAATCTCCAGGCGCTGCGCAAGGAGCGCAACCGGCAGGAGGAGGAGACGCTGCGCACGGGCTACGAGCGCGGCGCCGGTGCCGAGCAGCAGGACTACGAGCTGGAGATCGAGCGCCGGCGCAACCGTTTCACCCGGGCCGAGATCGAGGACGACCTGAAGCTGATCGGTTCCGACCCGGTCTCCGCCGACTACCTGGCCTGGCGCAACGGCGACATCAGCGCCGACGAGTTGTCCAAGCGGCTGCACGCGGCCGAGGAGCGCTGGGACGCCCGCAAGGACGACCGGCTGCGGCTCGACCGCGACTACGAGTTCCAGCGCCGGGGCCTGGACCGGGAGGACCAGCGCTGGCAGGTCGAACGCGACGACCGGCGCCAGGAGCTGACCCGCAAGGAGGAGCGGGACGAGACGGCCGCCCTGAGGCACGAGGACGCTCGGCGCTGGGACCTGGAGCACGAGGACCGGCTGAGGCAGCGCCAGGAGGAACGGGTGGACGCCAAGGAACTCCAGCGCGACCAGCGCGAGTGGGCGAAGGAGCAGCTCAGTGTGCGGGCCACGCTGGGCAAACAGGCCATCGACCGGGGCCTGTTCGACAGCACCATGTACGACGCGGGCGCCTTCATCAACAGCGTCGGCGACGTTGCCTACAACCAGTCCCCGTCGCAGGGCGACGGTCCGGAGATGCCCAAGGCGGAGCTGAAGGGCGAGGTCAAGGGCGAGCTGCGCCGGGGATCCCGGCGGGCCGCCGAGGCCCAGCCCGCCGCCGACGACATGGACGAAGCCGACGACTTCGACCCCGCGAACCAGGAGGGCCGCCTTGGCGACTGACATCCCGCTCCGGCCGGCCGACAGCGCCGCCTACGACGACGACCGCAGCAGCCAGTCCCGTCCCGCGCCGCCGGCGTCCGGCTGGGCGCCCCGGCTGCGCCGTCTGATCGGCATCGAGGAGGGGCTGCTGGCCTGGGTGCCGGAGGAACGCCCGCGCTACACCTGGTACGGCGCGCTCGTCGTCAACACGGCGCTGCTGGGCGCGATCTCCATGGTCCTGGCGCTGTCCAGCTTCCGTTCCGACCTGCCGCTGGCGGCGGTGCTCGTGGTGGCCGTGGTCTGGTTCTGGGTGATCCTGGCCCTGGACAGCTGGCTGGTCTCCAGCACGCACGGCACGTCGGTCCGCAAGTGGACCTTGCTGGTCCGGTTCTTTCTGTCGGTGCTGCTGGGCCTGTTCATCGCCGAGCCGATCCTGTTCCAGATCTTCGACAAGGAGATCCGCCAGGAGATAGCCGTCGGCAACGAGCAGAAGGTCGCCGACTACCGGGGCATGCTCGTCTCCTGCAACCCCACCGACGGCGCGTCCACCACCGGCCGTCCCGAGTGCGCCCGCTACCAGCTGAAGGTCGCGGGCTCCCCCGCCGAACTGGCCCGCCAGATCAAGAGCAACGGCGACCGCGCGGCGGCCCTGCGGACCCAGGTCGCCGGCATCAACAAGACGCTGAACGACAAGCTCGACACCGAACAGCGCCTGTGCGGCCCGAAGTACTGGATCGTCCGGGGCGGCGTCCGGGACGTCACCATCACCTGCGAGCGGGCCCGCAAGGCCACCTCGGAGTACGAGGACAACAGCAAGATCAGGACGTACGAGGAGCAGCTCAAGGGCCTGGTCGCCAAGGGGCAGGAACTGTCCGCCCGAAAGGACCGGGCCGCCGACGGGTACCAGCCCCTGCTCCAGAAGGCCATCGACGACAAGACCCGGCAGCGCGGGTCCGATCTGGACACCGACGGCATCCTCACCCGCGCCCATGGCCTGAAGGAGGTCGCCGGGTCGGACGGCTTCGCGCTGTTCCTGACGATCGTCCTGCACCTGCTCCTGCTCTGCCTCGACGCGATGCCCGTCCTGGCCAAGGTCCTCAGCGGCGCCACGACGTACGACACCCTCCTCGGCGCCCGTCACCGCACGAGCCGCACGCTGTACGCCGAGGAACTCGAGGTCCAGCACTCCTGCGCCCGCCTGGAGCACGACGTCCAGCGCCACCGGGTGCAGCTGGACACGGCCGACCGCATGAGCCGTCTGGACCACGAGTACCAGCGGGCCCAGGCCGAGCGGGCGGCGGCGGAGCGGGCGGAACTGGAGGAGAGGATGGGACGGATCATGCGGGCCCGGGGTGCGAACGCCACGGTCTGATCCGGAAACCCACCGAAACATTCGCTGACCGGAACCCTGCCCTCCGGCCCGGCTGGGCAGGGTTCCTCTCGCCATCGAAGCCCCATCACCCACTGAACAGCGCATATCCACCCTGCCGGACGCCGGACGGGTGACGAACATTTCGCAACAGTCGCCGAAACCATTGACAGTTGACAGGGCCAGACCAACACTCCCGGGTGACAGAACGCCTCCATCGACCCCACGCACCCGAGGAGGAAACACCCCCATGAGCCACGCCCTCAGTCGCTTACGGCTGCTGCTCAGCAGCACCGTCACCCTGCTGCTGGTCGCCGTCGCCGCCCTCGCCCTGCCGGGCACCGCCCACGCGGACACGGTCGTCACCACGAACCAGACCGGCACCAACAACGGCTACTACTACTCGTTCTGGACGGACGCCCCGGGCACGGTCTCCATGACCCTCTCCTCCGGCGGCAGTTACAGCACCTCATGGCGCAACACCGGGAACTTCGTCGCGGGCAAGGGCTGGAGCACCGGCGCCCGCCGCACCGTGACCTACTCGGGCTCGTTCAACCCGTCCGGCAACGCCTACCTGACCCTGTACGGCTGGACCGCGAACCCGCTCATCGAGTACTACATCGTCGACAACTGGGGCACCTACCGGCCCACGGGCACGTACAAGGGCACCGTCACCAGTGACGGCGGCACGTACGACATCTACAAGACGACGCGGTACAACGCCCCGTCCGTGGAGGGCAACAAGACCTTCGACCAGTACTGGAGCGTGCGGCAGTCGAAGCGGACGGGCGGCACCATCACCGCCGGCAACCACTTCGACGCCTGGGCCCGCGCGGGGATGCCTCTCGGCAACTTCAAGTACTACATGATCATGGCGACCGAGGGTTACCGGAGCAGCGGCAGCTCCAGCATCACGGTGCGCTGACGATGAGGGCCCGCACACGCTCCTCACGACGCGCCCTGGTCACCACGCTGGCGGCCCTCGCGACCGCGACGGCGGCCACCCTCACGACCACCACCGCCACCGCCGCCCCGGCGCGGGCCGCCGCCTGCTCCGGCTACGTCGGACTCACCTTCGACGACGGCCCGTCCGGCAACACGACGAAGCTGCTCGACGCACTGCGCCGGAACGGGCTGCGGGCCACGATGTTCAACCAGGGCCAGTACGCCGCGGCCAACCCGTCCCTGGTCCGGGCCCAGGTGTCCGCCGGCATGTGGGTCGCCAACCACAGTTACACCCACCCGCACCTGACCCGGCTGAGCCAGGCACAGATCGACTCCGAGATCTCCCGGACCCAGCAGGCCGTCGCGAACGCGGGCGGCGGTACACCGAAGCTCTTCCGCCCGCCGTACGGCGAGACCAACGCGACGGTCAGGTCGGTCGCGGCCCGGTACGGCCTGACCGAGATCATCTGGAACGTCGACTCCCAGGACTGGAACGGCGCGAGCACCGACGCCATCGTCCAGTCCGTCGGCCGTCTGACCAACGGCCAGGTCATCCTCATGCACGACTGGCCGGCCAACACGCTCGCGGCCGTCCCCCGCATCGCCCAGTCCCTGACGGCCCGCGGCCTGTGCGCGGGGATGATCTCCCCGCAGACGGGCCGGGCCGTGGCGCCCGGCTGACCGATCGGCGTGACGGCGTCCCGAGCCGTCGCGCCACCGGGCGGGACGCGCACACCGGCACGCACCGAGGTGGCCCGGCCGGGGGGCCGGGCCACCTTCGACCGATGCCGCTCAGGCGGGCCGCGGGGCGGGCGCCGCCGGAGCGGCCTCGGCCTTGCGGGTCTCACGCATCATCAGCAGGCCGTTGACCACCATCAGTGTCGCGGTCAGGCCGTGGACGCCGAGCGCGGTGGCCACGGAGCCGTGGTGGGCCAGCACCGTGGTCATGTCGCCGTAGGCGGCGAGGGCCTCGACCAGCAGCGCCCAGCCCAGCGCCCGGCGGTGACCCGTCACCAGCAGGACACCCAGGACCAGGGCCAGGACGACGTCGCGGATTCCCTTGACGACCAGGAAACCGCCGCCGTCGCCGGACGGCCGACTCGGCAGGCCGAAGCTCGGTGCCGTCGTCTCCGGGCTCAGGATGAACTCCGTCCCGAACCAGAGGATGAAGAGGACGAAGGCGGCGGCCAGGACGGTGTTGAACTTCTTCAGCGACACGGTTCTTCTCCTCGCGGGTCTACGTGAGCTCGGTGGAGCCTGCTGAGTCCTACGGGCCTGGTCAGGCGCCACGGACCAGGGCGGTGACCAGGAGGGCGAAGGCCGCGATGATGACGGCGACGCGGACGTAGTGGAAGCGCAGCCAGCGGTTCAGCTGCTGCTTCCAGTCGGCGGGCCGGTTGCCGGGGGTCCACTCCCTGTTCCGGTTGTTGATCGGGACGAGCAGCAGGATCGACATGATCACGCTGACGATCAGCAGCGCACCGGCGGTGACGACGAGGCCGGTGCCGTGGTGGTGCCACCCGGCGACGGCCCAGACCGCGACGAGCACGAGCGAGCCGATGTACCAGACCGGCATCACGGCACCGAGCATCCGGCCCCCGTGGGCATGACCGAGCTGCGCACTGTCCTCGGGCAGTGCGTTGAGGATCGGGTTGATGACGAAGGCGACGGAGAACTCCACCCCCACCATCACGCCGACGACCACGGTGGTGACGACCTCGAGTGCGCTGAGCATGATGGACCCCCTGGGTATCTAGCATTGCTAGCCGTTGAGGCAACGCTAGACCTACTGCCGCTCTTTTGTCTAGCGGTGCTAGGATCGATTCATGTCGGTACAGGAACGCAAGCAACGGGAACGGGCGGAGCGCGAGCGCCTCATCGTGGCGACGGCCCGTGAACTCGCCGAGCAGCAGGGGTGGGACGCGGTCACCACCCGTCGGCTCGCCGAGCGCATCGAATACAGCCAGCCCGTCCTCTACAGCCACTTCCGGGGCAAGCGCGAGATCATCGGCGCCGTCGCCCTGCAGGGCGCCACAGAGCTGGCCGCGGCGGTGCGGGCCGCGACCGCCGCCGTGGACGGCCCCCGCGCGCGGGTCGCCGCCCTCGCGCACGCCTACCTCGACTTCGCCGAACGCAGCCCGGCGGTCTACGACGCCATCTTCCAGCTCGACGGCGGTCTGGCGTACGCCCAGGAGGACACCCCGGAACCCCTCAAGGACGCCTTCGCCGCGCTGCTGGAGTGTCTCGGCGAGGTCGCCGGCGACGGCGTCGAGCCGGGGCTGTTCACCGAGGTGTTCTGGGCGTCCCTGCACGGGGTGGCGACCCTGACCCGGTCGGGACGGCTGCCGCCGGAGTACACCGGGCAGAGGGTGGAACTGCTGGTGGACCGGCTCGCCGTGGTCTGATCCGCCGTCCCGCCCGACGGGCCTCGTGGCCGAAACGCCACGGTGGGCGAGCGGCAGGGGCGACCGATGTCCCCGTCCGGCCGGGAAATGCACCTAGGTTGGTGGGCCGGTCCCCCTATCCCCGCCCTCAGGAGACCCGCATGCCCGACGACACCCTGCGCGCCCGTATCGACACGTCCAAGCCGCACTCCGCGCGCTTCTGGAACTACTTCGTCGGCGGCAAGGACAACTACGAGGTCGACCGCGAGATCGGCGATCAGATCAAGTCGATCTTTCCGGGCCTGGTGGACGTGGCGGTCAGCAGCCGCCGGTTCCTGGGGCGGGCCGTCCGGTACCTGGCCGGTGAGCAGGGTGTGCGGCAGTTCCTCGACATAGGGACCGGGTTGCCGACCGCCGACAACACGCACGAGGTCGCGCAGCGCGTCGCACCGGACGCCCGGATCGTCTACGTCGACAACGACCCCATCGTGCTGGCCCACGCGAACGCCCTCCTCACCAGCACCCCCGAGGGCCGGACCGCCTATCTGGACGCCGACCTGTACGAGCCCGAGGCCGTCCTGGAGGCCGCGGGCACGCTCGACCTCTCCCGGCCCGTCGGGCTGATGATCCTCAACACGCTCGGCCATGTCGCCGACCACGACCAGGCGCGTGAGCTGGTGCGGCGGCTGATGGCCGGGCTGCCGTCGGGCAGCCACCTCGTGATCAGTGACAGCACGGCCACGAGCGAGGGGATGATCGCGGCGTCGGAGGCGTACAACGCCAGTGGGGCGGTGCCGTATTACGTGCGGGCCGTGTCGGAGATCGCCGGGTTCTTCGAAGGGCTGGAGTTGGTGGAGCCGGGGGTTGTTCGGGTGCCGGAGTGGAGGCCGGACTCGGAGGGGGCCGAGGGGTTCGATGCTGCTGCCGTGGATGCGTTCTGTGGGGTGGGGCGTAAGCCGTAGGGGGTGTCCGGGTTGTGGTGCGGGTGCGGCGCCGTGGGGGCTGGTCGCGCCCACGCGGCGGAGCCGCATATCGATACGGCCCCGCGCCCCCAAAAAGGGCGCCGCAGCCCCTGGACCGCCATAATCAGGGCATGGGCGCACCACCCCCCTCCCCCGAGTCGGTCCGGCGGCTGGTCGGGGATCTGGTTGATGTGGGTGAGGGGTACTCGCTCGTGCTCATGGGTGGGTATGCCGTGCTGGCGCACGGGCTGGTGGAGCGGGGCGGGTGGGATGTGGATGTCGCCACCGAGCATCCGGCCGCGATGGACGGCATCGCCGACGCCGTCCGGGCCGGGCTGGTGGAGCGCGGGTGGCTGGTGCGGAGTCTGGAGACCGGTCCGCTGTCCGCCCAGTTCCTCGTCACCGATGCGGCGACCGGTGAGGAGTACGAGGTCGGCGTCCACAAGGAGGTGCTGTGGCGTCCGCCCGTGGCGACGGAGCTCGGGCCGGCCCTCTCCCTCGACGACCTCGTCGGTACCCGCGTGCGGGACCTGGCCGACCGGGGGCTCGCCCGTGACCTGGTCGACGTGCACGCCGCCTCGGCCCGCTGGAGCCACCCCGAGCTGGAGGAGCTCGGCCGCCGCCACTCCCCCGACGCCTTCGACCTCACCGACCTCCAGTCCCGGCTGACCGGCACGGACTGGCTGGACGACAGCGCGTTCACCGCCCACGGCCTCGACGTCCGGGACGTCGCGGGGCTGCGCCGGTGGGCCCAGGAGTGGGCCGACGACATCGCGGAACGGCTCATCGAGGGCGAGGCCCCCGACGAGGAGTGACCGGTTGTCCGCTGCACCTTCCTGGGCCGGTCCTACCGGTCGGTACCCTGACCCGATGGGCAAGGGGGCAGGCGGACAGGTGGGGGTCGTCGCCGCGCTGGTGCGGGCGGCGTTCCTGGTGGACGGTGTGTACGCGGAGACCAGCCGGGCCCACGGACTGACCCCGCAGCAGGGGCAGCTGCTGTGCGTGCTCATGCCCCAGCCGTACGGCATGGGTGAGCTCGGGGAGACGCTCGGGCTGGCGAAGTCGAGTCTGACCGGGCTGGTGGACCGGACCGCGCAGCGGGGACTGGTGCGGCGGGAGGCCGACCCGCGCGACGGGCGGGCCGTGCGGGTGGGCCTGACGGAGGAAGGGGCGGCGCTCGCCGGGAGGTTCCACGCCGAGACGTGGCGCCGGATGGAGGCGCTGCCCTCCGGGCTCAGCGGCGCCGAGCGGGACCGGCTGGCCGTACTGCTGTCGCGGATCGTCGTGGAGCACGAGGTTCCTGAGGTGTTCGCGGAGACCGAGACCACCTCGGACTGCGAGGAGCGGACATACGGCTAGGAGAGCCGTTCCGGCACCGCCGCCGTCACTCCCTCTCCGCGCCTTCCCGCCGCCATCAGCATCAGCGTCACCGCCACCGAGCCGGTGGCCATGACCGTCATCGCCGAGGCCGGTGACGTCAGTTGGGCCACTGATCCCCCAAGTGCCGCGGCCACCCCCTGCGTCGAGAGCATGCCCGCCGAGTGCAGCCCCAGGGCCTGCCCGGTCAGCGCCTCGGGAGTCAGGGCCATCAGGCGCTCCTGCTGTACGAGGCTCGCCCCAAAGCCGACCGACGCCAGCGTGACGGCGGCCGCCGCGAGCGGAAGCGGTGGGTGCAGGAGGAAGGGCATATACGGGGCGGCCAGGAGCAGCAGGAGCGGGAAGCCCAGGCGCGGACGCAGACGGGGTGGGAGCAGGCGGCCGACCAGTACGTCCCCGGCCAGCATGCCCAGCGCGGCGCAGGCGAACAGGGTGCCGGCGGAGTCCGGCGCGTAGGAGACGTAGAGGGATTCGCAGCCCACCACCAGGCCGTTGGGGATCCAGAGGGCCAGATAGACCTGGCGGCGGGGCGCGGACGACCAGAGCAGCGCGTTGGCGCGCCAGGTCGCCGCCACCGAAGGGCGGCCCGTCGCGCGCGGGGGGCGACGGGTCAGGCCGAGGCGGACGACCGCCGCGCCCAGGACGTACAGGGCGGCGGCCACCAACAGGGACACCCGCGGGGACAACAGCGCCACCAGGGCGCCTCCGGTCCCGTAGCCGGTGATCTGCATGAGGCCGGTCATCATGTTGAAGACCGAGCGGCCCAGCAGATAGCCGTCCTTGGAGAGGATCTCGTTCAGCAGGCCCCAGCGCACTCCCCCGCCCACCGACTCCACCAGCCCCTTGACCAGGACGATAGCGAAGATCCCCCAGACCGGCAGTCCGGGCAGGGCCAGGGCGGCCGTGGCCGCGGCGAAGAGGAGAGGCAGGGCGGTCAGGGCCGCGCGCGGGGGCAGCCGGTCGGCGGCCGAGAGCAGGAACGTCGCCCCCAGCACCTGCACGAGCGACGAGCCGAACATGCTCACCGCGGACAGCAGCGGCGACTCGGTCGCCCGGTACACGAGGGTGCCCAGTGCCAGTCCGCCCATCGTCCGGGCGATCGTCTGCACCGAGCCTGCAAGGAAGAACGGGGTGAACTCGGGTGTGCAGAACAGTTCGCGGTAACTGCGCATGAGCGGAGTCTGCGAGGCCGCGGATCGCGGGGTTATTGTTTCGCGCACGTGCGAAACGTCTGGAGGGGGGCCATGGGTTGGTGGCAGATCAGCGCCGACACCCTGGCCGGGAGCCGGTTCGTGATCTCACCGTTCGCGGAGGCCTTCGGGAGTCTGCGGCTGCTGCACGGGGCCGTGGCCGCGCATCCCGGTGAGCGCCGGTGGCTCGACGCCCATCTGCCCGACTACCGGCGGCGGTTGGCGCGGGACCCGGTAACCGCGCAGCTCGTCAGCGCCGGGATCGGGAGGGACTGGACGGCCGACTTCCTCTCCCCCGCCCCCCGCGCCGAGACCTTCGAGGAGGGGGTCGCGCGGGTGCGGGCGGCCGACCCGGAGACGGCGCGCTCCGACCTCGTCCTCTCCCTGCACGGCCCCGTCCCGGCCCCGCTGCACCGGGACGACCTGCCGGAGCGCGCGGCGGACCTGCTGAACTACGTCTGGACCACGGCCGTACGACCGTACTGGCCGCACCGGCGGCGCATCCTCGAAGCCGATGTGGTCGCGCGGACCGCGCAGGTCAGCAGGGGTGGCTGGGCGTCGGCGCTGGGCGCGCTGCGGCCGGGGACACGGTGGCTCGGGGAGAACCGGCTCCAGGTCAACGCGCGCGCGTATCCGCCGCGTGAGCTCTCCGGCGCCGAGCTCGTCTTCGTGCCGATCACCACGCAGCGCATCGGCTGGGTGTCCTGGGAGGGCACGGACCGGTACGCGCTGGTCTACCCGTGCGCGGGCGCCCTCGCCGACCCCGACGCCAGGCGGCTCCCCGCGAGCCTCGCCGCACTGCTCGGAACCGCCCGCGCCGGTGTGCTGGTCCGGCTCGGCTCCCCCTTGAGCACCAGCCAGCTGGTCGCCGTGACCGGTCAGGGCCTCGGGTCGGTCGGCCGGCATCTGCGGGTGCTGCTGGACGCCGGGCTGGTGGAGCGACGGCGGGCGGGCCGGTCGGTGCTGTACTCGCGGACGGCGGCGGGGCAGGTCCTGGTGGAGGCCGTGGAGGCCCGGAGCCGTCCGGACACCCGCCGGGGCTAGCATCCGCTCATGACGACTACCAACGGTTCCTCTCCCCTCGACGTCGAGATCGGTGCGCTGCAGGGCGGTTCGGCCGCCCTGTCCCAGTACGCGGGCAAGGCGGTGCTCGTGGTGAACGTCGCCTCCAAGTGCGGTCTGACCCCGCAGTACACAGGCCTCGAGAAGCTCCAGGAGCGGTACGCCGAGCGCGGCTTCACGGTCCTCGGCGTGCCCTGCAACCAGTTCCTCGGGCAGGAGCCCGGCAGCGCCGAGGAGATCGCCGAGTTCTGCTCCGCGACGTACGGCGTGACCTTCCCGCTGACCGAGAAGGTCGAGGTCAACGGCGAGAACCGGCACCCGCTGTACGACCGCCTGACCGGCTTCGCCGACGCCGAGGGGCACAGCGGGGACATCCGCTGGAACTTCGAGAAGTTCCTGATCGGCCGGGACGGCAAGGTCGTGGCCCGCTTCTCGCCGCAGACCGAGCCGGAGTCGGCGGAGCTCGTGGCGGCCGTGGAGGCCCAGCTGGGCTAGCCCGTGCCGGGCAGGCGTTGACCTTGCCCCTGGGGCAGGGCCGAGTGTCCTCGTCGTCGGGCGGAAGAGCCGCCCGGCGACGGAGGATGCCGTGGTGGACGTATCTGACAGGGATCTGCTCACCATCGGGGCGTTCGCCGCGCGCGCCCGGCTCTCGGCCAAGGCGCTGCGGCTGTACGACCGGCTGGGGTTGCTGTCCCCGGCGCACGTCGACGAGGCCACCGGCTACCGCTACTACCGCGCCGGCCAGGTCGAACGGGCCCGGCTCGTGGCGATGCTGCGGCAGCTGGACATGCCGCTCGCCCGGATCGCCGAGGTGGTCTCGGCGGGCGACGGGCCGGCTGCGGCCGAGTTGCTCTCCGCCTACTGGGCGGACGTCGAGGCGCGGGTGGCGGGGCAGCGGACGCTCGCCGAGTACCTCCGTGGACGACTGTCGGGGAGGAGCTCCGAGATGTACCAGAGGTTCGCGGTCGAGACGGTGGACGTGCCCGGGCAGGTGGTGATCAGCGAGACCCGGCATGTGCTGGCGGGTGAGCTGCCGGCGTGGATCGGGGCGTCACTGGGCCGGCTGGAGTCGGCGGCACGGGAGTGCGGCGGCATCACGGCGGCGCCGTTCGTCGTCTACCACTCCGAGGTGTCGATGGAGAGCGACGGGCCGGCCGAGGCCTGTGTGCCGGTGGCCGACGAGGCGGCGGCCCGGGCGTGGGTCGAGCGGCACGGCCGGACTCGGGGGACGAAGGTACGGGTGGACCCCGCCCGGCGGCTCGCCTACACCCGGATCACCAAGGCGCAGGTGGCCCATCCGCAGATCATGGCGGCCTTCGAGGCGGTGGAGGAGTGGATCGCCCGGGAGGGCCTGGAGCAGGCGGGCCCGTGCCGGGAGGTGTACTTCGCGGACTGGGACGCGGCGGGAGCCGAGGACCCGGTGTGTGACGTGGCGTTCCCGGTGAGCTGATCCCAGCTGATCCCCCTTCGGGGACTGCCCCCTCTTCAGGGGCCGGGCACGAGCGGAGCCCTCTCGGCTAGGACGGCGATGCTGGTCGAGAGGGCTCTGTCGGTGGTGCGTGTGCTGTTGTCGCTCGGCGTCTCAGGACTTGACCGAGGCCACGAAGGCGTTCCACGCGTCGGCGGGGAACGCCAGCTTGGGGCCCTCGGGGATCTTGGTGTCACCGAGCTCCAGAGCCTGCTCGACGGTCGACCTGACCATCACACAGGCTCCGTTGTTGTTGGTGTAGGAGGACGTCGTCCACGTTTCCGTGGCGCCCAGACGAATTGCCATGTTCGCTCCGTAGCCAGTTGCGTTTACGCCAACCCGTGCTGGTGGTTGGCGTGATCGACGCTACTCGCCAACATCCTCTTTCGGAGCAGTCATTCACTCGACTGGATGGCATATTCCAGGGGAGACTTCCAGTCAGGCGTGTCAGGGGTGTAGCATCGCCGGCTTTTCAGCGGGCGTAGTCCTTCGCCAGGCGCTCGACGAGCTGCCGCGACTGGTCCACGTTCAGCGACTGGGCGCGCAGATGCTCGTACATCACCGTGTACTTCTGCACGTCGAGCGGCTTCTCCAGGTACAGGTCGCTGGTCACGCCCTCGATGTACACGACGCTCGAGTCGGCCGCGTCGGCGAACTCCAGGATCGAGTACTGGCCGTTGATACCGGCGTGCGCCCCGACCTCGAACGGCAGCACCTGCACGGTGATGTGGGGCAGCTGCGACATCTCGATGAGGTGCTCCAGCTGCTCGCGCATCACCTGCCGGCTGCCGACGACCCGGTGCAGGGACGCCTCGTCCAGGACCACCCACAGCCGCAGCGGGTCCGTCTCGGCGGTGATCCGGCCCTGCCGGCGCAGCCGGACCTCGACGCGCTTGTCGTTGTCCGCCTCCGAGGCCTCGGGCGAGCCGCCCCGGATGATGGCCTCGGCGTACGCACGCGTCTGCAACAGGCCGGTGATGATCTGCGGTTCGTAGACCCGCAGCGACTCGGCGTCCGTCTCCAGGCCGATGTAGACGCTGTACGGGATGTCCCCGAAGGCGTGCCACCAGCCCTGCTGCCGGGAGTCCTTGGCCATCTGCATCAGCGAGTCGACGACCCGCTGGTCCTCCACCTCGTAGACCCCGCACAGGTCGCGGACGTCCCGCTGGCTGATGCTGCGGCGGCCGTTCTCCAGCCGGCTGATCTTCGACTGCGACACCAGCAGCCGCTCGGCGACCTCTTCGGCCGTCATGCCCTTGACCTCACGGAGCCTGCGCAGCTCCTGGCCGAGCCGGCGTCGCCTGACGGTGGGATTGACATTGGACGCCACGGGACGTGCACCTCCGGCTGCGTGCCTCTACTTTGCGTATCTGCTGTTGAGCAGACTGCCACCAAGCTGCTTCCTACCGCTGGGAAACGGTGGATATGCGACGGGTCCACGCCAGTTCGGACACGCACGCCGAGCGGGGCGGGGAGAGTGTGTGCTCTCCCCGCCCCGCTCGGCAGCGGCTCCCGTGACCGGGTTCGTGGGTGCGGCGTGGTGTTCGTGGTGCGGCGCGGCTCAGTGGGCCGCGGCACGCGCCATGGTTCCGTGGCGCGGTTGCATCGGAACACCGCGGGCGGGTTCCGGTGCGGGCCTGGCTCCGCCGGCGGCCTGACGGCCGGACGGGGCCGGGTTGCGGCGCGGCTGGGCCGCCACGCCGTTCTGGACGTCCATCACGGCGTGCGCGACGAGCCCGCCCATGGGGTCGTGCCTGATCAGGTCCCGCAGCCGGGAGCGAGAGGAGCGTCCCTCGTTGCCCGGGTACAGGTGCTTGCCGAGGCCGACCGCGTGTGCCAGGGCGGCGAGCGCGGCGGTCCGCGGGTCCGGCGGTACGCCGGTGCGGATCGCCGAGTCCAGCCGGGCCTTGATCTCCCGGCTGATGGCGGTGTCCGTCGCCTGGTAGCGAGTCGTCGGCAGCACTCCGCACATCTGGCCCGCCACGGCATGCACCATGCCGCACCGCTCCAGATGCGAGAGGTAGGTCTGGCGCAGCCCGAGACGCGGCCCGCCAATCCAGTTCACTGCCCGCACGGGAGCGCCACGCCTTCGCAGCAACTCCAACGCGCAGTCCAATGTTGGATCTCCAGTCGGCCGTGGGGCCACCACGGCGATACGATCCCCGTCTGGGGCTATCCGTCCGGCCAGCGCCAGCTCCACTAGCTGTGCTCCGGCCAGACCGAGGTCGAGCGACTGCGGCTGTGCGGTGGTACCCGTGGTCGGGTCCAACGCCAGCAGCAGAAGCTCCTCCGGAAGTGTTCTGCGGCTCCTGCCCATCCATGCCTCCCCGCGTGGATGAAAGACAGGGTGACCCCTCTCACATTGGTCTGTCGAGGGTGCGTGACCGGTTCGTAGTGGAACCAGTAGGTATGTCGTTCTCGTCTACCGGATGGGTCCAGTCCGCGCACAGGACACTGGTACATGGTTCGGACAGCGCTGGAAAGCGGTGTCAGGGCGGCGGTTCACGGTTCGGTACGCGCCCGCGGGGAGTGCGGCGCGAGGAGGAGGCATCGGTGGCGGGCGAGTCCCCCGACAGGTCGAAGCAGCGCGAGTCGTCGGCAGAACGGACGTCGGGGAGCGCGAGTCCGGTTCCTGAGGCCAGGAGCGAGTCCGCCGACCCGCGGCTCGCGATGGCCAGGGAGGCGAAGCGGTCCTCGGCACGCGGCGGCGTCGACACGGCGACGCGTGTGCTGTCCGTACGGACGGACGAGGGGCCGGAGGACACAGAGCGGGACGAGAGCGACTCGGGCGCCGAGGAGGCGGTCACGGACGCCGGGAAGGACGAGGGCGCCGGGGAGTCCTCCGGCTCGGGTGAGCGGAGCGAGGGCGAGAGCGACTCCGCCGCCGGTGACGGCCGGCTGCGGGACGCCGTGGCGGCATGGGTCGCGTCGGCGGACGAGCCTGCCGGCACGGAGGACCAGGACGCGGACTCCGAGGACGCCGAGAAGGACTCCGCGGACGCGGGGAAGCCCGGGAAGGCTGACGCCGAGGAGGCCGAGGAGGCGGACAGCGAGGACGACTCCGCCGATGCCGAAACGGCCACCGAGGACGACCAGCAGACCGAGGACGCGGACAAGCCCGCGGCCCAGGCCGGCAAGGTCGCAGAGGACGACACGGCCGAGGATGCGGACAAGCCCCTCGTTGGCGACGGCAAGCGCGCCGAGGACGACAAGGCCGAGGACCCGGACGAGCCTGTCACCCAGGCCGACAAGCACACCAAGGACGACGAGGCCGAGGACGCGGACAAGGCCGCCGTCGGGGACGAAAAGCGCGCCGAGGGCGGCCAGGAGGCGGATGAGAGCGCCGACGAGCCCTCGGACGCCCCGGAAGGCGGCCAGAAGGCCGTAGAGGCGGCAGCGGAGGGCTCTCAGAGCAGTGACGAGGCCGACGAGGAGGCCGAGGAGCGAGAGGCGGACCGTTCCGCCACGGACACCGACGAGTCCGAGACGGAGACGGACTCTCCCGCGTCCGACGCCGGGCCGAAGGCTGACGCCGACGACGACAAGGCCACCAAGCCCGCGGACCCGCGCACCGCCGACGACACCAAGGCCGACGCCGCACCCAAGGCCGACACGGACACGGACGACACCACCACCGACTCCGACGAGTCCGACGCCGACGCCGAGGGCGACGACGACAAGGCCGACTCCAAGCCCCCCGTCGATCAGCCCACCGCCGTCTTCAAGGCCGTGCGGCAGCCGGTCGACCAGCCGACCACCATGCTGAAGCTCGGCGGGGTCGCGAAGGACGTCAAGGGCGCCGAGGAAGCCCCCGAGAGGGAGTCGGAGCGGACCAGCAAGTTCGTCGCGCTCAAGCCGCTGGACGACCCGTCGACTCGCAAGCCGGCATCCACCGGACAGACCGACCAGACCGACCGGACCGCCAAGTCCGCACAGTCCACACCGGCCGCACCGGCCGCACCGGCCGCCCCCGCCGACGCCACCGCCCCCGTCCCCACCGTCGGCCCCGAGCGGACCACGCAGCAGCCGCTGCCGCCCAAGCCGCCGCTGGACCTGCTCGCGGAGCTGACGAACACCCCGCCGCCGCCGGACACCCCGCTGCGGACGGCCGTACGGCGGGTGAAGATCTGGACGCCGCTGGCACTGCTGCTGGTGGTCCTCCTCGCGGTCGTGCAGAGCGTGCGCCCGCTGCCGGCGCCGACCCTGGAGCTGACCGCCGAGGACAGCTACACCTTCGAGGGCGGCAAGCCCGACATCCCGTGGCCGGACAAGGGCCAGGCCGCTCTGGACGTGCAGGGGATCGGCACGTTCGGGTCGTCCGGCGAGCAGAAGCCCGTGCCGATCGCCAGTGTCGCCAAGGTCATGACCGCCTATCTGATCCTGCGCGAGCACCCGCTGAAGAGCGGCGCGCCCGGCCCGAAGATCGAGATCGACCAGGCCGCCGAGGACCAGTCCGACGCCGGCCAGGAGTCCACCGTCGACGTCACCAAGGGTGACAAGATCACCCAGCGGGAGGCTCTGGAGAGCATCCTGATCGCGTCCGCGAACAACATCGCGCGACTGCTCGCCCGCTGGGACGCCGGTTCCGAGAAGTCGTTCGTGCAGAAGATGAACGACGCCGCCAAGGACCTCGGCATGAAGAACACGACGTACACCGACCCGTCGGGCCTGAACAACACCACGGTGTCCACGGCCGTGGACCAGGTGAAGCTCGCCAAGGCCGCCATGCAGCAGCCCGCGTTCCGCGAGGTCGCCGCGATGATGTCGTACGTCGACTACAAGGGCACCAAGCACGACAACTGGAACCGCCTGGTCGGCTACAACGACGTCACCGGCATCAAGACCGGCACCACCACCTCGGCCCTCGGCAACCTCGTCTTCTCCGCGAGGAAGGACGTCGACGGCGAGACCCGCCGGGTCATCGGCGCCGTGGTGCGCCAGCCCGCGGGCGGCCCCGACAACACCATCCTGGGTGCCGCGCTCCACGAGGGCGACCAGCTGATCCGGGCCGCTCAGGGCGCGCTGAAGTCGGCGACGATCCTGAAGAAGGGCGACGTCGTCGGGTACGCGGACGACGGTCTCGGCGGCCGTACGCCGGTCGTCGTCACCGAGGACGTCACGGCCGTCGGCTGGGCGGGTCTGTCCGTCAAGCTGACGTTCGCCCCGGACGAGCTGCCGCACACGGCCAAGGCCGGAGCGAAGGTGGGCACCCTCACCGTCGGTGACGGCACCACCAGCGCGGTCAAGGTCCCGGTCGCCCTCCAGAAGGACCTCGTGGAGCCGGGCTTCGCGGACAAGTTGACGCGCCTCGGCTGAGCCGGGGCCGCCGGCCCGCACCACCGCACCCCACCGGGTGAGCGCCCGCCCGGGCGCCGCCCGGTGGGGTGCGTGCTAGCGTCACGAATCGGGCAGGCCGCGGAAGCCTGCGCCACGGCAGTGAACCGCCGACCAACGGGACACGGCCGGGAGCGGAAGACGAGAACGAGACGTCGAGAACAGAAGACGGGACACGGGGAGTGCCTTCGAGTGGCCACTGCGGAGCCGACACGCGCCGACGACGCCGATCCGGGCCCGGTATCCGGCCCGCGAATACGCCTGTCCGCACCACGGGACACCGACCTGCGGGAGGCCGACCCACGGGAAGCGGACGACCGGGAAGGCCGCGACGGCCCGGACGGCCGTAACGACCGGGACGGCCGTAGCGACCAGGACGGCCAGGCCGACCGGGACAACGGCTTGCCCGGCACCTCTGAAGCCCCCGACTCCCCCGGCACCCCCGACCCTCAGCTGCCCGCTGTCCTCCTGACCCTGCGTGAGCGCATGCTGCGCCACCCCGTCCTGTCCGTCACCGGTCTGGCCGGAGTGCTCCACGTCGTCTGGTTCTTCACGTTCGCGAACAGCGGGGGCGACCTGGCCGCGCAGGACGCCTGGGCCGAGTTCGTCGGCCGGCACCCGGACTCGGCGTACAACCTCGCCTGGTACGGCGGGATGCACCCGGTCTCGTACAGCGTGGTGTCGCCGTACCTGATGTCCCTGCTCGGTGTGCGGACGACGATGATGATCGCGGGGACGGTCTCGGCCGGTCTGCTGACCCTGCTCCTCATGCGCAGCCGCTCGGTCCGCAACCCGCTCTGGGCGGCGCTGGCGGGCGTGTTCGGGCTGTTCTGCAACGCGGTGTCCGGGCGGGTCACGTTCGGCCTGGGCATGATGTTCGCGCTCGCCGCGGTGGCCGTCGTGTTCTGCTGGCCGTACCGGTGGCGGTACAAGCGCTGGGCGAAGGCCCTGTGCGCGGCGCCGCTGGCCGCGCTGGCCACCATGTCGTCGCCGGTGGCGGGTCTGTTCGTGGGCCTGGTGGCGGTGGCGCTGTTCCTGCAGAAGCGGCGGCCGGGCGCGTGGGCGCTGGGGCTGGCGCCGAGTGCGGTGGTGGCGGTGTCGGCGTGGCTGTTCCCGTTCTCGGGGACGCAGCCGATGACGTACGGCTCGGTGATCCTGCCGCTCGCGTTCTCCGTACTGGTCTACTTCCTCGTGCCCGAGGGCTGGAAGACGGTCCGGCTGACGGCCGCCGTGTACGGACTGGGTGTCGTGCTGGTGTGGCTGATCAGCAGCCAGATCGGTTCGAACATCACGCGTCTGGCGATGCTGTTCGCCGGGGTGGCGCTGGTGGCCGCGCTGCCGTTCACGGTGCCGCGCAGCCGCAGCTGGTACGCGGTCGTGGTGGCGTTCGTCGGTTTCACCGTGTGGATCGGCTTCAAGTCGGTCGACGACATCGTCCACACGGCCCCGGCGGCGAACTGGTCGCGCGAGCTGGCCCCGCTGGTCAACGAGTTGCAGGAGGTCGGCGCGGAGAAGGGCCGGGTGGAGGTCGTCCCGGCGCGTTCGCATCGCGAGGCCTCCGCCCTCGCCCCGTACGTCAACCTGGCCCGCGGCTGGAACCGGCAGGCCGACATGGAGCGCAACCCCCTCTTCTACGACGACACCCTCAACTCGGCGAACTACCACGAGTGGCTGAAGCGCTGGGCGGTGCACTACGTGGTGCTGCCGAAGGGCGAGCCGGACGGTGACGGGGGTCAGCGTGAGCGGGCGCTGGTGCGGCGCGGGCTGCCCTATCTCAAGCAGGTGTGGGGCGACGCCACCTGGCAGCTGTTCGAGGTGACCGCTCCCACTCCGCTGGCCGAGCCGAACACGGTCGTCGACCGGGCCGAGCAGGGCGAGATGGTCCTCCAGGTGAAGAAGGCGGGCCGGATCCTGGTCCGGATCCCGTACTCGCCGTGGCTGAGCATCGTCGACGAGGAGGGCAGGAGCCTGAAGCCGCCGCAGGAGACGGAGGCGTCCAGGAAACGTCCGGAGAGCGAGCCGAAGACGTACGTCAACGTCAACGGCTGTCTGACCGAGACGGAGGAGGACGCGGAGGGCGACAAGTGGACGGAACTCCTCGCCCCGAAGGCGGGGACGTACCGGCTGGCGGCGCCTTACCAGCTGCCGCGGGGGACTCCGTGCCCGGAGGAGATGCGGTAACCGGAGCTGACCGGCGTCTGACCGGAGCGGGGTTCGCGCTCAGCGGCCGGGCCGGGAGAGCTGTTCGCGCAGCCACGCCGGGTCAGGATTGACCTGCGGGCGGCCGGCCACGAAGACCGTCGGCACGGTCTCGTCGCCCTCGTTGGCCGCCCGTACCATCGCCGCGCCCGCCGGGTCCCGCCAGATGTCGACCCAGTGCACCAGGCGGGCGTCACGGCCCAGCCGGATGCGCAGTCAGCGGCCGAGCCGCAGAACACCAGCAGGGCCGGCAGGGTCCAGGAGCGCTTCATGAAGGCGAAGGGTAGCGCCGGTCGCGGCCCGTTTCTCAGCGCAGCCGGTCCACGTACGTGTCCGTGCCCGGCACCGTCGGGATGAACGGGGCCACCAGTTCCACCTTGCCCAGTCCCGACTCCGCGAGCGCCGTGTCCAGGCCGGTGAAGTGTGCTTCCCAGCTCTCGCGCGGGTCGGTCCGCAGGAACCACAGCAGGGTGAGCCGGGTGTCCACGCCCTCGACCTGCTTGACGTAGGTCATGCGGTCGCCGGGGAGCGGGGTGGGCCGGAAGACGATGACCATCGCCGCCGGTGAGCCCGCGAGGCGCTTGGGCAGATGGCGGGTGCGCAGCCACTCCAGCAGTGCGGCGCGCTGCTCCGCGGTGTCCGACTCGACGACCTGGAGGACCAGGCCCGCGTAGGGATGGTCGAGGGCATGGACGTCGCGAGGGCCCGCCGCGCCGTCCCGGTACACCGTCGCCTCGTGGTCCTGGAAGGCGGTGAGGACGTGCGTGCGGTCGTGGTAGACGCGGGCGTCGCGGTTGAGGCGCTTGTTGATGGCGACCGTCCAGCGCATGTGGTCGTCGTAGCGCCCGGCGGTGATCCAGTACGTGGAGAGGTAGCAGCCCGTGGTGACGGGCTGGGCGATCGCCGACTTCTCGGGGTAGCGCAGGAGTTGCAGGTCCCTCGTCGCCACCCAGCGGCGGCCGGCGTACATCCAGGGCATCGCCATCGCACCGGCGTAGTAGTGGTCGTCCTCGTACCAGCGGTTGTAGGCGTACTCGTGGCCCGGATGCGGTTCGACCATGGTGATGAGGGCGTGGCCGGGGTGGGTGCCGTAGGGGCCGACGGCGGCCAGTTCGGCGTACAGCTCGCTGCGGGTGTCGTCGCTCATGCCCTTCCCCTTCTTCGGCGGCTGACCCATACTCTGACGCTCCGTCAGATAATGCGCCAGGGTTCCGGGGAGGTCTGCGATGTCGCTGCTCGCGGGGAGGACGGTCGTCGTGTCGGGGGTCGGGGCCGGGCTGGGGCGGCAGGTGGCGGCGGCCGTGGTGCGGGACGGCGGCCGGGCCGTGCTCGGGGCCCGTACGGAGGCGAACCTGGCGAAGATCGCCGAGGAGGTCGATCCGGAGGGGGCGTGCACGGCGTACCGCGCGGTCGACATCCGCGACGAGGCCCGGTGCGAGGCACTGGCCGAACTGGCGCGGGAGCGGTTCGGGGGGATCGACGCGGTGGTGCATGTGGCGGCCCTGGACAGCTACTTCGGAGGGCTGGAGGACGCGGACTTCGAGTCCTGGCGCCCGGTGCTGGACGTGAACCTGCTGGGCACGCTGCGGATGACCCGGGCCTGTCTGCCGCTGCTGAAGGAGGGCGGCGGTTCCGTGGTGTTCGTCGGGACGCAGTCGGCGGTGGCGGCCCCGTCGCAGGTGCGGCAGGCGGCGTACGCGGCGTCGAAGGGGGCGCTGACGAGTGCGATGTACTCACTGGCCCGGGAGCTTGGGCCGTACCGGATCCGGGTCAACACCGTGCTGCCCGGCTGGATGTGGGGGCCGCCGGTGCAGGCGTACGTACGATTCGCGGCGCAGTCGGAGGGCGTGTCCGAGGCGACCGTCCTGGAGGGGCTGACCGGGCGGATGGCGCTGCCCGAGCTGGCCACGGACGCGGATGTGGCCGACGCGGCGGTGTTCCTGGCGTCGGACCGGGCGCGGGCGATCACCGGACAGTCGCTGCTGGTCAACGCAGGGGAGTTGATGCGGTGAGTTCATGTAGATGAACCAAGGCCATCACGCCGAACATCTTTACCTCCCCTTGACCCGACGGTCACTTGTCGTGTTCACGCGACAGCGCCCACGATGAGCGCCGGGCTGATCCATGGGAGGGCGCACATGAACGGTCTCGACTGGGCCGTGCTCATAGGCTATTTCGCCGTGATGGTCGCGATCGGCGTCTGGTCGCACAAACGCGTGGACAACGTCAGCGACTTCTTCACGGCCGGTGGCAAGATGCCGTGGTGGCTCTCCGGCATCTCCCACCACATGTCGGGCTACAGCGCGGTGATGTTCACCGGGTACGCGGGCATCGCCTACACCTACGGCGTCACGTCCTTCGTCACCTGGTCCTTCCCGATCGCCCTCGGCATCGCCATCGGCTCCAAGCTGTTCGCACCGCGCATCAACCGCTTACGCTCACGCCTCCATGTGGCCTCCCCGCTGGAGTATCTGAAGAACCGTTACGACCTGAAGACGCAGCAGGCGCTGGCCTGGTCCGGCATGCTGCTGAAGATCGTGGACGTGGGCGCGAAGTGGGCGGCGATCGCCACCCTGCTGTCGGTGTTCACCGGGATCTCCCTGAACCAGGGCATCCTCATCACCGGCGCCATCACGGCGATCTACTGCACGATCGGCGGGCTGTGGGCGGACGCACTGACCGAACTGGGCCAGTTCATCATCCAGTTGCTGGCCGGCGTCGCGATGTTCGTCGCCGTCGCCGTACGACTCGACGACCACGGCGGCTTCTTCGGCGTCTGGGACTCCCCCGAACTCCAGGGCCACGAGAAACCGCTGGTCGGCCCGTACGGCACGGTGTTCCTGCTCGCCTTCCTCTTCATCAAGCTCTTCGAGTACAACGGCGGCATGCTCAACCAGGCCCAGCGCTACATGGCCACGCGGAACGCCTACGAGGCCGAGCGCTCGGCGCGGCTGTCGGCGATCCTGTGGCTGGTCTGGCCGCTGGTGCTGTTCTTCCCGATGTGGATGTCGCCGCTGCTGGTCGAGTCCCAGAAGCCGGACGGCTCCGACTCCTACGCCCTGATGACCGAACAGCTCCTCCCGCACGGCCTGCTGGGCCTGGTCATCGTCGGCTTCTTCTCGCACACGATGGCCATGTGCTCCTCGGACGCCAACGCCATCGCGGCGGTGTTCACCCGGGACTGCGCGCCGGTGATCTGGGCCAGGGCACGGACCTGGAACCAGGGCCAGGGCCTGCGGGTGGCCCGGATCGCGACGGTCGTCTTCCTCGGCCTGTCGATGGCGGCCGCGACCCAGGTCAACTCCCCGGCGTTCAAGGACATCATCACGGTCGTCATCAAGTGGGTGGCCGGCCTGATGGGCCCGATGGCGATCCCGATGATGCTGGGCCTGCTGCGGGCGTTCCGCCGGTCCGGCCCGACGGCGGCACTCGTCAGCTGGTCGATGGGCCTGCTCGCCTTCTGGCTGGTGAACTACCCGATCAACTGGAACGTCGAGGGCGGCGTCCCGCTCCAGTACCAGGTGTCGGTGCCGCTGGCGGTCTCCCTCGTCCTCTACGTCCTCGTCGGCTACATCAAGCCGGAGGACACCCCGGAACGGCTGGCACTCATCGAGAAGATCAACACCGACGGGGACGGCGCGGCCGCGGCCGCGATTCCGACGCCGGCCGGTCCGGCGGACGGGGCGGTGCGGACGACCCTCAAGGAGTGATCACGAGGTTCTGCTGTCAGGCACGGGGATAGCGGGCGAGCCACCCGGGCGACGATCCGCCGGGCCCGTGCAGGGCGGGCCCCTGGGTCATCTCCATGGCAAAGTCGTCGGCCAGCTCCAGCATCGTGGGACGGCCCTCCAGCTCGGCCAGCCAGGCCGGGGGGAGGGCCGTCTCGCCGTGCAGGGCACCGAGCAGGCCGCCCGTCAGCGCGGCGGTGGCGGCGGACGGGCCGTCGTGGTTGACGGCGAGACACAGCCCGTGCCGGACGTCGGCGGCGACGAGGGCGCAGTACACGGCGGCGCCGACGAGGCTCTCCGCCGTCCCCGCCCCGCACAGCTCGGTCACCCGCTCGGGCCCGGGCATGCCCTGCCGCACGGCACCCAGCGCGTGCTGGAGGGCCTCCGACACGGGCTGGTGCCCGGGCCGGGCGGCGAGCAGCGCGAAGGCCCGCTGCACGGCTCCGTCGAGACTCTCGCCGAGCGCCAGCGCGTGCACGATCACGGCGTACGCACCGGCCGCCAGGCAGGCCGTGGGGTGACCGTGGGTCTGCGCCGCGCACTCCACCGCGAGCTGCGCGACGAGCTGCGGCTCCCACCCCACGAGCAGCCCGAAGGGGGCGGACCGGGCGGCGGCCTCCGGCCCGAGCTCGCCGGGGTTCTTGGGCGCCTCGGGGGTCCCCATGGTCTCGTCGCCCAGCCCGAGCAGCAGCGTCCGGCTGGGATCCCGCCGCGCGTACAGCCACTCCTCCCGGGCGAGCCAGCCGTCGTCCTTGCGCCGCAGGTCGGGCCCCCAGTCGCGCTGGGTGGCGGCCCAGCGCAGATATGCCCGGTGCAGGTCGGTGGGCGGGTGCCAGGCTCCGGTGTCGCGGCGCACCTGCGCCCGGATCAGTCCGTCGACGGAGAACAGGGTGAGCTGGGTGAGGTGCGTCACGGCCCCACGTCTGCCATAGGCGGGGGCGAGATCCACGAGCCCCTCCCCGCCGTGCGCCTCCCGTATCGCCTCGATCCCCAGCCCGTCGACGGGCGCGCCCAGCGCGTCCCCGACGGCCACACCGAGCAACGTCCCGCGCACCCGGCTACGAAAGTCCTGCTGCTCCGTACGCCCCCAGACGGCACCGGCAGTCGCACCCACCTTGACCTCCCAGGGACCGTCCACACGTACGACGCCCAGCACTGTAATCGAACGGGGAGGGTGGGCTCCCTTCCCGTCCGTCACAGCCCTGCCTGCGCCCCTGCGGCCTCCCGGGTGGCGTGCCGGACCCGGCTCAGCCGGACGACGGCGTGGCCGGAGCCCACACGCCGAACCACTGCTCGACGCCGAACTCCTCGAACCGCTCCACCTCGGTGAACCCGAGTTTCGCCGCGAGGCGCATCGAGCGGGCATTGGCGGTCTGGGTGCAGAGCACCACCGGCTCGCCCGGAAGCGCGTCGGCGCACCAGTCGAGTGCCGCCGCACACGCCTCGGCGGCGTACCCGCGCCCCCACGCCTCCGGCAGGAAGGTGTAGCCGAGCTCGGCCTCCCCGGCGTCCGCACGGACATGGCCCGGACGTGCCGCGTCGCGCCGGTCGAAGGTGACCATGCCGATCATCGCTCCGTCGAGATCGATCACGAACAGGCCGGGGCGCCGCCCGGGCACCTCGGGCATCGCGCGTTCGAGCTCGTCGCGCGGTCGGGGGCCACCGAGATAGGCGTACACCTCCGGCGACGCGAACAACTCGACGAACGCCGCACGGTCACGGGCCTCGGACTCGCGGAGCACGAGCCGTTCCGTCTTGATCGGAGCAGGCGGCCAGGCGACGGGCCCTAAGTCAGTCATGGCGGGCAACCTATCGCGCGCCGGCTCCCTCCGTGGCGCCCACGTCGCGGCGCATCGCTTCTAGTGGCCCGGCAAGTCCGCTTGCCTCAGCGCCAGTTCGGCCCACACCGTCTTCGCGTGCGCCGGTGCCTCCTGCACTCCCCAGCGGTCCGCGTACGCCTCGACGATGCGCAAGCCCCTGCCTCCCTCCGCGCCCTCCTCCCCCGGGTCCGGGAGTCGCGGGACCCGGTCGCCCCGGGCGTCCGTGACCTCGATACGGAGCGTGCGGTCGGCGTGCAGCTTCAGCCGCAGCCGGAAGTCCCTGCCCATGACCCGCCCGTGCCGTACGGCGTTGGACGCCAGCTCCGCCACCACGTGAGCGGCAGCGTCGTACGGCTCACCCCACTGGTCGAGTTGGCGTTCGGTCAGCAAGCGGGCCAGTCGCGCACCTCTTCGAGTGGCGGACAGCTGCACCGCGAAGTGCCGGGTGAGGAGCGGGATTCCAGTGGGGGATTTCTGACTCATGTCACCCAGCGTGGCCGTCGGTCCCTACGCTGAGAAGTGACGACCTCGGTACGGAGGGTGACTGTCCGGACGTTCGGCGAGGTCGTACGGGTCGTACGTCAGGAGGGGAAGGCGTGGAGGACGAGGAAGCGGCGGCCGTGCTCAGGGCGGTCGGTCGGCAGATCAAGATGTGGCGTGAGGCCGCGGGGCTGAGGCAGGCCGAGTTGGGGTCGGCCATCGGGTACGGGGAGGAGATGGTGTCGTCCGTGGAGCGGGCGCGCCGCGTTCCGAAACCCGACTTCCTCGACAAGGCCGATGAGGTCCTCAACGCCGGGGGGAAGCTCTCCGCGATGAAGGAGGATGTGGAGAAGGCTCGGTATCCGAAGACCGTCCGGGACCTGACCAAGCTGGAGGACCAGGCCGTTGAGCTGGGGGCTTACTCCGCCCTGCACATCCATGGGCTGTTGCAGACTCCGGACTATGCCCAGGCGCTGTATGAAATGCGGCGCCCCGCGTACACCGAGGACGAGATCGAGCGCCATGTGGCCGCACGTATGGCCCGTAAGGCCGTCTTCGATCGGGTGCCCCGGCCTCTGGTCACCTTTGTCCAGGAAGAGATGACGCTGCGGCGTCCTCTCGGCGGCAAGATGGTGATGCGCCGCCAGCTCGAACACCTTCTGAAGGTTGCCGAGTTGCGGCATGTCGAGATCCAGGTGATGCCCATGAACAGGGAGGACCACGCGGCCGTGATGGGCTCGTTCCGGCTGCTGAAGCTCCAGGGCGGCAAGGCACTCGGGCACACGGAGAGTCAACTGTACGACCGGGTGATCAGCGAGCCGAAGGACGTGCAAGTCCTCGATATGCGCTATGGCATGATCCGGGCGCAAGCCCTCTCGCCCCGCGAGTCGTTGGCCTTCATCGAAAAAGTGCTGGGAGACGAGACATGACCACCAATCCGCTGACCTGGTTCAAGAGCAGCTACAGCGGCAACGACGGCCCCGATTGCGTAGAGGCCGCGATATCCCCCACCCCCCACCCCACGATCCACATCCGCGACTCCAAGAACACGGCCGGCTCCTGTCTGGCATTCACCGACGACGCCTGGTCCGAGTTCCTGGAGTTCGCGGCGGGACGCTAACCGACTCGCTGCATCGCCTTCCGGTGCCGCTCCGCCATCGCCGCCCCGGACTCGCGGCGGGCCATCCTGCGCAGGACGGACGGTGCGAGGAGCAGCCCGGCGGCCGACCAGGCGCCCAGCGCAGCGGCCGTCTCCAGGTGCCGCCAGGACGTGCCGATCTCGGCGGCGACCGCGTCGGCCGGCAGCAGCGCGGAGCGGAGACCGAGGCCGACCCAGTACACGGGGAAGATCTGCCCGACGGTCCGCAGCCACTCGGGCAGTTCCGACAGCGGGAAGTAGATCCCGGAGATCACGACGAGCCCCATCACCGGGAGCATCAGCAGCCCGACGGTGCGTGGGCTGCTGACGAGTGAGCCGATGACGGCGCCGATCGGCAGGGTCGCCAGGAGACCCAGCGGGATCACCCACACCAGCGTCAGCAGCGCTCCGCCGCCCTGCCGGGCGACCCCGTCCACCAGGAACACGCCGACGGCGAAGGGGAGCGCCATGGAGGCCAGGGCCGTACCCGACACCATGATGATCTTGCCGACCAGGTGACCGACCATGCCGTGGGGGACGGCTTTGGCCCGCAGCAGCGTGCCGTCCTCCCGCTCGGTCGCGAGCAGTTGCGCCGTGGTCATCATCCCGGTGAACGCGAGCGTCATGCCGAGCATGCTCGGCAGCATGAACGCGCCGGTCGTAATGCCGGCGCCCTTCAGCGGATCGTCCTTGAGCAGGAACAGCGGCACGATGAGCAGGACGGTCCAGAGCACGTACCCGAACACGTCCTGGCCGGTCGTGAACGTCTGCCGAAGTTCCGTCCAGCCGCGCCGGGTTCCCGCTGCCGCCGCGTACCACACCGGGCTCTTCACGATCCGTCCCCTGCCTCGAACTCTCGCACCATCGTCAGGTAGGTGTCCTCCAGGCTCGCCCGGCGCACTTCCAGCCCGCCGATCGCCTCTCCGTGTTCTTCGAACAGCCGCCGGACGAAGCGGGTGGGCTCGGCCGTCGCCTCCTCGAAGGGCCGCCCGTCCAGGGTCCAGCGCACCGTGGCCTCGGCCGATGCCTGCCGGGACAGTTCCCCGGCCGAGCCGTCGGCCACGATCCGGCCACCGGCCAGGATGAGGATCCGGTCGGCGAGCTTCTCCGCCTCGGCGAGGTCGTGCGTGGTCATCAGGACCGTGGTGTTCTCGTCCGCGAGTCCGCGTACCAGGCCGTGGAACTCGTTCCTCGCCTCCGGGTCCAGACCGGCCGTCGGCTCGTCCAGGAACAGCAGCTCGGGCCTGCCGACGATGCCGATGGCCACGTCGAGACGCCTGCGCTGCCCGCCGGACAGCGTTCCGACCCGCTTGTCGGCCTGCCCGGTCAGCCCCACCGCGGCGAGGAGTTCGTCGACGTCCCAGGGGCGCCGTATGAGGTCGGTGGAGTACGGCGCATAGTACGAGCCGAGGTGGGCCAGCAGTTCCCGCACCCGCCACTTGCCGTGGTCCCGCCAGGACTGCAACACGATGCCCAGCCGCGCACGCCAGCGTTCGTCCCCGCGAGCCGGATCGGTGCCGAGGACGGTCACGTCACCGTCCGAGCGCATCCGGAAGCCTTCCAGGACCTCGATCGTGGTCGTCTTGCCGGCGCCGTTCGGTCCGAGCAGGACGACGACTTCGCCTCGCCGGGCCGTGAAGCCGACCCCCTTCAGCACGTCCGTGCTGCGGTAGCGCATCCGCAGATCGTGTACGTCGATGACCGTGTCGCCGCCCTGCGGCGGACCGGCCCCCGCCCCGGTCAAGGCGTGAGTGGTTGTCAACGTCGTTCCCCCGTCCGGCGGCAGCCGTGAGCCGCTCCCTTGGCGAACACATTACCGAAGGGCTCCGGTGGCTCCAGACATGCCAGGAGCCGCCCCACCGACTGGGGCGGCTCCGAGAGCAGGGTCGTTGTCCGCAGGGCGCTCAAGCGCCACAGGTGTGGACGTCGACCGGTCAGGCGTGACGGTGCGAGCGCCGGTTGCCGGTGACGACGCGGTAGAGAGCGAGCAGGATGAGGGAGCCGACGATCGCGGCGACCCACGTGGAGATCTCGAAGAACCCGTCGATGGAGTCCACTCCGAAGATGACCTTGCCGAGCCAGCCGCCGAGCAGACCACCGGCGACACCGATGAGCATGGTGATGATGATGCCCCCCGGGTCCTTGCCCGGCATCAGGGCCTTGGCGATCGCGCCCGCGAGCAGCCCGATGATGATCCAAGCAATGATGCCCATAATGCCTCTCCGCTTCGTCGTATAAGGATTTTGTTAGTTCATCGGGTGCACCGAATCTCCTCACCCAAACGTCCTCTTCGCGGTCGTCACTGTTGCTCGATGGTCACGGGGTACACGCGACGCCCACACGCGGAGAGAATGATCGGCATGGCCACCTCCACAACCTCACGCGGCGGGCTGTCCCTTGCCGCCATGCTGCTCACCGCGACCATCGCCCTCTACATGGCACTGGTCGCCTTCGGGAACATCACCGACTTCGGCACCAACCAGCAGTTCGTCCGGCACGTGCTGGCCATGGACACCACGTTCAAGGACGAGGACCTGATGTGGCGGGCCATAACCAGCACGGGACTTCAGGACACCGCGTACGTCCTGATCATCGTGTGGGAGACCGTCGCCGCGCTCGTCCTCAGCTACGGGAGCTGGCTGTGGGCCAGGCGTGATCGGGCGCGTGCCCGGCAGTTCTCCAGCTACGGGCTGCTGATGGTGATGCTGCTGTTCGGCGCCGGGTTCATCGCGATAGGCGGTGAGTGGTTCTCGATGTGGCAGTCGAAGAGCTGGAACGGGCTGGACGCCGCGACCCGGATCTTCCTGTTCAGCGGGGTCGTGCTGATAGTCAACCAGCTGTCGGCCCCGCGTACGGAGACGCCCGCTACCTGACCACCGTCACGGTCGTGCCGACCGTGCCGAACGCCCACAGTGCCGTGCCGTCCGCCTTCTTCATCCGGACCCCGCCCGTCTTGGCGCCGGAGTCGGCGGGCGGCGGTGAGGCTCCGTCGACCGCGTTGGAGAAGGCGACGGAGACGCCGTCCTTCGCGGCGAAGTACATGATGTGCTCGATCCGGACGCCGTCGGAGCCGGTGGTGGCCGGGTTGCGGGAGGACACCGTGTACGTGCCGGGGTCGGGGCTGACCGTGCCCGGCCACACGGTGAACGTGCTGCGCGTGGCCTCGCTCGCGTCGACCAGCCACACCCGCTTGTCACCGAGGGAGTAGACGACGCGCCGGCCGGTGCCGGAGCCGTCGGGCACCCGGGCCGGGGCGGACGCGGTGGGCGTGGGCCGCGCGCTCGCCGGGGCCGAGCTGCTCGGCTTGGCCGAAGTGGCGGTGGGGTGCGGGCCGCCCTCCGCCTGCACGGCCAGGACGGTCACCGCGGCTATCGCTCCCACGGTCAGCCCGGTCACCCAGGCCCACGAAGGAAGTCGGGCAGGCACGGGCACGCATCTCCTCAGTCACGGGACCCCGCACACACCGGGGTTCCGATCATCGTACTGCGCGCCCGCCCCTCCCCTGGCGGCTCAGGTGCCTTCGGCGGCGGTCTTGCGGACCGGCACCGGGCCGGTGCCCGCTCCGCGGGCGGCGTAGCGCGGGGAGCAGACAGGGGCCGGGTAGGCGAGGTGCACGAGGCGGATCTGTTCCTGCCGCATGTGCGTGAGCGACTCGAGGATGTAGCCCACGAGCAGGACCAGTGCCGCGATCGTCATGATCGCGGCGGCGAGGATCGCCGTGGGGACGCGGGGCACGGTGCCGGTGCGGACGAAGTCGGCGATGACGGGGATGCCGAGGATGACCGAGACGAGGGCCAGGACCCCGGCGATCACGGTGTGGACGAGGGAGGGGCGCTCGCGTCTCGCCAGGTCGAGGATGACCCGCAGGATGCGCCAGCCGTCCCGGTAGGTGCGCAGCTTGCTCTCGCCGCCGGCCGGCCGCACCCGGTAGTCCATCGGTACCTCCGCCGTGGGGAGGCGGAGGTGCAGGGCGTGGATCGTCATCTCCGTCTCGGTCTCGAACTCGCGCGCCAGGGCCGGGAAGGACTTGACGAAGCGCCGCGAGAAGACGCGGTAGCCGCTGAGCATGTCGGTCACGTCGTTGCCGAAGAGGGAGCGCACCGCCCCCGTGAGCAGCTTGTTGCCCACCGCGTGCCCGGTCCGGTAGGCGCCGTCGTCCGTGACCCGGCGGGCGCCGACGACCTGGTCGTACGGGCCCTCGAAGAGCAGGTCGACCAGTTCCCGGGCCCGGGAGGCGTCGTAGGTGTCGTCGCCGTCGATGATGAGCAGCGCGTCGGCGTCGACGTCGGCGAAGGCGCGGCGGATGACGTTGCCCTTGCCCTTGCGGAGCTCCTCCCGGACGATCGCGCCCGCCTCGCGGGCGACCTCCACCGTGCGGTCGGTGGAGGCGTTGTCGTACACGTAGACGACCGCCTCGGGGAGCGCGATCCGCAGGTCGCGCACCACCTTGCCGACGGCCGCTTCCTCGTTGTGGCACGGCACGACACACGCGATCGTCGGTTCCACGGCCGCTCCCTTCTCGGGTCTCGGACGATTACTCATACGATAGGAAATAGTGCGATATGAGCGTGGCTGAGCCGCGAGGGCGCGCCGGGTCGTTACTCTCGCCGTGTGCCGGTCCTCGCATCTGTGACGCTGCGTGCGCGTGATGCCGTCAAGGGCATCTGGCGCGAGGCCGCCAAGTTCTCAGTCGTGGGGGCGCTGGCCTTCGTCGTGGACAACGGCGGCTACAACCTGCTCGTCTTCGGCCTGCCCGGCGGCGCGGGAGGCGGGCCGATGAGCGCCTCCCCCGTGCAGGCGTCGGTCCTCGCGACCAGTGCCGCGGCGCTCTTCAGCTGGGCCGGGAACCGCTACTGGACCTACCGCCGGCAGCACCGCGAGAAGATGGCCCGCGAACTCGCCCTGTTCCTCGTGGCGAACGGGGTGGGGCTCGCCATCACCGCGGGGACGGTCTTCGCCTCCCGGCACCTGCTCGGGCTCGACTCGGCGCTCAGCGACAACACCGCCCGCATCCTCGGCTGGGTGCTCGCGACCCTGTTCCGCTTCTACGCCTACCGGCGCTACGTCTTCGTCGCACCCTGAACCGTTAGCATCCGACTTATGGGACAAATGGGATGGGTGGCGCGGGTGCGGCGCTGGGTGTGGGCCCTGGCCGCCGTCGCCGCCGTCTGCTGCCTGGGCACGATCCTCGTCTTCGCCCCCGGTTACCTGAGTCCCGACAGCCTCGAACAGCTCCGGCAGGCCGAGGGCAGAACGCGCCTGACGGACTGGCATCCGCCGGTGCTGAGCCTGGTGTGGCGGGCGCTCATCGCCGTGACCGGCACCTTCGCGTCCATGGCCGTGCTCCAGGCGGTGGTCCTCTGGGGGGCGCTCTGGGTGCTGGCCTGGTGCGTCTGGGAGCTGACCGGGAGCCGCGGCGGTTCGCTCGCCGTGCTCGGGATCGGGCTGGCGCCCTTCGTGCTGAACTTCGCCGGGGTGGTGTGGAAGGACGTCCACACCGCGTTCGCGCTGCTCGCCGCGTGCGCCGTCGCGTTCCTCGGGCTGCGGCTGCGGGGCGGAGACCCGCGTCCCGCCGTGCGGTGGGGCCTGCTCGCGCTGGGCGTGCTGTTCCTCGCCTACGCCATGCTGGTGCGCAAGAACGCCTACTTCGCCGCGATCCCCCTCTTCGTCATGCTCGTCCTGGCGCTGTGGCGGGCTCCCGGGCGCCGTACGTGGGTGACGTGCACGGCGGCACTCGTGGCCGCGGTCGTCGTACCGGCCATCGCCATCTCCCTGTTCGCGCGGCCCCTCGGGACGAAACAGGGTGCGCAGATCATGCTCGACGACCTGGTCCACGTGCTGACGGTGAACGAGCTGCGGTCGGCGGACGTGCCACCCGGCCTCCGGGACCGGCTCGTGGCCTCGGCGCGCGAGTGCGACCGGGTCGGGGCCCTGTCGGACGCCTACTGGGCCTGCTACCAGCGCCCCGCGGACGGGCTGCGCGGGGACTCGGGCGAGATCACGTCCCTGTGGCTGCGGGAGATGAGCGGGCACGTGCCGGGCTACCTCCAGTACCGGCTGCGGCTCTTCGCGACGCTGCTGTTCGAGACCGACTACGCCTACAAGGCGGGGATCACCCAAAACGACCTGGGCATCGAGGTGGCGCACCCGCGACTGGAGGACATGCTCGGCAGCTACGTCAACGGCATGGCGACGGACCTGCGGTGGCTGTTCCGCGGGTGGTTCTGGCTCGCCGTCGCCCTGGTACTGGCCGTCCGCCCGGGCCGGAGCATGTTCGCCATGCCGGTCCGGGCGCTGGGCATCAGCTCGGCGGCCTACATCCTCGGCTATCTGCCGATCATGCCCGCGACGGACTTCCGCTACGTCTACTGGCCGGCGATCGCCTGCTCGCTGGGGCTGGTCCTGCTGTGGACGGGCCGGGGCATCGCTCCCCCGCCACCGAAGAGCCCCGGCGCCACGACCGACCGTGCCGTGACAGCACATCAGCCGGCGGACGCCGGGGGCCCATAGGGCTGCTGTCAGTCGAGCACCGGCAGCAGTTCCGGGAGGTGGCCGTCCGAGGCCCGGGCCGCCTGCTGTCGTTCCTCCGGGACCTCCCCGTAGAGCGTGTTGCGCGGCTTGGCCGGGCGTCCGGCCGCGTCCGCCACTGCGATGAGGTCCTTGACCGACTTGTACGAGCCGTACGACGAGCCCGCCATCCGGGAGATCGTCTCCTCCATGAGTGTCCCGCCGAGGTCGTTCGCGCCGGAGCGGAGCATCTCGGCCGCGCCCTCGGTGCCCAGCTTCACCCAGCTGGTCTGGATGTTGGGGATGTGCGGGTGCAGCAGCAGCCGGGCCATGGCCGTGACCGCGCGGTTGTCCCGCATGGTCGGGCCAGGGCGGGCGATCCCCGCCAGGTACACCGGCGCGTTGGTGTGCACGAACGGCAGCGTCACGAACTCGGTGAAACCGCCGGTGCGCTGCTGGATTCCGGCCAGGGTGCGCAGGTGGCCCAGCCAGTGCCGGGGCTGGTCGACGTGCCCGTACATCATCGTCGAGGACGACCGGATGCCCAGCTCGTGGGCCGTCGTCACGACCTCGATCCAGTCCGCCGCGGGCAGCTTGCCCTTGGTCAGGATCCAGCGGACCTCGTCATCGAGGATCTCGGCGGCCGTTCCCGGGATGGTGTCCAGCCCGGCCTCCTTGGCGGCGGTCAGCCACTCGCGGATCGACATGCCGGTGCGGGTCGCGCCGTTGACCACCTCCATCGGGGAGAAGGCGTGGACGTGCATGCCGGGCACGCGTTCCTTCACCGCCCGCGCGATGTCGAAGTACGCCGTGCCGGGCAGGTCCGGGTGGATGCCGCCCTGCATGCAGACCTCCACCGCGCCCACGTCCCAGGCCTGCTGCGCCCGGTCGGCGACCTGGTCGAGGGAGAGGGTGTAGGCGTCGGCGTCCGTGCGGCGCTGGGCGAAGGCGCAGAAGCGGCAGCCGGTGTAGCAGACGTTGGTGAAGTTGATGTTGCGGGTGACGATGTAGGTGACGTCGTCACCGACGGCCGACTTCCGTACGTCGTCGGCGACCCGCGCGAGGGCGTCCAGGGCCGGGCCGTCCGCGTGCAGCAGCGCCAGCGCCTCGTCGTCGGTGAGCCGCGTCGGGTCGTCGGCCGCCGTGCGCAGCGCCTGCCGTACGTCGGTGTCGATGCGCTCGGGAGCCATGCCCGGGGCGGCGGCCTCGCGCAGGGCGCCCCAGTCGCCGTACACCTCGTCGAAGTCGTCCCGGCGGTCCGAGGTGCGGCCCTCGGTGTCGATGGAGCTGTGCAGGTCGGTGCGGCCGGACGCCGTGAAGACCTCCTCCGGCTCCTGCCACGGCAGGCCCTGCGGAAGGGCGTCGGGGCGGGCCAGGCCGGTCTCCGGGTCGGCCAGCGCGGCCACGTGCGGACGCAGCCGCGGGTCCAGCCAGGGCTCGCCGCGCCGCACGAACTCCGGGTACACGCACAGCCGCTCCCGCAGCTCGAACCCGGCCGCCCGGGACTTCTCGGCGAGCTGCTCGATCTGCGGCCAGGGGCGCTCGGGGTTGACGTGGTCGATGGTCAGCGGGGAGACCCCGCCCCAGTCGTCGATGCCGGCCCGGATCAGCCGCTCGTACTCGTCGTCGACGAGGTTGGGCGGGGCCTGGATGCAGCCCGAGGGGCCCATGAGGAGGCGGGCGACGGCCACCGTGGCGACCAGTTCGTCCAGTTCGGCGTCCGGCATGCCGCGCATCGCCGTGTCCGGCTTGGCGCGGAAGTTCTGGATGATCAGCTCCTGGACGCCGTGGTAGGCCCGGGTCACCTTCCGCAGCGCGAACAGCGACTCGGCGCGCTCCTCGTAGGTCTCACCGATTCCTATCAGGACGCCCGAGGTGAAGGGGACGGAGGAGCGGCCCGCGTCCTCCAGGACGCGCAGGCGGACGGCGGGCTCCTTGTCGGGGGAGCCGTGGTGCGGGCCGCCCGGCTCGGACCAGAGGCGGGTCGCGGTCGTCTCCAGCATCATGCCCATGCTGGGCGCCACCGGCTTCAGGCGCTGGAAGTCGGTCCAGCTCATGACGCCGGGGTTGAGGTGGGGCAGCAGGCCCGTCTCCTCCAGGATGCGGATGGAGATGGCGCGGACGTAGGCGAGGGTGTCGTCGTAGCCGTGTGCGTCGAGCCACTCGCGCGCCTCCGGCCAGCGGTCCTCGGGCTTGTCGCCGAGCGTGATGAGCGCTTCCTTGCAGCCGAGGGCCGCGCCCTTGCGGGCGATGTCCAGGACCTCGTCGGGGGACATGAACATCCCGTGGCCGTCGCGGCGCAGTTTGCCGGGGACGGTGACGAACGTGCAGTAGTGGCACTTGTCCCGGCACAGCCGGGTCAGCGGGATGAAGACGCTCTTCGAGTACGTGATGACGCCGGGCCGGCCGGCCGCCTCGAGCCCGGCGTCCCGCACCCGGGCGGCCGAGGCCGACAGGTCCTCCAGGTGCTCGCCCCGGGCCTGGAGCAGCACCGCCGCCTCGGCG
Organism: Streptomyces sp. NPDC006372; assembly: GCF_040612515.1. Taxonomy (NCBI): domain Bacteria; kingdom Bacillati; phylum Actinomycetota; class Actinomycetes; order Kitasatosporales; family Streptomycetaceae; genus Streptomyces; species Streptomyces sp. NPDC006372. The sequence continues at coordinate 126,224 of NZ_JBEXQJ010000013.1, read as the reverse complement.
ACGTCGAGCGTGACGCCGTCCCTGGCCCGTTTCAGGGCGCGACGCATGGAGTTCTCGGTGGGGCCGGTTCCGGAGGTCGCGGAAGTCGTCATCCTTCGAGCATACGAGTGCGCTGATCAGAGCCGGGGAAGCCCCGTCAGTGGAAGGCCAGCCATCCCGTGCCCAGGGCGAAGGTGAGTCCGGCGGCGGCCACGGCGGCCGGCCGGTTGCGGTGCAGCGCGAACCAGACCAGCGCGGCGGTCACGACCACGGCCAGCGTGCCGACCCCGGCGCGCAGCAGCCCCTGGCTGTAGCCGTACTCATTGAAGTGCCGCACGAGCCAGGCGAACCAGGCGATTCTCATGAACTCCCCCATGGGCGACGCGAGCCCGGGCGGGTCACACCTGTCGGCCGCGATGGTCGGTCGCGCACCGGTGCCCACCCACCCGCTTTTGTTGCCCGCAGCCTAATGATCGTTCGGGGCCCGCGGCTAGGCGGCCCAGACGAGCCAGCGCTGGGAAGGTCCGCCGGTGCACGACGCCGTGGAGACGCGGTCGTTCGTCCCGCGTGCAAGGCACTTGTGGTTCACGGTGTTCTGGATCAGCGCACCTCCGGGTGACGACGTGTCGACGGACCACAGAGCCGCCTCGTCGGCGGCGGCGCACGGCTTCATGGTCAGCTGCCCGCCCCGCAGCGTGAGGCACAGCTTCGTGGCCACCTGCCGGAGCGCGGTGACCCGGGCCTCGTCGTTCCAGTGCCACCTCTGGTAGTCGGTGCCGTTGCAGCCGAAGACGTACGGGCCGTAGTCGGCCCGGAAGTCCAGACACGCCCCTGCCGGTGCCTGGTTCTCGAAGGCGCTGGTCCTCGGTGCCGCGCTCGCCGGTGCACTGCTCAGGCCCAACGCGAGCCCGACGACCGCCCCCACGGCGGCGAGCCTGGTCAGAATCATGGGTCCCCCCTCTGTCGGCCGGTTCCACCCAGGTGCTACCCGGACGTGGCCTTGGCCAGACGGGACGACCGCACGTGTACACATGTTCCCCAAGCGGCGAACTCACCTGCCGGTAGAGGGAGTTTTCACAGATATCCCGCCAACCCGTCCAGCGCCTTCAGCACCTCCGCCTCCCCCGCCGTCGGCAGCTGCACCACGACCTCCTCGATGCCGAGCTCCCCGTAGTGGGCGAGCTTGCCCGGGGTCGGGTGGACGGCGTACGGGACGACCTGGAGGGCGTCCGGGTCGCGGCCGGCCTCCGCCCAGGTCGTCCGCAGCAGGGGCAGTGCCTCGGACAGGCCGCGTCCGCCGATGGGCAGCCAGCCGTCGGCGTACTCACCGATGTGGGCGAACAGCTTGGGCCCGGCCGCCCCGCCGACGAGTGTGCGCGGACCGACGACCGGCCCGCGCGCCTTCCGCACCGGCTTGGGGTACGCCTCACTGGCCCGGACGCCGCCGAACTCGCCCTCGTACGCGACCGGTTCGGCCGACCACAGGGCCCGCATCACCCCCATCCGGTCCCGGACCAGCTCGCGCCGGGTGCGCCAGCGCACGCCGTGGTCGGCGGCCTCCTCGACGTTCCAGCCGAAGCCGAGCCCGAGCGTGAACCTTCCGCCGGACAGGTGGTCCAGGGTCGCGACCTGCTTGGCCAGGACGATCGGGTCGTGCTGGGCGACGAGCGTGATGCCCGTGCCGAGCCCGAGCCGTTCGGTGACGGCGGCGGCCTGGCCGAGCGCCACGAACGGGTCGAGGGTCCGGCCGTACTCGCGCGGCAGCTCACCGCCCGCCGGGTACGGAGTGGTCCGCTCGACCGGGATGTGCGTGTGTTCGGGCAGGAACAGCCCGGCGAAACCGCGGTCCTCCAGCTCACGTGCGAGCCGGGTCGGAGTGATCGTCTCGTCGGTGAGGAAGATCGTCACGGCGATGCGCATGGAGTATCCCTACCCGGGGGACTTCCAGGTGTCCATACCGGCCGGTCGTGTTCATCCGGCTGCCGCGAGCGCCGCGTAGCCGGTTCCGGACTCGGCGACGGCCCACAGGGCGGCGGCCAGGGAGCTGTAGGGCGCGACGCGGTGGTAGGGCAGGCGGGTGGCGCCCGCGAGGTGCGGGGTGAGGGTGCGCAGCACCGGGACGAAACGGGCCACGAAGACGGCTCGGCCGCCGTGGCGGTCCATCAGGGTGTCCGCTCGCCGCCAGGTCGCGGCCGGGACGCGGCTGCCGAACCCGCCCGTGCGCAGACGGTCGCCGAGCAGGGCTCCGGTGCGGTGGGCGAGGAAGTCACCCACCGTCGCCGCGCCCGCGGCCGAGACGACGACGAGCGGCAGGCTCACCTGCCCGGTGCGGGCCAGGGCGCCCGCCGCGAGCAGCAGGCCGAGGCTGGGGACGAAGGCTCCGACCAGCAGGACGGACTCGGCCAGGACCGCCGCCGCCAGCACCCCGTACACGGCGGTCGCCGGGAGGCCGCCGAGGAGGTCGGACGGGACGGTCACCGGCCGGTTCCGGCGGCGCTGTGGAGCGCCCCCGGCCCCTGACGCACATCGCCGCCCGGCCGCCGCAACTGCCAGACCCGGGCCGGAGGCAGATTCCCCCACACCGACCAGCGGCCGGTCGCGTACCGGCGCTGGTAGGCGGCCATGACCTCCTCGACCGCCCGGTGCCTGCGGACCTGCGCGCGAGACGCCACCAGGGTGCGGGCGTGCCGGGTGCCCAGGTAGGCGAAGTAGGTCAAGGTGCCGCCGGGGTGCAGCAGCTCCAGGTAACGGGCCATGATCGCGCCGACCTGGTCCGGGGCGAAGTTGGTCAGCGGCAGACCGGAGACGATCACGTCGTAGCGCTCGTCACCGGGCAGGTCCTCGACGTACGAGCGGTGCACCCGGACCCGACCGGGTGTCCCGGCCAGGAGGGGGTGCCTGTCGACGAGTCCGCTCAGCCGGGCGGCGAAGCGGGGGTTGGCCTCGACCACGTCCAGGCGGCTGCCCGGCGAGAGGTGGGGTATCAGGGCCCGGGTGACCGCTCCGGTTCCGGCACCCGCCTCCAGGACGGTCAGCGGCCGTGGCGCCAGGGCGCGTACGGGGTCGGTCAGCGCCCGGGACAGGGCCCTCCCACTGGGGGCGACGGCGCCGGTGGAACGCGGATCACGGACCGCCTCGGTGAGAAACGTCCAGTCCATGGTTCGGAAATCCATGGTTTCGACGCTAGGAACGGGCCGACGCCCGAAAATCCCTCGTTGTGCGACGGACCACCCCTACGAAAGTAGGGGGCGAAGGGAGACCTGGGTCGGACGCCGGGCATGCCCCGCCCACCTAACATCCGAGGGGTGATACGCACGTACGGGCGCTGGTGCCTCGTCGTCCTGCTGACCGCCCTCGCCGTGCTGAACAGCGCCTCCACCGCCCAAGGCCGCTATCTCTCACCGGCCACCGTCGCGGCGGTGCTGTGCGGCGCGGCCCTGCTGGTGCGCCGGGTGCCCTGGTACGCCTCGGCCGGGCTCGCCACCGCGGTGACCGGACTGTGGGGATGGCCGCTGCTGCCGCTGCTGCTCGTCGCGCTGTTCGACCTTGCGGCGCACCGGCGGGTCCGGTGGGCGGTGGGCTGCGCCGCGGTCGCGCTGGGTGCCAACCTGCTCATCCCGCCGGCGGTCTCGGTGTGGACCCCGCGCCAGTACGGCTCCACCCTGTTCGTGCTGCTGGCCCTGGTGAGCGGGCTGTGGGCGGGCAACCGCCGTCGGCTGCTGAAGGCACTGGGCGACCAGGTCGAGCACCTGCGCGTCGAACGGGAGCTGCGCGAGGAGGCCGCCCGGGCCGCCGAACGGTCCCGGATCGCCGCGGAGATGCACGACGTACTGGCGCACCGCCTGAGCCTGATCGCCCTGCACACGGGCGTCCTCGCGACCCGGAAGGAGCAGTTGCCCGCGCCGGTCGTGGAACGCCTGGCCCTGCTGCGCACCACCTCCACCGAGGCCCTGGCCGACCTCCGCGACGTCCTCGGCGCCCTGCGCGACCCCGGTTCCGAGTCCGCCGAATCCGCTCCCGGCCCCGTCCTGCGCGACGTGGACGAGCTGGTCGAGCAGGCGCGGGCGGCGGGGCAGCAGGCCGGGCTGCGGGTCGACGGCCGGGCCGAACAGGCTCCCGCCGCGCACCGGCTGGCCGTCTACCGTCTCGTCCAGGAGGCACTGACGAACGCCCGCAAGCACGCCGGGGGCGCCCCGGTGCGCATCCACCTCTCCTACGGGCCGCCCGCCACCACCGTGGAGATCACCAACGCGCCCGGCAGCCCGTCCGCACACGCGGTCACCTCCGGCTTCGGACTGGTCGGCCTGCGGGAACGCGTCACCGCCCTCGGCGGCCATCTGCACGCCGGGCCCGGCGGGGCCGGCAGCTGGCGGCTCGCCGCCCGCATCCCCCACCCCACCCCTCTCGAACAGAACGGCACCACCCCGTGATCCGCGCCCTGATCGCCGACGACGACGCCCTGGTCCGCCTGGGCCTGACCGACCTCCTCGACGACGACCCGGGCATCGAGGTCGTCGCCCAGGCGTCCGACGGACTGCACGCCGTCGAACTGGCCACCGCGCACCGCGTCGACGTCGCCCTCGTCGACGTCCGCATGCCCCGCATGGACGGCATCACGGCCACGGCCCGGCTGCGCGCCCTGCCCCACCCCCCGAGGGTGATCACGCTGACCACCTTCGATCTCGACGAGTACGTCTACGACGCCCTCGCGGCCGGGGCCGACGGGTTCCTGCTGAAGGACACGGACCCGGGCGAGATCCTGCGCGCCGTCCATCTGGTCGCCGCCGGCTCGGCGATGCTCCACCCCAGCGCCGCCCGCCGCCTCATCGACCGCTACCACCGCTCGGGCGGACCGCGGGCGACCACCGCCCGGGCCCGGCTCCTCCGGCTCACCCCCCGGGAACGCGATGTGCTGGCCCTGCTCGCCCAGGGCGAGACCAACGCCGACATCGCCGGCCGCCTCGGCATGCGCGAGAGCACCGTCAAGGCGCACGTCAGCCGCATCCTCACCGCGTTGGAGGTCACCAACCGGGTGCAGGCGGCCCTGGTGGCCCGGGACGCGGGTCTCACCCCCTGACCCCGCGCGGCCTGTTTCCCTGCCGCCCGCCGTCCAATTCCCTTCCCTTGCCCGCAGGTTCACGACTGAATACAACGGTTGCACGCACCACCCCCGCACCACCCATGCCACGTCACCGACGACACATCGGGAGCAACTGCATGTGCGAGGACAACCACGGCGGGCTCGGCCGGCGTGCCCTGTTCGTGACCGGAGCGGCCGCCGCGCTTACGTTGGGAAGCGTGAGCTTCGCTTCAGCGGCAGAGGGCAGCCGGGAGAGCAGAACGGTGCGCGGCACGCTGCCGCCCGGCTCCCCCGACTTCGTGTACGTGCCCGTCGAGGTCCCGGCCGGGGTCCGGGAGATCAAGGTCGCCTACACCTACGACCGGCCGTCCGTCCCGGCCGGCACCACGGGCAACGCCCTCGACATCGGCATCTTCGACGACCGCGGCACCGACCTCGGCGGCCGGGGCTTCCGGGGCTGGTCGGGCGGGGCGCGCACCGAGTTCTTCGTCCGCGCGGACGACGCCACGCCCGGCTACCTCCCGGGCCCGGTCCGCGCGGGCACCTGGCACATCGCGCTCGGCCCGTACACGGTCGCCCCGCAGGGGCTGGCGTACGAGATCACGATCACGCTGACGTACGGGGAACCGGGCGAGTCCGCCCGGCCGGTGTATCCGCCGGAGCGGGCCAAGGGCCGCGGGCGGGCCTGGTACCGGGGCGACTGCCACCTGCACTCCTGGCACTCCGACGGCCGCCGCACCCCCGCCGAGATCGGCGCCCTGGCGCGGGCGGCGGGCCTGGACTTCATCAACTCCTCCGAGCACAACACGCACTCGGCGCACGCCCACTGGGCGGATGTGGCCGGGGACGACCTGCTGGTCATGCTGGGCGAGGAGATCACCACCCGCAACGGTCACGTCGTCGCGCTCGGCACCGACCCGGGCACCTTCGTCGACTGGCGCTACCGGGCCCGCGACAACCGCTTCGGCCGCTTCGCCCGCCAGATCCACCGCGCCGGCGGCCTGGTCGTACCGGCCCACCCGCACGCCACCTGCGTCGGCTGCAACTGGAAGTTCGGCTTCGGCGAGGCGGACGCCGTCGAGGTGTGGAACGGCCCCTACACGCCCGACGACGAGGTCGCCCTCGCCGACTGGGACAGCATGCTGGTGGCGTCCGTACGGGACGGCCGCGGCTGGCTCCCGGCGATGGGCAGCAGCGACGCCCACCGCGACCCGGACGCCGTCGGCAGCCCCCAGACCGTCGTCCTGGCCGACGACCTGACCCGGGAGGCCATCCAGGAAGGCATCAAGGCCGGACGCTCCTACGTCGCCGAGTCCGCCCGGGTCGAGCTGTCGTTCCAGGCGTCCGGCGGGCGCGGCGACCACGCGGGCATCGGCGGCCGGCTGCGGGTCGACCGCGACACGCCGGTCACCGTCCGCCTGGAGGTCAAGGGCGCCCCGCGCTGCACGGTCCGGTTCGTCACCGACCAGGGCGTGCTCCACACCAGCGACCCACTGCCGGTGTCCGGCTCGGGCGTCGTCGAGTGGCGGACGACACCGTCGTACGCGGCGTACGTGCGGGCCGAGTTGCGGCACGAGGCGGCGGCGGGGCCGCTGCCCGGCGCGCCGGCGGCGGTCACGAACCCGATCTTCCTGGGGCGCGTGGCCGACTGACCCGCGGAGGTCAGGCCCCCTCCTGGTCCGCCTGGTCCGCCAGGTCCGCCACGACCGCCGCGTGGTCGGAGGGCCAGACCCCGTCCACCGGGCCGGCGCAGGCCCGCCGTACGTCCCGGACGTGGCCGAGTCCGCCGGGGCCGGGCGGGCCCACGTGGACGTAGTCGATGCGGGCGCTCGGCTCGTGGGTCGCCGCAACGTACGGGTTGGCGGTGTCCCAGGTGGCGGCGGGGGCGTCCGGGCCGGCGTACTCCCAGGCGTCGAGCAGGACCTGGCCGGGCACGGCCGGCGCGGTCCTGCAGCCACCGAGGAGGCGTACCTCGTCGGAGTCGGGCGGGGCGTTGAGATCGCCGGTGACGACGGGCGGGAAGGGGGTGTCGCCGCGGTGCCGGGCGACGAACCCGGCGAGCGCGGCTGCTTGCCCGCAGCGGACCGCCGAGCCGTGCGGGGCGGAGGTGAAGTGGGCCGTGAAGAAGGGGACGTCGTGGCCGGGGGCCGCCAGACGGGCGTAGAGGGCGAGCCGGCCGTCGTCGGTCTCCGCCGGGGCGGGCAGCGGCAGCACGTCCCGGTCCACGACCGGCCACCTGCTGAGCACGGCGTTGCCGATGTCGACGGTGGCGTCCCCGATCCGCCGCCGCCAGCGTTCCGGAGCGGGCGAGGGGGCCCAGGCGCAGTGCAGGCCGAGCTCTCCTGCCAGCCACTCGGCGAGGTTCTCACCGTCCGCGGCCCACACCTCCTGGAGGCCGACGACATCGGGCCGCAGCTCTCTCAGGGCCGTGAGGATGGCCTTCTGCCGCGTCTGCCACGGCCCGAAGCGCCACCACAGGTTCCAGGTCACGATCCGCATCCGCAGCCACCTGCCTTCGTCCCGCGCGTCAGGGATCATTGAAGCAGGAGCCGTTGCAGAAACCGTGAGAGCTTCGTGCCGAAGGAGACCGCCGACGATGTCCCGCCTCACCGACCTGCGGTTCCGCGCCGCCACGTCCTTCCAGCGCCGCATCAACCCGGTCCTGCGCCGCCTGCCCCTCCAGACGGTCCTGGAGACCAGGGGCCGCGTCTCCGGGCTGCCCCGCCGGACACCGGTGGGGGGCCGCCGCGTCGGCGATGCCTTCTGGCTGGTGTCGGAGTTCGGCGAGCGGTCGCAGTACGTGCGCAACATCAAGGCCGATCCGCGGGTGCGGGTGCGGGTCCGCGGGCGGTGGCACACGGGCACGGCCCATCTCGTGCCGGACGACGACCCCGTGGCCCGGCTGCGGCAGCTGCCCAGGCTCAACGGGCTGGGGGTGCGGGCGTTCGGCACGAACCTGCTGACGGTGCGGGTGGACCTGGACACCTGAGAGGCGTCAGCCCGGCCACACGATCGCCTGTACCTCGCTGTAGGCGTGCAGCGCGTACGAGCCGACGTCCCTGCCGACGCCGCTCTGCTTGAAGCCGCCGAAGGGCGCCTCCATGTTGCGGCCCACGGTGTTCACGCCCACCCCGCCGGCCCGCAGCCGCCGCGCCACCCGGAAGGCCCGGGCGACGTCGCCCGACCAGACGTAGTCGATGAGCCCGTAGTCGGTGTCGTTGGCGAGGGCGACGCCCTCCTCCTCGTCCTCGAAGGGGATGACGGCCACCACCGGCCCGAAGATCTCCTCCCGGGCCACGCGCAGGTCGTTCGCGCAGTCGGCGAGGAGCGTCGGGGCGACGTAGAAGCCGCTCGGCAGGTCCGGGCGTTCGCCGCCCGTCACCACCACCGCCCCTTCCCTCCGGCCCAGTTCGACGTACGACTCCACCCGGTCCCGGTGCGCCGCCGAGATCACCGGCCCGACCACCGTGCCCGGCTCCCGCGGATCCCCGATCTTCAACCGCCCCGCGTAGGCGGCCAGTTGCTCCACCAGCCGGCCGTAGATCCCCCGCTGCGCCAGCACCCGGGTCGGGGCCGTGCAGATCTGTCCGCTGTAGAAGGAGAAGGTGGTCCCGATCCCGGCCACGGCCGAGCCGACGTCCGCGTCGTCGAAGACGACCGCCGCGCCCTTCCCGCCCAGCTCCATCAACTGCCGTTTCATGCCCCGACCGCACACCTCGGCGATGCGCTGCCCGACCGCCGTGGAGCCGGTGAAGCTGACCATGTCGACGTCCGGCGAGTCCACGGCCGCCTCGCCGACCCCTGGGGACCGGCCGGACACCACGTTCACCACACCCCGTGGCACACCCGCCGCCTCCAGCGCCTCCGCCATGCGGTAGACCGACAGCGGGTCCTGCGGCGCGGGTTTCACCACGACCGTGTTGCCCATGGCCAGAGCGGGGGCGATCTTGCCGGCCGGGTTGGCCCAGGGGTTGTTGTACGAGGTGATGCAGGTGACGACCCCGACGGGCTGACGGACGGCCAGCGCGCCCATGACACCTGCCTTCCCCATTGTCCCGGCCTCGTTGATCTGCGGCGGGATCGCCCACTCGGCGGGTTCCACGCGTGCGTAGCGCCGGAAGCGGGCGGCGGCGACGCCGACCTGCATGCCGCGCGCGGTGCCGGTGGTCGCGCCGGTCTCGGCCTGGGCGAGTTCCGCGTACTCCTTCAACCGGCCGGCGATGAGCCCTGCCGCCCGCCCGAGCACCGCGGCCCGCTCCTCCGGCGGCGTTCGCGACCACGGCCCGAACGCCTCGCGGGCCGCGGCACAGGCAGCGTGCACCTGGTCCCGCGAGGCCTCCGGCGCCCACCCGACGGTCTCCTCGGTCGCCGGGTCGAGCACCGCGTAGTGCCCGCCGTCGGGCTCCACCCAGGAACCGCCGACGAACAACGCCTGCCGTGCCGTCGCCTGGTCCACCTGGTTCACCTGGTGCTCACCGTCTCCGTGTCCCGCCCCGAGCGCAGCACCCGGCCCGGCACCGCCCCGGTCACCACGTCGTCCCGGATCGCCTCGACCCCGTTGACCCACACGGCCCGCACTCCCAGCGCCTTGGAGTCCAGCCGCGGACTGTCACCCGGCAGGTCGTGCACCAGGGTGGCCGGGCCCGCGTCGATCCGCTCCGGGTCGAACAGGACGAGATCAGCGTGCCAGCCCTCCCGGACCTGCCCCCGCTCCCGCAGGCCGAAGAGCCGGGCCGGGTCGTCGGTCAGCATCTTCACGGCCCGCTCCAGACCGGCCAGCTTCCGTCCCCGCAGACAGTCCCCGAGGAACCGGGTCGTGTACGGCGCCCCGCACATCCGGTCCAGATGCGCCCCCGCGTCGGACCCGCCGAGCAGCACGTCCTCGTGCTGCCAGGTCTCCGCCCGCAGCGCCCAGGACGCCGGGTCGTTGTCGGTGGGCATCGGCCACAGCACGGTCCGCAGCCCGTCCTCGGCACAGATCTCCACCAGGCATGCGAACGGCTCCTGGCCGCGTTCCTCGGCGATGTCCTCGACCACCCGGCCGGTCAGCCCGGCGTTCGCTTCGCTGTAGGTGTCCCCGATGACGTACCGCCCGAAGTTCGACAGCCGCCGGAAGACGCCCGCCTCCTTGGACCGGGCCCGCCGCAGCAGTTCGGCCCGGACGTCCGGATCCCGCAGCTTCTCGATCCGCTCGGGCACGGGCAGCCCGAGAACCGGCCCCCACCCGGGGATCAGATTCAGGGCGCAGAAGGTGCCGAGCGACATGTTCATCGGCGTGAGGATCGGCATGGTCAGCGCCACGACCCGCCCGCCCGCCTTCCGCGCCTGCTCGCTCGCGAGGAGCTGCCGGGGAACCCGCTCGGGCACCGCCGCGTCGATGGTCAGCACGTTCCAGTTCAGCGGCCGCCCCGCCACCGCGCTCATCTCCACGAACAGATCGATCTCGGCGTCACTGAACTGGTCGAGACAGCCCGCGACGATCGCCTCGATCTGGGTGCCCTCGTGCTCTCCGACGGCCCGGGACAGTGCCAGGAGTTCGGCCGGCCCCGCGTGCCGGGAGGCGACCGGCTGCCCGTCGCCGTCGGAGTGGCTGGTCGACTGGGTGGTGGAGAACCCCCACGCACCGGCGTCCATGGCCTCGTGCAACAGCCCAACCATCGAGGCGAGTTGCTCCCCAGTCGGCTGCCCGCCCACCGCCTCCGGCCCCATCACGTACCGCCGCAGCGCACAGTGCCCCACCATGAACCCGGCGTTGACCGCGATCCGCCCCTCCAGAGCGTCGAGATACTCCCCGAACCCGTGCCAGCTCCAGGGCGCCCCCTCCTCCAACGCCACCAGCGACATGCCCTCGACCTTGGACATCATCCGCCGCGTGTAGTCGGCGTCCCCGGGCCGCTCCGGGTTCAGCGGCGCGAGCGTGAACCCACAGTTCCCACCGGCGACGGTGGTGACCCCGTGGTTGAGGGAGGGAGTGGCATACGGATCCCAGAAGAGCTGGGCGTCGTAGTGGGTGTGGGGGTCGACGAAGCCCGGGGTGAGGACGAGGCCGGTGGCGTCCTCGACCGACAGTGCCTCCTCGGTGACCGTCCCTACGACGGAGATACGGCCGTCCTTGATGCCGACGTCGGCGGTGAAGCCGGGTGCACCGGTCCCGTCCACGACGGTCGCGCCCTTGATGACGTGATCGAGCATGAGCACTCAACTCCTCGAGCTGCATGTCCCTAAGGGGCGCGGGGAACTGCGCGACCAGCCACAAACCACCCGCACCCGCCGACGAACGCTCAGACCCCCTGACGGAACCGCGAAGTCCGATGCACAGGATCCGTATCGATCTTCGGAATCACGTACTCCCCGACCAACCGAATCGTCTGCAACGTCTCCTCCTTCGGCACCCCCACCGGCAACCCGAAACTCAACTGATCCGCCCCGGCCCGCTCCCACCGCTCACACTGCCGCAGCACCTCGTCCGGATCCCCGCAGATCAGCAACTCCTCCTCGATCAGCACCTCCACGAACTCCTCGGTGTACTCCGGCAACGTCTCCGGCCACACCGGAAACCCCTCGGGCCGGGGGAACGTGTCGTGGTACCGGAACACCAGCGACGGCAGATAGTGCAGCCCCCCGCTCGCCGCGATCCGCACCGCCTCCGCGTGCGTCGGCGCGCAGATCGCCGTGGTCGTCACCATCACGTTGTCGTTGACGAAGTCCCCCACCGGCTCGGCGTCCACGATCGCCGTCTTGTACTGCTCCAGCACCCACTCCATGTCGGAGACCTTCTGCACGCTGAAGCCGAGCACGCCGAGCCCCTTCTTCGCGGCCATGGCGTACGACGGCGGCGACCCGGCCGCGTACCACATGGCCGGGTGGGACTTCCCGTACGGCTTCGGCAGGACCTTCCTCGGCGGCAGCGACCAGTGCTTGCCCTGGAAGCCGGCGTACTCGTCCTGCAGCCACATCTTGGGGAACTCGGCGATGGTCTCTTCCCAGAGTTCCTTGGTGTGGTTCATGTCGGTGATCCCCGGCAGGAAGCCGAGGATCTCGTGCGACCCGGCGCCCCGCCCGCTGCCGAACTCGAACCGCCCCTCGCTGAGGTGATCGAGCATGGCGACCTTCTCGGCGACCTTCACCGGGTGGTTGACCGGCGCCAGCGGGTTGAAGATCCCCGAGCCCAGGTGGATCCGCTCGGTGGCGTGGGCCAGGTAGCCGAGGAAGACGTCGTTGGCGGAGAGGTGCGAGTACTCCTCCAGGAAGTGGTGCTCGGAGGCCCAGGCGTACTTGAAGCCCGACTTGTCCGCCTGGATGACGTACTCGGTCTCCTCCATCAGCGCCTTGTGCTCGGCGAGCGGGTCGGTCTCGGCCCGTTTGCCCACGTATCCCTGTACGAAGACCCCGAATTCCAAGGAGGTTCACCGCCCCACGGTCATATCTGACGGATCGTCAGATCAGTGCATCCGACTGTTCCACCGGCCCCCATGAGCGTCAATAGCTGATGCCCCGTCAGGTACGTCATCCGAGTCAGATGACGCTCACCCCGGCCAGCCACCCCCCGTCGATCACGAACGGCTGCCCCGTGATGTACGACGAGTCGTCCGAGGTCAGGAACAGGGCGAGCCGTGCCACCTCCTCCGGCCGCCCGACCCGCCCCAGCGGCACGAGCTTGCGGTACAGCCGGTCGAGCCCCTTCGTCGTCGCCTCCGGGTCGGCTTCGGGGTCCAGCCGGGCCGGATTGGACATCGCCGTGTCGATGGCGCCCGGGCAGACGGCGTTGACGCGGATCCCCCGTCCGGCCAGCTCCAGGGCGGCGACGCGGGTCAGGCCGACCACGGCGTGCTTGCTGGCCGCGTACGCACCCACCGCCGCCATCCCGGTCAGACCGGTGTAGGAGGCGGTGTTGACGATCGTGCCCCCGTCGGCCATCTCGGGGGCGACCGCCTTGATGCCGAGGAAGCAGCCCACCTGGTTGACCCGCACGACCTGCATGAACTCGTCGAGGGGTGTGTCGAGGAGGGTGTTGAAGCGCAGGATGCCGGCGTTGTTGACGAGCCCGTCGAGGTGCCCGTAGGCCTCCTTCGCCGCCGCGACAGCGGCCTGCCAGTCGTCCTCCCGGCCGACGTCGAGATGGACGTACTTCGCACCGATCTCCTTCGCGAGGGCCTCGCCCTGGTCGTCGAGGACGTCCGCGACGACCACCCGGGCCCCCTCGGCCGTGAACAGCCGGGCCTCCTGCTCGCCCTGGCCGCGCGCGGCGCCGGTGACGATGACGACCCGTCCGTCGAGCTTGCCCATGGGGCCTCCTCACAGGTGGGGAGCGACCTCGGCGCCGAACGCCGCCATCTGGTCGGTCAGTTCGGTGCGGCTCCGGCTGCGGAACCGCACCTGGATCTGGTGCACGCCCATGGCGCGGTAGGCCCGCAGCGACTCGGCGAGCTCCTGGGGGCCGCCGGTGAGGGTCCTGCGGCCCACGTCCCAGCGGGGCGAGCCGACGTACAGCGGCTCGGTGATGGCGCCCACGGTGAAACCCCCGTGCACGCCCTCCCGTTCACGTATCCCGGCGATCCGCGCGATCTGCGCGGGCAGCCGGTCCCGCGGGTCCCCCTGCGGCAGCCATCCGTCGCCCTTGAGCGCGGCCCGTCGTACGGCGGCCGGCGAGGAGCCCCCGACCCACAGAGGGACCCGCTCCTGAACCGGCCGGGGCCGCTGCCCGAGCCCCTCGAAGTCGTACAGCTTGCCGTGGTGCTGGGGGAACTCGTCGGGGCCGAGGGCGGCGCGCAGGGCGTCGAGGCACTCGTCGAGGACGGCCCCGCGCTGCCGGAAGTCCACGCCCAGGGCCTCGAACTCCTCCCGCACGTGCCCGGCGCCCACCCCGAGGATCAGCCGTCCGCCGCTGAGCCGGTCGAGGGTGGCGTACTGCTTGGCGGTGAGCAGCGGGTGCCGCAGCCCGACGATCGCCACGTGGCTGAGCAGCCGGACCCGAACGGTGGCCGCCGCGAGGAAGGCGAGGGTGGCGACGGGGTCGTACCAGACCGTGCTCATCGCGGCGGCCAGGCGGCGCGGGATGCCGACGTGGTCGCAGCTCGCGAGGTAGGCGAAGCCGGAGTGGTCGGCGACGCGGGCGATCTCCAGCAGGTCGGCGGGCCCGGCCTCGGCCTCCCATCCTTCGGCGTAGAGGGTGCTCTGCGACTGCACGGGAAGCTGCATCCCGTACCGCAGGCTCACCGGGTGCCGCCCGGCCACAGCCCCTCGTCGGTCAGTCCGAGCAGCTCGATGGCGTTCCGCCGCACGATCCGCTCCACCACCCCCGCCTCCAGGTGCCCCATCTGCGCCTCGCCGACCTCGCGGGACTTGGGCCAGGTGGAGTCGGAGTGGGGGTAGTCGGTCTCGTAGAGGACGTTGCGCAGGCCGATCGCGTCGAGGTTGCGCAGTCCGAAGGCGTCGTCGAAGAAGCAGCCGTAGACGTGCTCGGCGAACAGCTCGGACGGCGGCCGGTGCACCTTGTCGGCGACACCGCCCCACGCCCGGTTCTCCTCCCACACCACGTCGGCACGCTCCAGGATGTAGGGGATCCAGCCGATCTGCCCCTCGGCGTACATCACCTTGAGGTTCGGGAACTGCTCGAACTTGCCGCTCATCAGCCAGTCGACCATCGAGAAGCAGCAGTTGGCGAAGGTGATGGTGGAGCCGACGGCGGGCGGGGCGTCGGCGGAGGTGGAGGGCATACGGCTGCTGCTGCCGATGTGCATGGCGATGACCGTGCCGGTCTCGTCGCACGCCTGGAGGAAGGGGTCCCAGCCGTCGCCGTGGATGGAGGGCAGCCCGAGGTACGGCGGTATCTCGGAGAACGCGACGGCACGGACCCCGCGCGCGGCGTTCCGCCGGACCTCCTCAGCCGCCAGCTCGGCGTCCCAGAGCGGGATGAGGGTCAGGGGAATGAGCCGGCCCCGCGCGTCGGGCCCGCACCACTCCTCCACCATCCAGTCGTTGTAGGCGCGGACGCACAGCAGCCCCAGTTCGTGGTCCTTCGCCTCGGTGAAGGTCTGGCCGCAGAAACGCGGGAAGGTCGGGAAGCACACGGCCGACTGGACGTGGTTGACGTCCATGTCGGCGAGCCGGGCGGGGACGTCGTAGGAGCCCGGCCGCATCTGCTCGTACGTGATGACCTCGAGCTTGATCTCGTCCCTGCTGTACCCCACGGCCGTGTCGAGCCGGGTCAGGGGCCGGCGCAGTTCCTCGTAGACCCACCAGTCACCGACGGGTCCGTCGTCACCGGGTTCGCCCATCACGGGCCGGAACCGCCCACCGAGGAACGTCATCTCCTTCACGGGCGCCCGGACGATCCGCGGCCCGACGCCCCGGTACTTCTCGGGAAGCCGGTCCTGCCAGACGCTCGCGGGCTCCACGGTGTGGTCGTCCACGGAGATGATCAGCGGAAACGTGCTGTCGTGGCTGTCCATGAAGCTCACGGTAGCGCCGATCTGACGGGGCGTCAGCTAGGTGGACGGGGACCGACTGGAGCATTCGGGCGCCGGCCACCTCCACTCACCTGCTCGTACCGGCGGCCTTCTGGCCCATTTGCTCCAACGCCCCCCTCACCGCCCCAGGGCGACAAGGGCCGCCCAAATCTCCGAGATCATCCGCTCGGACTCCAGAAACACGTCCTGGGCGGTGAAACGCAGCAGACTGCGCACCTCGGGGCACTGAAGGACCTGATTGAAGCGGGAGACGTCCCTCCGGTGCGCCTCACGGGTGCCGTGATAGGCGTAACCCTCGATCTCGACCGCCAGCCCTTCACGCCGGAAGAGGAAGTCGAGGACGGCCCGGCGACCGAGCGGGGTGAAGAGTTCGACCTGGCTCTCGGGCCGGAGACCGGCGTCGGCCATCCGCAGGCGAGCCACGGTCTCGGCCGGTGACCCGGCCCGGGGGTCGCACAACCCGAGCCATCGACGGGCCCGCGCCGACCCCTGCGAAGGGGGCGCGAGGGCCGCCGCCACCGCATCGAGCCCCGCGAGCGGCGCCCGGCGCACCCGGTCGACCCGACGGTAGGTCACCGCCGACTCCAGGGCGACCAGCGCGTCGTCCCTCGGCAGGGAACGGACCAGGTCGGTGAGGGTCCGTACCGGGCTGGTGACCCGGAGGCCGTACCGCGACGCGATGTCCCCGGGGCCGAGGAACATCCGGCGTACGCGGACACCCTTGGCCTTGCCGCGGAAACCGAGGGCAGGATCGATGAACTCCAAGGGCGCCTCACCCGTCGCCGCGAGAGTCTCGATCCGCCACAGGGCGGCCGCGGAACGGTGACTCACCACGAGCCGGGGGGTGAGGAGCTGGACGGCCCGGAGCCGGGCAGGAAGATCCACGGCCCGCCCCGGCTCCAGCCAAGCCCCGGCATGAAGCCGGCCCCAGCCCTCCGCCCGGAGTGCACGGGTGAGGCTCCGCGCGGGCCAGCCGGCCCGTAGAGCACGGCAGGTGAGCAGCACACCGCCCTGCGCCAGCTCCCGCAGCGCCGTTCGTTCTTCCATGCCGCCAAGATCGCAGGAAACACGGCAGGTGTCGGCGGCCTGTGGACAACGCGGCTGTGGACAACTCCCGGGAGGTCCGGACACACATCGGCCGCGACGGCTCCCCCTCCGCGCCGCCGCGGCCGAACCCCGTGTGAGGTGGCTTGTTCCCCCGTGTCTTGCCCGTGTCCTACTTCGTCGGCTTGAACGGCTCCGACGTGGCGTGCAGGTCCTTGGTCTCGAGCGGCTCGTCGGTGGCGTGCAGGTCCTGCTTCTTGACCGCGCCCTCGTCCGTGGCGTGCAGGTCCTCGGTGCCCAGCGGCTCGTCGGTCGCGTGCAGGTCCTGCGGCTTGAGCTCGTCGCCCATGATCGTCAACTCCCCTTGGCAAGGATCAGGCAGTGAGGTCGGTGGGCCCGTCCGGTCACTCCCCCGAGTCCGACCGGACGGGCCCACCTGGGCCGCTCACCCTAGTTCTCAGGTGCGGGGCCCTGTGCAGTGACCCGTCTGCCCCCCGACGCGACGGATCGACTACGTCCATCATGGCGGGGGGCGATAAACGAATGATGAACGCCCGCGGTGGGGCGTTCAGTTCGGCTCGGGCCGGCTCAGGCCGCCCGCACCGGGGACAGCAGTGCCCGCACCTCGGCGGCCTCCGGCGAGCCCAGCTCCTCGTAGATGCCCGCCGCCTCCTGCCAGCAGACCTGGGCCCGGCCGGTCTGGCCGATGCCGCTGAGCGCCCGGCCGAGCACGGTCAGGACGTTGCCCCGCCGCCACTCCCCGCCGATGCCGCGCAGCACGGTCAGCGCCATCTCGGCGTTCGCGGCGGCCTGTGCGGCGCGCCGGGCGGCGAGGTCCACCTCGGCCAGCCGGAACAGACTCATGCCCTCCCACAGGCGCTGCCTGCTGTCGCGGAACACCTCCAGCGCCTCCTGGAGCCGTTCGGCCGCGGTGCCCAGCTCGCCGCTCTGGGTGAGGGCGAGCCCCAGGGCGTAACGGGCGTTCGCCCCGCGCATGCTGTTGCCCATGGCGTCGTAGATGCCGATGCCCTCCTGGGCCAGCGCGACCGCGCTCTGGGTCCGCCCGGTCGCCAGGTGGATCCGGGACAGGTTGCACAGCGCGGCGGCCTCGCCGGGGCGGTTGCCCAGGGCCCGGAAGTGCTCGATGGCCCCGGAGAGGTGCTCCTCGCCGTCCGCGTGCCGGTTCTGGTACAGCGCGATGATGCCGCGCGCGTTGCGGGCCCAGCAGACCGGAAGCAGGTCGTCGGCCTGCTGCGCGAGGAGTATGGCCCGCTCGGCCTCCTGGTCCGCCCGCTCGAACCGGCCGCTCACGTGGTGGACGTTGACCAGCGTCGTCAGCGCCCGGGCCTCCGCCCGCGCCAGGTCGAACTGCCGGGCCGCGTCCACGAGGGCCCCGGCCGTCGCCTCGTACTCCCTGGCGTTGGCCCCCGACTCGGACAGGTCGTGCGCGGCCCACAGCAGGTCGATCGCCCGGGGCAGCGTGCCCGGCTGCCCGGCCGACTGCCGTACGCACGCGAGGAGGCAGATGGCCTCCGCGTACAGCCAGTCCTGCGCCGCGTGCCGGTTGTCGAAGCGCAGCCCCGGATACGAGGCCGTTTCGAGGTGGTCCACCAGGGTGTCGCCCGGCCGCTCGATCGCGAACACGGCGGCCGCGGAGGCCAGATAGAAGTCCAGCAGCCGTGACAGCGCCGCCCCCCGCTCGCTCGGCGGGTGTTCGTCCCGTTCCGCGCACGCACGCGCGTAGAGCCGTACGAGATCGTGGAAGCGGTAGCGGCCGGGGGCGGCCGACTCCAGGAGCGAGGTGTCCACGAGCGACTCCAGGAGGTCCTCCGTGTCCTCCACGGGCAGGTCCAGGACCGCCGCCGCGGCCGCGAGGGAGATGTCGGGGCCGTCGGCCAGGCCCAGCAGGCGGAAGGCGCGGGCCTGGGCGGGCTCCAGCTGCCCGTAGCCCAGCTCGAAGGTGGCCTTCACCGCCAGGTCGCCGGCCTGGAGTTCGTCCAGGCGGCGGCGTTCGTCGGCGAGCTTCGCCGCGAGGACCGACACCGTCCAGGTGCGGCGCGCGGCCAGCCGGGACGCCGCGATGCGGATGGCGAGCGGCAGGAAACCGCAGGCCGCCACCACGTCCAGGGCGGCCTTCCGCTCGGACGCGACCCGCTCCTCGCCCACGATCTTCGTGAACAGCGCCAGCGCCTCGTCCGGCGACATCACGTCCAGGTCGATCAGATGGGCGCCCGCCAGGTCCACCATCCGCACCCGGGAGGTGACCAGCGCGGCGCAGCCGTCCGTGCCGGGCAGCAGGGGGCGTACCTGGGCGGCGTCGCGGGCGTTGTCCAGCAGCACCAGGACGCGACGTCCGGCCAGGACCGAGCGGTACAGCGCCGCGCGCTCCTCCATGGAGTCGGGGACCGCGGTGTCGGGGGTGCCGAGGGCGCGCAGGAACGAGCCGAGGACCGTCTCCGGCTCCGCCGCCCGGGCGCCGGCGCCCTGGAGGTCGACGTACAGCTGCCCGTCCGGGAACGCGGCGCGGGCCTGGTGGGCCACGTGCACGGCGAGGGTCGTCTTGCCCACGCCGCCGATTCCGGCCAGGGCCGAGACCGCCATCACCCCGCCCTCGGCCGAGGCCAGGATGTCGCCGAGCTCGCGTACGAAGGCGGACCGGCCGGTGAAGTCCGGCACCGTCGCGGGCAGCTGGGCCGGGCGGACCGGGGCGGAAACCGGCTCGGGGGCCGGGGAGGAGGGCTCCGCCAGCCCCGGGTCGGCCTGGAGGATGCGCTGTTGCAGCTCGCTGAGGCCGGGGCGCGGGTCCACGCCCAGTTCGTCGGCGAGCAGGCGCCGCGTGTCGGCGTACACGGCGAGGGCCTCGGCCTGGCGGCCGCTGCGGTAGAGCGCCAGCATCAGCAGCTCGCGGAGCCGCTCACGGAGGGGGTGGGCGGCGGTCAGGGCGGTGAGTTCCGAGACGGCCTCCGCGTGGCAGCCCTGCTCCAGGTCCATGTCCAGGCGGGACTCCAGGAGCTGGAGCCGCCACTCCTCCAGGCGGACGCGCTGCGCCTCCGCGTAGGGGCCGGGTACGCCGGCCAGGGTCTCCCCGTCCCACAGGGCGAGCGCCCGCCGCAGTACCTCCCGGGCGTGGCACAGGTCGCCGGCCGAGCGGGACTTCTCCGCCTCCGTCGCCAGGTCCTGGGCGACCGTCAGGTCCAGGGCGCCCTCGGCCAGGCCGCGGACCGCGTATCCGCCTGACTCGCTGGCGAGGACCCCCGCGTCCAGCACCTTGCGCAGCCGGGAGGCGTACGTCCGCAGTGCGGCCAGGGCCTGCGAGGGCGGTTCCTCGCCCCACAGGGCGTCGATCAGCTCAGCCGCCGTGGCGGTGCGGCCCTCGCGCAGCAGCAGGGCGGCGAGCAGGGCGCGTTGCTGGGGGGACCCGGTGGTGATGGGCTCGTCTCCGCGCCAGGCGCGCACGGGCCCGAGCACGCCGAAGCGCAGCGACGTCGCCGCCGCCGCTTCGGCAGGTTCCGCCGACTCCGCCGAGGAGCCGGGACGCCGCTGCTCCGGTACGCGCGGCACACCGTCCGGTACACCGTTCATGCAGTCCCCCTAGGCATCCTGAGCAACCACGCCAGTCTGCCTTGTGCACGGCGGGTACGTCAGCCGTGGGGGACACCGATCACAGCCCGACGCACGGGAGTCCACAAGACCCGCACACTCTCTTCCCACGCGGTAGAAACGGGAGTTGGAGCGGTTGGGCCCCGAGATGCGGCAGGGTGCCCAGGTCAGGGAGTGACGGGGGCGCCCAGATGCTCCAGTCGATGGTGTCGCCGCTGCGTGGGACCGGACGTTCGCGTCATAGTGGAGCCGGCAGATCGACAGTCGGTCCCACCCCTAAGGCGGTCCCATGCCCGGTGAGCAGCCGCAGATGTACGAGACGCTCGACGAGCGGTTCCGGAGCGGGCGGTGTCAGGCGGGGGACTCCCGGCTGGAGACGCTGTACGAGGGGTGCCGGTGGGCCGAGGGGCCCGTGTACGTGCCCGCGGGGCGGTATCTGCTGTGGAGCGACATCCCGAACGACCGGCTGCTGCGCTGGGACGAGACCACCGGTTCCGTCGGGGTCTTCCGGTCGCCGGCCGGGTACCCGAACGGGAACACGCTGGACGGGCAGGGGCGTCTCGTCACCTGTGAGCAGGGCAACCGGCGGGTGACCCGGACCGAGCACGACGGGTCGGTCACCGTGATCGCCGAGCGGTTCGAGGGGAAGCGGCTCAACAGCCCGAACGACGCCGTGGTGCGGTCCGACGGGTCGGTCTGGTTCTCCGACCCCGAGTTCGGGATCGCCTCCGACTACGAGGGGCATCGGGGGGAGAGCGAGATCGGGGCCCGGAACGTCTACCGCGTGGACCCCGGCAGCGGTGAGGTGCGGCTGGTCGCCGACGGGTTCCAGGGGCCCAACGGGCTGGTGTTCTCCCCGGACGAGCGGCGGCTGTACGTGTCGGACAGCGTCGCCAACCACATCCGTGTCTTCGACGTGCGGGACGACTCCACGCTGAGCGGCGGCGACGTCTTCGCCGTGGGCGGGGACGGCCACTTCGACAACATCCGCTTCGACGACGCGGGGCGGCTCTGGGCCGCCGCGATGCACGACGGTGTGCACTGCTACGACCCGGACGGCACCCTCCTCGGCCGTGTCCTGGTGCCCGGCACCGTCGCCAACGTCCGCTTCGGCGGGCCCCGGCGGAATCGGATGTTCATCGCGGCCGACACCACCCTCTACTCCCTCATGATGTCGGTCACCGGGACCCCGGCGCTGCCGGTCGGCCCGTGAGGCGGGGGCGGTCCCGCAGTGCCCCCTTCACGACCTTTCCGCTCGCGTTGCGGGGCAGTTCCGCTACGAACTCCACCGTTCTCGGGACCTTGTAGTTCGCCATCTCCCTGCGGGACCAGGCGATCAGGTCGTCCGAGGTGAGGAGGGCGCCCGGCCGCCGGACGACGTACGCCTTGCCGACCTCGCCCAGTCGCCCGTCGGGCACGCCGATCACCGCCACGTCCGCCACGTCCGGGTGCAGGCCGAGCAGTTGCTCTATCTCCGCGGGGTAGGCGTTGAAGCCGCCGACGATGAACATGTCCTTGAGGCGGTCGGTGATGCGCAGGTTGCCCGCCCCGTCCAGGACGCCGACGTCGCCCGTGCGCAGCCAGCCGTCCGGGGTCAGGACCTCGGCGGTGGCCCGGGGGTCCTCGTAGTAGCCGGACATGACGTTGAAGCCGCGGACCAGGACCTCGCCCGCGCCGGTGCCGGGCTCCAGGGGGTGGCCCTCGGCGTCCACCACCCGTACCTCGGTGCCGGGGATGGCCCGGCCGGAGGTGGAGGCGATGACGGTGGGGTCGTCACCGCGGCGGCACATGGTGACCACGCCGCCGGCTTCGGAGAGGCCGTACGCCGTCAGGACGGTGCCGACGCCGAGTTCCTCGCGGAGGCGCTCGACGAGCCGCAGCGGCACCACCGCGGCGCCCGTCACCACCAGCCGGAGTGCCGACAGGTCGTGCGCGTCCCGGGCCGGGTGGTCCAGGAGGGACTGGAGGAGGGTCGGGGGGCCGGGGAGCGCGGAGACCCGTTCCGCGGCGAGGTTGGCGAGGGCCGTGTGCACGTTGAACACCGGCTGGGGGATCATCGTCGCGCCCCGCATAAGGCAGGCGAGCACCCCGGCCTTGTAGCCGAAGGTGTGGAAGAAGGGGTTCACGATCAGGTAGCGGTCGCCCCGGGTGAGGCCCGCCAGGTCGCTCCAGATGTCGTAGGCGCGCAGGGACTGGGTGTGGGTGACGACCGCGCCCTTCGGGCGGCCGGTGGTGCCCGAGGTGAAGATGATGTCCGAGGTCCAGGATCCGTCGACCGCGTCGGCCCGGGCGCGTACCGCCGCCGGGCCGATCCCCTCCCCGCCGGCCAGGAAGTCCTTCCAGGTGAGGAAGTCCGCCGGGGCGTCCTCGGCGAGGACCACCACGCGCTCCAGCTCGGGCAGCCCCGGCAGCGGGCCGGTCCCCGGGCCCTCCCCGGCCGCCCTGCGCAGTGAGGCCACGTACGAGGTGCCGAGGAAGGTGCCGGTCACGAAGAGCAGCCGGGTTCCGCTGCGGCGCAGGACGTCCGCGGCCTCCGCCCCCTTGAAGCGGGTGTTCAGCGGCACGAGCACCGCGCCCGCCGAGACCGCGCCGAGCGCCGCGACGATCCAGTCGAGCGTGTTGGGCGCCCAGATGCCGACCCGGTCCCCCGGTCCGGCCCCGTGCGCCAGGCAGGCCGCCGCCGCGCGCTCCACCCGGGCGCCCAGTTCCGCGTAGGTGATCCGGGTACGGCCCTCGACGACGGCCTCGACGTCCGCGTACCGCTCGGCCGCCGACCTCACGAGGCCCGGGATGCTTCCCCACTCCGTGTCCGCTCGCACAGCAAGCCCTCCCAGCGTCGTCGGCACAGGAGCTGACTGCCCGTCAGATTAGCTGTAATCTGACGACCTGTCAGCGAACCGTTCGGGCCGGAGGTGCGCGCAGCATGGCAGCAGGATCGGCAGGCCTCGGCCTCAAGGACGCCACCGCCATCGCCGGCATCGGCCGGACGCCCTTCGCGAAGCGGCTCCCCGAGGACGAGCGCACCCTCGCCTGCCGTGCCGTCCTGGCCGCCCTCGACGACGCCGGGATCGCGCCCGGTGAGGTCGACGCTCTCGCCTCCTACACCATGGAGGAGACGGACGAGGTGGAGCTGGCGAAGGCCTGCGGCTTCGGTGACCTCACCTTCTTCAGCAAGGTCGGCTTCGGGGGCGGCGGTTCGTGTGCCACGGTCGGCCACCTCGCCGCCGCCATCGCCACCGGGCAGGCGAGCGTCGGGGTCGCCTGGCGGTCCCGCAAGCGGGGCAGCGGACCCCGGCCCTGGACGAACACCACCGTCCAGCTCCCGACCCCGGCCCAGTGGACCCGGCCCTACGGGCTGCTCAGGCCCGTCGACGAGATCGCCATGCTCACCCGCCGCTACATGCACGAGTACGGCGCCACCCGCGACCACTTGTTCAACGTCGCCCTCGCCTGCCGCAACCGGGCCAACCAGAACCCCGCCGCGATCATGTACGACCGCCCCCTCACCCGCGAGATGTACATGACGTCCCGGTGGATCAGCGAGCCGCTCTGCCTCTTCGACAACTGCCTGGAGACCGACGGGGCGCTGGCCTGTGTCGTGGTCTGCGCCGAGCGGGCCCGTGACTGCCGCCGGAGACCCGTCTACGTCCACTCCGCCGCCCAGTCGCTCCCCGCCCAGCACCACGGCATGGTCAACTACTGGAACGACGACCCCCTCACCGGCCCGGCCTGGGCCGCCGCCCGGCATCTGTGGAAGCACTCCGACCTGACCCCCGAGGACGTGGACGTCGCCCAGATCTACGACGCCTTCACGCCCCTGGTGCTGCTCTCCCTGGAGGGCTACGGCTTCTGCGGGCGCGGCGAGGGCGGGGCGTTCACCGAGGGCGGGGCGCTGGAGACCGGCGGGCTGCTGCCCGTGAACACCGGCGGGGGCGGACTGTCCGAGGCCTACGTCCACGGTTTCAACCTCATCGACGAAGGGGTGCGCCAGCTGCGCGGGACCAGTACCGCGCAGGTGCCGGGCGCCTCGGTCTGCCTGGTCACCGCGGGCGAAGGCGTCCCCACCTCCGCCCTGCTGCTGAGGAGCTGACATGCTGCGTCCCGTCACCGACGCCGACGGCGCCCCCTTCTGGGAGTACGCCGCCCGGGGCGAACTCCGCGTCCAGGCCTGCGCCGGCTGCGGTGAACTCCGCTTCCCGCCCCGGCCCTGCTGCCCGCACTGCCAGTCGTTCGAGGCGGAGTGGCGCAGGATGTCCGGGCGTGGCCGGGTCTGGTCGTACGTCGTCCCGCATCCGCCGCTGCTGCCGGACTACGCGGAGCTGGTGCCGTACAACGTGGTCGTGGTCGAACTGGCCGAGGCGCCGCGCATCCGGCTGGTGGGCAACCTGGTCGCCGGGCCGGGTCAGGCGCTCAACTCCTGTGCGACGAGCAGCCTTCGGATCGGCGCCCGGGTGCGGGCCGTGTTCGACGAGGGCATCCCCCGGTGGGTCCTGGAGCGCCCATGAGCAGTGTGCTCGTCACGGCCGACCAGGACAGCGGGGTCGCCGTCGTCACCCTGAACCGGCCGGGCCGGCTCAACGCCATCGATCTGGACATGGCCGGTGAACTCGCCCGCGTGTGGCGGGATCTGCGGTTCGACGACTCCGTGCGGGCGATCGTCCTCACCGGTGCCGGTGAGCGCGCCTTCTGCACCGGGATCGACCGGGATGCCGTCGTGCCGCAGCCGAACTCGCCCTACGCGCAGGACGATCCGCTGCTCGGTGTCGGGCCCAAGGCGAACGATCTGTGGAAGCCGGTCGTCGCCGCCGTGCGCGGGATGGCCTGCGGGGGCGCCTTCTATCTGCTCGGCGAGGCGGAGTTCGTGGTCGCCGACACCACCGCGACCTTCTTCGACCCGCACACCACCTACGGCATGGTCAGCGCCTACGAGTCGGTCCTCATGACGCAGCGCATGCCCTACGGGGAGGCCGCGCGGATGGCGCTCATGGGGACGGCCGAACGGATCTCGGCCCGGCGGGCGTACGAGGTCGGGCTGGTGTCGGAACTCGCCCCGGAGGGCGGGGCGATGGCGGCGGCGACCGCCTGTGCCGTCGTCATCGCCGGGTATCCGACGGAGGCCGTGCAGGGGACGGTGCGGGCACTGTGGGCCGCGAGTGAGGCCGGGCGGTCCCGGGGCTTCGCGCAGGCACCGCATCTCATCGCGCTCGGGAACGCGACGGGTGAGCGGCAGGCCCGGCTGTTCGCGGGGCGGGGGACGGAGTACCGGTTGCGTTAGGGAATCGTTTACCCATACACGCGTATCCTCGACGCGTGGTTACGCATCGGATGATCGACGTCAACGGCATACGCCTGCACATCGCCGAGCAGGGCGAGGGCCCGCTCGTGGTGCTGCTGCACGGGTTCCCGGAGTCCTGGCACTCCTGGCGGCACCAGTTCGGGCCGCTGGCCGAGGCCGGGTTCCGGGTGGTCGCGCCCGACCAGCGCGGGTACGGCGGCAGTGACCACCCCGAGGACGTGTCCGCGTACAGCATCCTGCACCTGGTGGGGGACGTGGTCGGGCTGGTCCACGCGCTCGGCGAGGAGCGGGCGTTCGTCGTCGGGCACGACTGGGGAGCGCCCGTGGCCTGGCACACCGCGCTGCTGCGGCCGGACGTGGTGCGCGGGGTGGCGGGGCTGAGCGTGCCGCCGCCGTTCCGCGGGGGGCAGCCGCCGCTGAGGACCATGCGGGAGCGGTTCGGCGGACGGTTCTACTGGAACTACTTCGAGCAGCCCGGTGTCGCCGAAGCCGAGTTCTCGGCGGACACCCGCGGCACCCTGCGCAAGCTGCTGTACTCCGCCTCCGGCGACGCCCCGGGCGCCGGGCGTCCCGAGCAGGCCCTGGTCGACGACCTGGAGCGCGGCTGGCTCGCGGATGCGCCGGACCCCGAGGTGCTGCCCGAGTGGCTCACCGAGGAGGACCTCGACACCCTCACCGAGAGCTACGCGCAGGGCTTCACGGGCGCGCTCAACTGGTACCGCAACCTGGACCGCAACTGGGAGCTGACCGCCCCCTGGCAGGGCGCGGTCGTGTCCGCGCCCGCGCTGTACGTGTACGGCGACCGGGACTTGGTCCCCGCCTTCCCGGGCACGCCCGAGCTGATCGAGAAGCTGCCCGCGTTGATGCCGGACCTCCGCCGGAAGCCGCTCGTGCTGCCGGGCTGCGGCCACTGGACGCAGCAGGAGCGGCCCACCGAGGTGAACGAGGCGCTGCTCGACTTCCTGACGGAACTGCGGGACTGACGGAACTGCGGGACTGACGGACCCGCGACCGGCGTACCTCAGTCGTCGACGAGGGCCTGACGGTCGACCTCGCAGTGGTCGACCGAGTCCACCAGGCCCGAGCCGCCGCCGACCTCGACGTCGACGGTCGCCCTGCCCTGCGCGGGGACCGTGACGTCCCCGTACCGCTCGATGACGGTGATGCCCTGGGCGTCCTCGAAGGTCACCGAGACGGAGAAGCTCGCCTTGCGGCCGCCCGGGTTGCTGACCTCGACCGTCGCGTAGGGGCGGGCGGCGCTCGCGCAGCTCACCAGCCTGGCCGTGCCGTCCCGCAGGGCCTTGCCGCTGCCGGAGCCGGAGGAGGACGTCGGCGTGGAGCCGTAGTTCGGCCTGCGGGTGTAGGAACCGCCGCCGCTCCCGCTGCCGCTGCCGCCGCTGCTCGCGTAGTAGTCATCGTCGTCGTCGGAGCCGTAGGACCCGCCGCTGGAGCCGCCCGAGCCGTACGAGCCGCCCGATGTCGACGAACTCGAACTGTCGTGGTCCTGGCTGGAGCTGCTGCACCCGCCGCCGTGTCCCCCGCTGCCGCTGTGTCCGTGGCTGCCGCCACGGCCCCGGCCGGTGGAGAACCCGGTCAGGGCCAGGACGACCAGGACGAGTACCGCTGTGAATTTGAGCTTGCGCCCCCGTATCCGCATGGCGGAGAGCCTAGTGATCGCCTGTCACGGTCATGTCACCGCGTGGCGACCGGGCCGTACCCGGCGTAGCGTCTTGGGGGGAAGCGGCGCACGGGCCGCTCCTCGATGAGCGACGGCCGCCGTCCGGAGCCCCTTCCGTACGCCGTACGACGGCCGTCCCGGGACTGTCAGGCCGTCCGTGCCGTGCCCGTCCCCTTCTCCGCGTCCAGCGCGTACACGCAGCGGTCCTTGCTGCACGCGTAGACCACTCCGTCCTGGACGACCGGGGAGCCGGTGATCTCGCCGCCGGTGGCGAGTTTCCAGCGCAGTCGTCCGTCGTCGGCCTTCAGGGTGTAGAGCAGGTGGTCGGTGGAGCCGAAGTGGATACGGCCCTCGGCCACCGAGGGGGCGCCCACGATGTCGCCGCCCGCCTGGAAGCGCCACTTGGGTGTGCCGGTGACCGCGTCCAGGGTGTAGAGGCCCTTGCCGCTGCCCACGTGGACGTGGCCCGCGGCGACCAGGACGGGGTCGACGCAGGAGCGGGACTCGGTGGCGATGCGCCAGCGGTCACGGCCGTCGGTGGCGTCGAGGGCGTAGACCGTACCGAGGTAGTCGGCGAGGTAGATGCCGCCGCCGGTGACGGCCGGGCCGGGGACGAAGGTGGGCGGGGAGAGGAAGACGGCCGGGGCCTCGAAGTGCCACTTCACGTGCCCGGCGGCCACGTCCAGGGCGAGGACGCGGGTGCCGGCGCAGACGTAGACGTAGCCGTCGGGCGCCGGGGTGACCCGGACCGGGACACCGCCGCAGGAGGCCGCGTCGCCGATCGGGTACGACCAGCGCTCGTCGCCGGTGCGGGCGTCCAGGGCGCGCAGCCGGGCGTCCTGCCAGACGTAGACCGTGCCGTCGTGCAGGGCGGGTCCGGCCTCGGGGGACTCGAAGTCGGTCTGGCAGCCGGTGATCTCCCAGAGCTTCTGCCCGGTCGAGGCCTCCCAGCCCTGGACGCCGCCGCCCCGGGTGCCGGTGACGACACTGCCGCGGCCGGCCTTGAGGGAGTAGACCCAGGCGTCCGTCTGGAAGCGCCACAGGTCGCCGCCCTCGCGGGCGTCCAGGGCGAAGAGGGTGGGCCCGTCGGAGGCGTGGATCCGGCCGTCCGCGACCGCCATGGACCAGGCCACGTCCCGGGTCTTGAAGCGGCGGCGGCCGGTGGCGACGTCCAGGGCGTGCACCTCGAAGGAGGTGACGTAGACCAGGTCGTCGGCGACGGAGGGGGTGCCCCAGACGTCGTTGGACATGCGGAAGCGCCAGGGCCGCCAGCCACCGGCCTGCTCGGGCGGCGCGGCCGGGGCCGGGGGCGCGGCGACCGCGGGGCCGACGGCGGGGTCCGTGCCGTTGACGCCGGGGCGGGGCTTGGACCAGGAGGCGGCGAGGGCGGTCTCCGGAGGGGGTGCCTTGACGGCGGCGGCACGGACGTCGGCGACCCGCGGGCCCGGCCCGATGGGCACCTGGGCGCCGGCCAGCCGTACGGGGCCGGTGTCGGGGCCGCCGACCGGGGCGGCCACGGACGCGGCGGGCACGGGCGCCGGTACGACGGGGTCGTGCGAGGGCGGGGGCGGGATGGGCGCGGGGCCCGGGGCCGGGGCGGGGGCGGGGCGTCCGCCGCCGCTGCGGCCGGTGCCCGGGGCGGGCTTGCCGGCCGGGCGGCCGTTGCGGCGGGACTCGATCAGGCCCACGGCCCGCTCGGGCAGCCAGGCGGAGGCGGTGCCGCTGTCGTCGGAGCCGGAGCCGAAGAGGTGGGGGGCCAGCTGGGCCTGGAGGTCGGCCGGGTTGGGGCGGGCCGTCGGGTCCATCTGCATACAGGACTCGATGAGCGGACGCAGCTCGTCCGGGAGGCCCTCCAGGTCCGGGCCCTCGCGCAGCAGCATGAAGACCGTCTCGACCGGGTTGGCGCCGTGGAAGGGCGGGTGTCCGGTGGCGGCGAACACCAGCATCGAGCCGAGGGAGAAGACGTCGCTCGCGCCCGTGACGCTGCGGGAGTCCTTGGCCTGCTCGGGGGACATGTAGGCGGGCGTGCCGACGGCGACGTTGGTCATCGTCAAACGCGTGTTCGAGACGCCCGACGCGATGCCGAAGTCGATCACCCGGGGGCCGTCCTCGACGACGAGGACGTTCGACGGCTTGAGGTCGCGGTGCACCAGACCGGCGCCGTGGATGGACTGGAGCGCCTCGGCCACGCCCGCCGCCAGCCAGCGCACCGCCTGGGCCGGCATCGGGCCGCAGTCGTTCACTATCTCCTCGAGGGAGGGCGCGGGGACGTACGCGGTGGCCAGCCAGGGCACGGCGGCGCGCGGGTCGGCGTCCACGACGGCGGCCGTGTAGAAGCCGGAGACGGCCCGGGCCGCCTCCACCTCACGCGTGAAGCGGACCCGGAACAGCTGGTCCTCGGCCAGTTCCGTGCGGACGGTCTTGATCGCCACGCGCCGGCCGGACGCCGAACGCGCGAGATAGACCAGCCCCATGCCGCCGGCCCCCAGCCGTCCCAGCACCTCGAACGGCCCGATCCGCCGCGGATCGTGCTGCGTCAGCTGATCCACCACTCTGCCTGCCACCTCCCCGTACGAGCCGCGCCAAGCCACATGTTCCACGCGACCTTCGTGCAGCGTCTCACCACCGCACCGCCATGGCGGCACGCACCCCGATTCTTCCTGGCCGGAGCCGTGGTGGCGAACCCGGTGACATTTGGGATGTCTCGCCACAGAGGCGATCAAACGATGACCAAACCTGCCGGCTCAGCGATGCAGCAGCGCGAAGGACGCCCCCTGATTGTCGGTGACGACGGCGACGGTGCCGTACGAGGTCTCGAAAGGCGGCTTCTGAACGCGGCCGCCGAGCCGGAGCACGTCCTCCAGCGCGGCCGGTACGTCCTCCACGGCGAAGTGCACGAGGAAGTGGGGCGGCATCTCGGCGGGGAACACGTCGGAGACGGGGGCGCGGCCGAAGTCGGGCTCGGCGTCCGGCCCGAACAGGGCCTCCTGGAAGAGATCGCCGTAGAAGGCGTCGGCCGCCCCGGCGTCCCGGGCGTACAGCTCGGCCCAGGCGAAGGTGCCCGGCTCGTGCCGCCTGCCGAAGCCGGGGTGCTCCTGAGGCTGCCACAGGGCGAAGACGGCCCCCTCGGGGTCGGTGACGAGGGCGGTGACGCCCAGCTCACCGGCCGGCACCGGCGCCGAGACGATCTGCCCGCCGGCCTCCCGGACGCGCCGGACCAGGGCCGGCGCGTCCGGGGTCGCGAAGTACACGGTCCAGACGGTCGGCAGCCGGCCGTCCACCTTGCGGACCAGCGCGGCCACGGGTTCGCCGTCCTTCAGCGCCTGCGCGAAGGAGCCGAACCAGTCCTCGAAGGTCCACCCGAAAAGTTCACCGTAGAACCGCTTGCCCGCCTCGACGTCGGCGAGCTGCGCGTCCACCCAGCAGGGGACGCCCTCTGCGTACCCCGATGCCCTGTTTTCGGCCATGCCGCCAACGTAACCGTGACTGCCACAGCCCGCAGACCAGGCACACCAGCCTCCGTACTCCCTCGCACCCCATTTGCAGTCGGCCGAATCGCGCCCCGATCCCGCCTCGGTAAGCTGACGTCATGACAGGACAAGTGCGTACCGTCGACGGCCGTGTGGCCGGCCGGCGTGGGCAGGCGACCCGGCAGAAGCTGCTCGACTGCCTCAGCGAGATGCTCAGCTCCTCCCCCTACCGGGACGTCAAGGTCATCGATGTCGCCCGGAAGGCCGGTACTTCGCCCGCGACCTTCTACCAGTACTTCCCGGACGTCGAGGGCGCCGTCCTGGAGATCGCCGAGCAAATGGCGACCGAGGGCGCCGCGTTGACCGAGCTCCTGGAAGGCCGTTCCTGGGCCGGCAAGGCCGGCTGGCAGACGTCGCAGGACCTCGTCGACGGGTTCCTGGAGTTCTGGCGCAAGAACGACGCGATCCTCCGGGTCGTCGATCTCGGCGCCGCGGAGGGCGACAAGCGCTTCTACAAGCTCCGCATGAAGATCCTCAACTCGGTGAACAACTCCCTCGCGGACGCCGTCGCCGAGCTCCAGGCCAAGGGCAGGGTCGACAAGGACGTGAACCCGGCGGCCGTCGCCGGCTCACTCGTCGCGATGCTCGCGGCCGTCGCCTCCCACCAGAAGGGCTTCTCCTCCTGGGGCGTGAAGCAGGCCGAACTGAAGCCGAACCTCGCGCTGTTGGTGCATCTGGGCGTCACCGGCAGAAAGCCGACGAAGTAGCCCGGCGCGGCGGCCCCGGCCCTTTACCCGTACCCAAGTCCTGTCTGGCAGGCGGCGGTCCACCCGAGTGGACCGCCGCCTGTCGCGCTTTTGCGGGTCGGGTCCTCACCGCCGTACGACCCGGAACACCCGGATCTCCCGCTCCACCCGCGCCTGGTACGCCGCGTACGGCGGCCAGAACGCCAGGAGCGCCTGCCAGGCCGAGGCCCGCTCCTCCCCCTCCAGCAGCCGGGCCGTGACCGGGATGTCCCGGCCCTTCCAGCTGATCTCGGCGTCGGGGTGGGCGAGCAGGTTGTGACTCCAGGCGGGATGCCCCGGCCGCCCGAAGTTGGAGCCGACCAGGATCCAGCTGTGCCCGTCCTTCTCGGGCATGCAGGCGAGCGGCGTACGGCGGGGCGCCCCGCTCCGCGCCCCGGTCGAGGTCAGCACGACCCCGGGCAGGAGCTGGGCGCTGAGCAGCACCTTTCCGCGGGTCAGCCGGTGCACGGCCCGGTCGAGGGCCGGGAAGACGTGCGGTGCCACGCGCGCGAACCCGCGGGTGGACGACACCTTCTGCACGAACCGCACGCCCCTCATCGGCCGGCCTCCTCGAAGACGTGTGCCGCGTCGGCGGCGAGTGCCCGCAGCCGGTGCACCGGCCCGAACAGCAGCTCGTCGCCCGCGGCACGCTTGAAGTACAGGTGAACCTCGTGCTCCCAGGTGAAACCGATGCCGCCGTGCGCCTGGATCCCCTCGGCGGCGGCCGAGCGCAGGGCCTGGAGCGCCTGGGCGAGGGCCTGCCCGCCGGCCGACTCCTCGCGGGTCTCCTGGGCGGCGGCCCAGGCCGCGTAGTACGCCGCCGACCGGGCCGCCTGCACCTGCACGTACACATCGGCCAGCCGGTGCTTGACCGCCTGGAAGGACCCGACCGGCCGCCCGAACTGCTCGCGTCGCCCCACGTACTCCACGGTCCGCTCCAGCACCCGCCCGGCGGCCCCCACCGCCTCGGCGGCGAGACAGGCGGCGGCACTCTCGCCGAGCCGGGCGAGGGCGGGGAGGACGTCACCGCCGTCATCGCCGTCATCCCCGAGCAATTCTGCTTCCGTGTACCGCAGTTGGACGCGGGCCTGCGGTCGGGTCGCGTCCAGCGCGGTCTGCCGTACGCGGGTGAGCCCGGCCGCGTCACCGCGCACGAGGAAGAGCAGGACGCGGGACCGGGCGAAGCCGCCGGCGTGCGCGGCGACCAGGAGCAGATCGGCGCTGTGCCCGTCGAGGACCTGCTCGACCTGCCCGTACAGCCGCCAGCCACCGTCCGCCCGCCGCGCCTGCACGCCCCCGGCCCGGCCGCCGCCCGCCCACCGGCCGAGCCGGTCGTGGCCGGTGAGCGCGAGGGCGGTGGCGAGGGCCGGGCCCGGCACGCCGAGGGCGGCGGTGAGTCCGCCGGAGGCGATGCCCGGCAGGAGGCCGGCCCGCTGGGCGTCGGTGCCCAGGGCAAGCAGCAGCGGTGCGGTGAGGACGGCCGTGGCGAGCAGGGGCGAGGGGGCGAGGGCCCGGCCCGTCTCCTCGCAGGCCAGGGCCAGCTCGGTCACCGAGCAGCCGGTACCGCCGCAGTCCTCCGGGAGAGCCAGGCCGGGCAGGCCGAGCTGCTCGGCGAGGGCGGTCCACAGGGCCCGGTCGTGTCCGGCCGGGGTGTCGACGGCGGCCCGCACCTCCTCGGGGCCGCAGCGCTTGTGGAGCAGTTCGCGCAGGGTGCGGCGGATCTCGTCCTGTTCGGTGGTGAAGCGGGCATCCATGGGGGTACCACCTCCGCAGCTGACGGTGCGTCATATTAGGGCGGTGGGCCGGGGATGCCCAGAGCCCTGCCGCGCTTGTGCTCCGGGTTATCTGATGTACCGTCAGATTTATGGGTGCCCGGAGGAAAGTGGCCGTCGTCGGCGTGGCCCTCTCGGACTGCGGCCGGGTGGACGACGCGACTCCCTACGCCCTGCACGCCCAGGCGGCCCGGCGGGCCCTGGCCGACGCGGGCCTGGACCGGTCGCTGGTCGACGGCTTCGCCTCGGCGGGCCTGGGCACCCTGGCGCCCGTCGAGGTCGCCGAGTACCTGGGCCTGCGACCCACCTGGGTCGACTCCACCTCCGTCGGCGGCTCCACCTGGGAGGTCATGGCGGCCCACGCGGCGGACGCGATCGCGGCCGGGCACGCGCGCGCGGTGCTGCTGGCCTACGGCTCGACGGCCCGCGCCGACGTCCGCGCGGGCCGCCGCACCGGCACGCTGTCCTTCGGCACCCGCGGCCCCCTGCAGTTCGAGGTCCCCTACGGCCACACCCTGATCGCCAAGTACGCCATGGCGGCCCGCCGCCACATGTTCGAGTACGGCACGACGATCGAGCAGCTGGCGGAGGTGGCGGTCCAGGCGCGGGCCAACGCGGCCCTGAATCCCGAGGCGATGTTCCGTACCCCGGTCACGGTGGACGAGGTCCTGTCCGGCCCCATGATCGCGGACCCCTTCACCAAGCTGCACTGCTGCGTCCGTTCCGACGGCGGGGCGGCGGTGCTGCTGGCGGCGGAGGAGTACGTACGGGACTGCCGTACGGCGCCGGTGTGGGTGCTGGGGAGCGGGGAGCACGTCTCGCACGCGACCATGTCCGAGTGGCCGGACTTCACGGTGTCCCCGGCGGCGGTGAGCGGCCGGCTGGCCTTCGAGCGTGCGGGCGTACGGCCGGACGAGATGGACCTCGCGGAGATCTACGACGCGTTCACCTACATGACCCTGGTGACCCTGGAGGACCTGGGCTTCTGCGGGAAGGGCGAGGGCGGGGCGTTCGTGGGGAAGGGGCGGCTGCGGGTCGAGGGCGGGGCGCTGCCGGTGAACACCGACGGGGGTGGGCTCTCGGCTCAGCACCCGGGGATGCGGGGGTTGTTCCTGCTGGTGGAGGCGGTGCGGCAGCTGCGGGGCGAGGCGGGCGAGGGCCGCCAGGTGCGGCGGGCCGACGGGACGCCGCCACGGCTGGCGGTGGCGTCCGGGACCGGTGGGTGGTTCTGCTCGTCGGGGACGGTGGTGCTGGGGGCGGGGTGAAGGGACCGGGGTGAAGGCCCAGGGTGAAGGGGCCGGGGGACGAACCAGGATGTTTCTCATCACGCGGCGGATCGTGAGAGTGGCCCTGCGGCGAAAGCACAAGATCGGCGGGGGCTACCGGTCCGGCCGGGGGTGCGCAATTCTGAACCGGCGGCCCCCTGGTCCGGGCCGTCCTCCCCTCCCCTCCTGGAAGGAGCCCTGCCATGCCCGCCATGGACGGCTGGTTCGTGGACGACCGTTGCGTCAACTGCGACGCCGCCCGTCAGCTCGCGCCCGAGCTGATCGGCGAGACGGACGGACGGTCGCGGATGCTGCGGCAGCCGAGGGACGCGGCGGAGATCCGGCGCCTGCACGCGGCCGCGTTCGCCTGCCCCACCCGCTCGATCCGCCCGGCGTCCGGCCGGCCGGACCCGGCACGGGACCCCTTCCCCTTGCCCCTGGACGAAGCCGTCCTGCTGTGCGGCCACAACTCGCCCCGCACGGCCGGGGCCAACTCCTACCTGCTCCTACGGCCGTCCGGCACCACGATGATGATCGACACCCCCCGCTGGAGCAGTGAACTCGCCGCCCGGTACGCGGCCTCGGGCCCGGTCACCGACGTCCTGCTCACCCACCGCGACCACGCCGCCCACGGCCGCCGCTACGCGGACCACTTCGGCGCCCGTCTGTGGATCCACGAGGGCGACCTCGACGCGGCACCGGACGCGGACCGGGTGATCCGTGGCCTGGACCCCCTGGAGATCGGCGAGGGTGTCACCGCCCTTCCGCTGCCCGGCCACACCCGGGGCAGCGTGCTCTACCTGGCGGACGACCGGTACTGCTTCACCGGCGACAGCTTCTACTGGTCGCGCACGACCGGCGATCTGGAGATCGCGGAGAGCGTGACGTGGTACTCCGTCGAGGAACTCGCCGGTTCCCTGGCCAGGGCGGCCGGACGGCTCCGTTTCGAGTGGGTCCTGCCGGGCCACGGCGACCGGCGCCGCCTGGACGCGGGCGAGATGTCCCGCCGGCTGCACGCCCTGGCGGACCGCACCCGGAGCCTGCGCCCCCGGCCGATCGACTTCACTGCCGTTCGCTGGTGAGGGAACACGGGGCCCTGGTACGGGTGTTGGTCTGACACCGACGAAGACCTGATTCGCCTTGCGAAGGAGACCGGAATGGCCCTGACCCGCGAAGAGCGTGAACAGTTCCTGGCCGAGCCGCACATCGCCGCACTGGCGGTGGACGCGGGACCGGGCCGCGCTCCGCTGACCGTGCCGATCTGGTACCAGTACGCGCCGGGCGGCGACATCTGGATCATGACCGGCCTCGACTCCCGCAAGAACCAGCTGATCAGCGCGGCGGGCCGGTTCTCGCTGATGGTGGACCGGTTGGAGCCCACCATCAGGTACGTGTCCGTCGAGGGCCCGGTCGTCGACACCTCCCCCGCCACCCTGGAGCAGCTCCGCGAGATCTCGGCGCGCTACCTGCCGGCCGAGAAGGTCGACGGCTACGTGGACTCCGCCTGGAAGAGCCACGGCGAGCAGCTGGTGCTGCGGATGCGGCCGGAGCGGTGGGTGTCGTCCGACCTGGGACAGGTCTGAGAAGCACACCGGGTGACAATCGGGGGATGGCAACCGATCTTCACGAGCTGCTGAGGTCACTGCGGGTCTGGGACCCGGAGGTCACCCGGCTGCCGCCCTTCGACCCCGAGACCGCCCCCGCCACCCCGCTGGAGCTGTTCACCGAGTGGTTCGCGGCGGTGGTGGCGGCCGGGCAGTCCGAGCCGCACACCATGTCACTGGCGACCTCGGACGAGTCCGGCCTGCCCGACGTACGGATCGTGATGCTGCACGGCGCGGACGAGGCCGGCTGGTCCTTCGCGTCCCACGCCGGCAGCCGCAAGGGCCGCCACCTCGACGCCCGCCCGTACGCCGCGCTCGGCTTCTACTGGCCGGTGCTGGGCCGGCAGGTGCGGGTGCGCGGCACGGTGTCGGCCGCGCCGTCCGCCGACGCCCAGGGCGACCTCCACGCCCGTTCGACGGGCGCGCTGGCGGCGGCCCTGACCGGGCGCCAGAGCGAGGTGCTCGGGTCGGTGGCGGAGCTGGCGCAAGCCTCCCAGGCGGCCTGGGAACGGGCCGCGCGCGAGCCGGAGACCCCGGTGCCGTCCTGGACGCTGTACCGGCTGCGGGCCGAGGAGGTGGAGTTCTTCCAGGGCGACGAGGCACGCCGGCACGTACGGCTCCGCTACCGGCGCGCGGAGGAGGGGTGGACGAGGGAACTGCTGTGGCCGTGAGGGCTCACGCGAAGCTGCCGCGCGCGTAAACGGATGGACAGCGCCCCCGCCGACGGCGAGTGTGGGTGGAATGGATCAGGAGCAGATCTGGGACGCCGAGGCCGCCCAGCGCTATGACACGCCCGGTACCGGCATGTTCGCCCCGGAGGTGCTGGGGCCGGCCGTGGACCGCCTGACCGAGCTCGCGGACGGTGGAGCGGCCCTCGAGTTCGCCGTGGGGACCGGACGGGTGGCGGTGCCGCTCGCCGAACAGGGAGTGCCCGTCTCGGGCATCGAGTTGTCGGTGCCGATGGTGGAGCGGCTGCGGGCCAAGGCGGACGAAGCGACGCTCCCCGTGGTCGTCGGCGACATGACGACCACCGTCGCGCCCGGCGAGTTCAGCCTGGTCTATCTCGTCTACAACACGATCTCCAACCTGCTCACCCAGGCCGAGCAGGTCGAGTGCTTCCGCAACGCCGCCCGCCATCTCACGCCCGGCGGCCGGTTCGTGATCGAGCTGTGGGTGCCCGAGCTGCGCAAGCTGCCACCGGGCCAGACGGCCACCGTCTGGCAGTCCGACTCCCGGTACATCGGTCTGGACACCTACGACGTGCTGCACCAGCGCGTGGTCTCGCACCACTTCTTCTTCGACGAGACCCAGCGGGCCCGGCTGAGCCGCAGCCCGCACCGCTACATCTGGCCGGCCGAACTGGACCTCATGGCGCAGCTCGCCGGATTCGAGCTGGAGGCCAGGCACGCGGACTGGTCCGGTGCCGAGTTCACCGCCGACTCGCGTTCTCACGTCTCGGTCTACCGCCTGCATCCGTCTACCGCGTGAAGTCGTCTACCGCGTGAATCCGTCTACCGCGTGAAGTCGTACACCGCGAAGTCCGCCACCGGCCGGTAACCGATCCGCTGGTACAGCCCGTTGCTGGTCGGGTTCGCGAGGTCCGTGAAGAGCAGCACCTCCTTCGCCCCGGCCGCCAGGGCGGCGCGGCTGACCTCGGCCGTGGCGGCGCCCGCGTAACCGCGGCCGCGGAGGTGGGCCGGCGTGTAGACGGAGGCGACGCGGACCTGGCCGGCGACCCGGGGGGTCGTCCCGGCCATGGCGACGGGCGTGCCGTCGGGGCTCTCCCAGAAGGTGATGCCTCCGTGCTCGATACGGGAGTCGGCCCACTCGTCGGCGTCCCGGACGGTGCCCAAGCCGACGGCTTCGCTGAACTCCTCGTGCCAGCGGACCAGTCGCTCACGGTCCGCCTCGACGGCGATCCGGGGCCCGCCGGGCGGCACCGGCCGGGGCACGGTCAGGGTGCCGAGCCGGTAGAGCCGCTGACGCTGCCGGAGCGTCGCCGTGGCTCCCGTGTGCCGCCGCCAGGCTTCGGCGAAGGCGGCGGCGGTGTCGCGGTCGGCGCTCACCCCGGGCAGGGCCCGCCCGAGTGCGGCCAGCCGCGCGGCCAGGGTGTCGGCCTCGCCGGCGGTCAGCGTGGTGAGGTTCAGCCAGTGCGGGGGCGTGCGGAAGAACGTCGCCCGGACCGCTCCGCCCCGTTCCAGCACGCCGAACTCCGGTGTGCCGTCGCCGTACACGTGCGGTCCGCGGGTGCGCAGCGTCTCCGTGACGGTCAACGGGACGGTGTGCAGCGCCGGCCGGGAGCCGAGGAAGGCGCCGGCGCGGGTCAGGAAGTCGTCGAGGTCATGGGTGAGGTGCCAGTTGACGGTGTCCGTGTCCGTGTCCGTGTCCATGCCCCATGGTGCCGTCGGCACCCTTCCCGGCACGACCGAATTCACGGCTCTCGCGGCTCACTTGCCGCTGTCCTCGGCGAGGGTGTGGGCCACGAGCGCGTTGGCGTGGCCGTGTCCGAGGCCGTGCTCGGTCTTGAGCCAGGTGACCAGTTCCATGTGCCGGGTCAGCGGCGAGGAGCGGATGAGCGCCTGCCAGTCGGCGATCGGCCGGCCGTACTTCTTCTCGATGGAGGGAAAGTAGCTCGCGGGGCCCTTCACGGGTGCGGTCATCTCGGATGGTCCTTTCTCTGTGGTTGCCGTACATGACCGGCGGGGCGGGAGAGACTCATCGCGGGACCGAAGTGATCTGCGTCATACGGCTGTCCGGCCCGGACCCCTCACGGTCCCGCCGGTTCCGGGTCGGTCGCCAGGCGGGCGTGCAGGTGGGCGTCCCGGAACGCGTCGTGCCGGCCTTCCTGGAAGATCGCCCCGCGCAGGGTGCCCTCGTAGGCGAATCCGCATCGCTCGGCGATCTTGCAGGACGCTTCGTGGCCGAGGGCGTGGTCCAGTTCCAGGCGGTGCAGGCCGAGTTCGGTGAGCGCCCAGTGGGCGGCGAGCAGCAGCGCCCGGGTGGCGACGCCCTGGCCGCGGGCCTCGGGGAGCACCCAGTAGCCGACGCGGGCGACCTTCAGGTGGTACTTGATCTCGTTGACGCCGATGTGCCCCAGTGCCGTGTCGTCGGCCGCGTCGGCGATCCGGAACGACATCGAGGTGCCCTCCGTGGCGCTCTGGGCCCGGGCGAGCAGCGACTCCCGGGCGCTCCTGCGGTCCGTGACCAGCCTCAGCGGGGTGTTCCAGCGCTGGAACTCCGGGTCCCTGAGTCCGCGCAGCCACGTCTCGACGTCGGAGCCGGACGCCGGATCCCAGGGGCGGAGGCGGAGGCCGTGGCCGTACAGTTCCGGGGGCAGGGACCCCGTCAGGGAGTGGTCGCGTATCGGGGGCATGGGGACATTGAAGCGCGTGGGGCGGCGCCGTTCACCCGCCGAGCGTGGCAGGCACGACCCGGAACACCGGGATCCCCTCCCGGAACGCCACCTCCAGTTCCGCCCCGGCCGTCAGCTCTCCCGCTCCCACCACCTCGGTCATCATCCGCGGGCCCTCGGCCAGGTCCACCACGGCGGCGACGTAGGGCGTGCGGTCCGTGAAGGGCGGCAGGTCGTTGCGGTGGACGACGGACCAGGTGTAGAGGGTGGCGCGGCCGCTCGCGGGCTCCCAGGCGACGTTCTCGCTCCAGCAGTGGGGGCAGAACTCGCGCGGGTAATGGTGGGTCCGGCCGCAGTCCCGGCAGCGGCGGATCAGCAGCCGGCCCTCGGCGGCGGCGTCCCAGTAGGTGCGGGTGAAGGCGTCGGGCTCGGGCAGGTCGAAACGTCCGGCCATCAGAACAGCCCCAGCGCGCTGTCCAGCGACCAGGTCTGCCAGGACATCCCGAACAGCCCGACGCAGGACATCAGCGCCATCATCGAGTTCTGCCCCTGCTCGGCGACGTCGTGGATCATGAGCGTGAAGTAGAGGGCGTTGAGGAGCAGTCCGCCGACCAGCGCGATCGGGGTGAGGAAGCCGGTGATCAGGCCCAGTCCGAGCGCGAGCTCGGCGTAGACGACGACGTACGCCATCACGCGCGGGTGCGGCGCGACGGCCGCCTCGAATCCCGAACGGACCGCGCTCCAGCGATGCTTGCCGGCTATCCCGGCCGCCCACGCGATGCCGGTGCCCCGCTCGAACCAGGCCTTGCGGTCCTTGTGCCGCCAGCTCTCCAGCCACCACAGCCCGAGTCCGATCCGCAGGACGGCCAGCCACTGCGGGCCGGTGAGCCAGATCGTGTCCATGAGATCTGACGGTACGTCAGTTATCGGGATGCGCAAGACCTCGCGCGTCCCACCCCGCGCCCCGCACGCGCCGTACGCCCCGCCAGGAACGATCACCGGCTCGCCACAACCGGACACGCGACGCCACGAGCCCCACCCCCTCCCCCTACAGCCGTGATCAATCCGAAACCAATTCCGGTCTTGACCGAGACCCATCAACCAGGCCGGTGGCTACGCTCGCGCTCATGGCCGAGTCCACGACGCCCCCACACGCCTCCGCGCACCCCACACCGGACCGCCCCGTCTACGTCATAGGCGGCGGCCCCGGCGGACTCTCCGC
The DNA here is from genome assembly GCF_040612515.1 of Streptomyces sp. NPDC006372. Taxonomy (NCBI): domain Bacteria; kingdom Bacillati; phylum Actinomycetota; class Actinomycetes; order Kitasatosporales; family Streptomycetaceae; genus Streptomyces; species Streptomyces sp. NPDC006372. The sequence continues at coordinate 85,608 of NZ_JBEXQJ010000013.1, read as the reverse complement.
CGCGTACGCGCTGCGCGCCCGGGGCATACGCGCGGTCGTCCTGGAGAAGTCCGACCGGGTCGGGGCGTCCTGGCGCGGCCACTACGACCGGCTGCACCTGCACACCACCCGCCGTCTGTCGGCCCTGCCCGGGCTGCCGATGCCACGCCGGTTCGGGCGGTGGGTGTCCCGGGACAACGTGGTGCGGTACCTGGAGAAGTACGCCGAGCACCACCGGCTCGAGATCGTCACCGGGGTCGAGGTGTCCCGCGTCGAGCGGGCACCCGACGGCACGGGCTGGCTGCTGCACGCCACCGGCGGCCGGGAGCTGACCGGTGCGGCGGTCGTCGTCGCCACCGGCTACAACCACACGCCCCGCGTACCCGACTGGCCCGGCCGTGCCACGTACAGCGGCGAGTTCCTGCACGCCGGTGAGTACCGCAACGGCAAGCCCTACGCGGGCCGGGACGTCCTCGTCGTCGGCGTCGGCAACACCGGCGCCGAGATCGCCGTCGACCTGGTGGAGAGCGGCGCCGCCCGGGTCCGGCTGGCGGTGCGCACCGCCCCGCACATCGTGCGCCGTTCGACCGCCGGCTGGGCCGCCCAGTACAGCGCCGTCCTCGTACGGCGGCTGCCCGTCGGCCTCGTCGACCGGATCGCCCGGGTGCAGGCCAAGGTGGCCGTTCCCGACCTGTCGGCACACGGTCTGCCGCGCCCCGACACCGGGTTGTACGCCCGGGTGAAGCAGGGGGCGATCCCGGTGCAGGACGTCGGTCTGATCGACGCGGTGCGCAAGGGCAGGGTGGAGATCGTGGCCGCCGTGGACGGCTTCGAGGACGGCGGCAAGATCGCGCTGGCCGACGGCAGCCGGATCTCCCCGGACGCCGTGATCGCCGCCACCGGGTACGTCCGCGCCCTGGACGGCCTCGTCGGCCACCTCGGCGTCCTCGACGCACGCGGCAAGCCCGTCGTCCACGGCCCCCGCACCCCGCCCGAGGCCCCCGGCCTGTACTTCACGGGCTTCACCAACCCGATCAGCGGCAACCTCCGCGAGATGGCGATCGACGCGGTGCGGATCGCGAAGGCGGTGGCCCGGGACGGGTCGGGAAAGGTGTCACGACTGCCGGGCGACGACACCCCCTAGCCCGGGCCTGTCGTTGGGATCATGCCGGCGTCGCGGGGCTCGGGTCGGTGCGGTCGGACTGCTTCTCGTAGCGGGTGGCTATGCCGCGCCACCGCTTGAAATCGACGTCACGCAGAGGGGTTGGGCCTTCGCAAGCCGCATCAGACACCCTTCGGGTGTACGCCGACCAGCCTTCTGGGGGAACGCAATGGGCCCACTGGGGAGAATTGCTCACTGGTGCCATGCCGGACGGGGCCTGACGTCGTTGTGGAGGGACGTCAGAGAGCTCGATACGCGGAGCCCGTCCGGGAGGAATGTGTGCGCGCACATAAAGTGAAGATGGCCACCCTGGTGGTCCTGGCGCTTGGTGGTCTGGTCTCCGCCAACTGCGGGGTCGCTGTTGCTGACGGCCGCGGCGCCGAAGCCAGGGGCGGCAGCGCCGGCGGCGATCTGTTCGAGGAGAACACTGCCCAGGAGAGCAAGCAGAACAACATCTGCTCCGGCAGTCCTTCCGGGGTGTTCCCCGTACTGACGGACAGCAGAAGAGACGTGCGCTGCGCGACTGACGACGCATCCCTGAACAAGGACAATGTGGTCAAGGGCGGCGGTGCCCGCGCCGAGGGCGGCTCCGGTCCCACCCGCGTGAATCAGCAGAACACCGCGCAGAAGGGGCGGCAGAACAACAACTGCGCCCGCCTCAACCGCTCCGGCGGCAACGTGCAGGCTGACAGGGAGGACAGCAGGTGCGTGGACAAGGACGCCTCCCGCAACAAGCACACCAAGGTCAAGGGCGGCGGAGCCCGCGCCGAGGGCGGCCCCGCCATCGCCGGCCCTCTCCTTGAGCAGAACACCGCGCAGGAGGGGCGGCAGAACAACAACTGCGCCAACCTCAACGGCACCAGCGTCACCACACTCACTGCGCGGCGGGACAGTCGCTGTGGCAACAAGGACGCCTCTCGCAACAAGCGCACCAAGGTCAAGGGCGGCGGGGCCCGCGCCGAGGGCGGCTCCGGCGCCGCCGTCGCCATTGAGCAGAACACCGCGCAGGAGGGGCGGCAGAACAACAACTGCGCCAACCCCAACAACACCGCCATCGACGCGACCGGTGGCGCGCGGCGGGACAGCCGGTGTGGCAACAAGGACGCCTCCCGCAACAAGCACACCAAGGTCAAGGGCGGCGGAGCCCGCGCCGAGGGCGGTCCCAGCGCCGGCCCCCTGTTTCAGCAGAACACCGCCCAGGAGGGGCGGCAGAACAACAACTGCGCCAACCCCAACGGCTCGACCGTCGTGCTGAATGGCGGGCGACAGGACAGCCGGTGTGGCAACAAGGACGCCTCCCGCAACAAGCACACCAAGGTCAAGGGCGGCGGAGCCCGCGCCGAGGGCGGCTCCGGCGCGGGCATCGTGTCCCAGCAGAACAGCGCGCAGGAGGGGCGGCAGAACAACAACTGCGCCAACCTCAACGGTTCGACCACTGTGCTGACTGGCTCCGATGATGAGACTGGTTGCCTGACGGTCGACGCGTCCACGAACAAGGGCACCGTTGAGAGGGGCGGCGGCGCGGAAGCCGAGGGCGGTTCCGGCCTGATGAACCTGACCCAGCAGAACACGGCCCAGTCGGGACGGCAGAACAACAACTGCGGGAATCCGAACAGCCTTTCGCTCACCGCCACCGGCAGCCGCACGCGGACCGAGTGCGTGGCCGTCGACCGGTCCACCAACATCCACTCCGTTCACCACTAGTTTCTCGAGTCGGAGATCCAGAAAAGGATCTTTGACTCGGGGTACTGGACGCAGCCCACAACACTCCCGGGCACATCAGACAGCCGGCCTCGCCCCATCCGTTTCTCGGGGGCGGGGCCGACTGCCTTTTCCGCGCGAACCGTGACTTTTCACCCCATGCAACGTTCTTGAGGGCGATGAGGGTCGTGGCCGTCCGGGCGCGGCGCAGTGAGACCCAGCGGAAGCGTCAGGAGATCCAGGCATATGGGACAGCGGGGACGGCACGCGGCGCGGAGTGCCAGGTCGCAGAATCTCCGCCGGGCCGTGGCCATGGTGCTCACCGCAGGTGCACTGGTCTGCGCCACCGGTAACAGCGCGTTCGCCGACATCCTCGAAGACGTCCCTGTGGACGGCGAGGACAACACCCATCAGGACGGGGAGCAGAACCTGACCTGTGGCAACTCGGCCCGTCTGGTGCGGCTCAACGCAGGTGAGACGGTGCACCGCGAGCGGACCTGCGTCGATGACGACGGCAGGACCCGCCATGCCACTGGCCACGCGAAGGGCGCCCAGGCCGTCGGAGGCACCACCCTCGGCCCTCAGGCCAACACCGCCCAGACCGGCAAGCAGAACCTGGCCTGTGGCAACTCCGCCGACCTCGTCACCGTGAACGTGGTGGGCACAATGAACTGGGACACCACCTGTGTGGCCGCCGACAACGGCCACCTGCCCCGCAGCAAGGGTCAGCGGGAGCACAGAGGCGGCGCCCGCGCAGTGGGCGGCACAGCGGTCGGCCCTCAGGTCAACACCGCCCAGACGGGCAAGCAGAACCTCTACTGCGGCAATACCGACGACTTTGTCACTGTCAACGTCCTCGGCACCATCCGCAAATACACCAGCTGCACCGCTACCGACCACTCCCTGCGTCCCGGCAACCCCTACCGCGGCCGCGCTTCCGCTGATGCCGGCCAGACGGTCGGACCCGAGACCAACACCGCTCAGAACGGCCGCCAGAACCAGACCTGCGGCAACCCCGGAACCGGCATCGAGATTCCCCTCGGCCAGACCAAGCACAAGGCCAAGTGCACCGTTGTGGACAAACCCTGAGTACCGGGTGCTTGACGGACTGACTGCAGGCCCGTCCGAGCAGGCCCTGGTGGAGATCAGCGCGGCGGTCACCGTCGGTCCGAAGGGCGCTCAGTCGAGGACGGCGAGGTGGTCGGCGGCGCCTCCGTGCCATTCGATCATGAACAGGGTGGCGTCGTCGCTGGTGCGTCCGCCTCGAGCATGTTTCAGAGCGTGGGAGAGTTGGCGCAGGTCCGCCCGCAGCCCCTGGGGCGGTTGGTCTCCCAGTCGGTTGACGGAGTCGATGAGGCGTTCGTTCCTCACCGAAGGGTTCGCCGCCGCTGACGCGTTCTTCGATGATGCCGTCGGTGTAGCACAGCACCCGGTCGCCTTGGCGGAGCATGTGCTGTTTGATGCGGGGCAGTTCGCCTCCGAAGCCGACGGGCAGTGTGGTGGCGCTCTCCAGTTGGCGCACGACCTTGCCGCCGCGGATCAGTAGCGGGGCGGGGTGGCCCGCGTTGACCAGTTCCAGCTCGCCGGTGGCGATGTTCAGGTGCATCAGCTGGGCGGTGACGAAGTGGTCGGGCCCGAACTGGTGGGCGATGGCATCGTCCATGAACGCGTACTTCTCCGCCAGGCTGATGAAGACGCGCCGGGCATGGCGGTAGGCGCCGATGGCGATGGTCGCCATCGCGGCGGCGTCCAGGTCGTGGCCCATCGCGTCGATCAGGTGGATGATGCACGCCCGTCGGCATGCCCGCGATAACGAACGGCTCGTCCAGCACTCCGAGACGCTGATTACCTAGGCTGCCATCACGCTTATGACCAGGCGCTTGGCCCGGAAAGGCGCGACCCCGAGCTGGCCGAGGAAACCTGCTCCGGCCGACGGCTGACCGGCCCCTTCCCCCTCCTCGGCAGGGCCACGGCCGCTGAACCACACCCGGATACCACCCTCCTCCTCGGGTTGCACAAGCACGATCTCTGACACCTCTGTCGACACCACGTCCCCAGTGGCGGACATCGATAAGTGGTTCGGCCGTGAAGCGGTCCTGAGGTCGGCTTACTTCAGAACGGCGAGGTGATCGGCGGCGCCCCCGCGCCATTCGATCAGGAGCAGGGTCGCGTCGTCGCTGGTGAGCCCGCCCCGCTCCGCCATCAGTGCCTGGGAGAGCCAGCGCACACCGGCGCGTACCCCGCTCGCCCCCTGGCTCATCATGCGATTGACGCAGCGGATGAGCTGTTCCTCGCCGAACGGCTCCTGTCCGGCAACGTGCTCCTCGATCACGCCGTCCGTGTAGCACAGCAGCCGGTCGCCGCGCTGGAGCTGGTACTCGTTCATCCGGGGCTGCTCGCCGCCGAAGCCGACCGGCAGGGTGGTCGGGGCCTCCAGGGGGTGGAGCACCCGGCCGTCGCGGATCAGCAGCGGTGCCGGGTGGCCCGCGTTGACCCACTGCAGGTGGCCCGTTGAGGTGTCCAGGCGCATCATCTGCGCGGTGACGAAGCGATCGGGACCGAACTGCCCGGCGATCGCCCGATCCATGAACGAGTAGATCTCAGCCAGGTCGACCTCGGCGCGTCTGGCGTGGCGGTAGGTGCCGATGGCAATAGTGGCCATCGCGGCGGCCCCGAGATCGTGGCCCATGGCATCGATCACGGCCACGTGCAGAACGTTTTCGTTGAGGGCGTAGTCGAAGCTGTCGCCGGCGATGCGGTAGGCGGGTTCGAGCATCCCGGCCAACGCGACCTGCGGAACGGACATGGACAGTGGCGGCAGCAGGGACCACTGGATCTCGGCGGCCACGCTCATCGGTTCCCGGCGCCGGGCCTGGAAGAACTGGTCGGTGTAGGTGTGCTTGGTGACCACCATGTCGGCGACCAGGCCGGCCAGCCTGCGCAGCAGTCGCCTGTCGTCGTCATCGACGGTGCTCATGGTGACGACCATCACCCCAACCTGGTCGCTGCCATCCAGCAACGGCAGGTACATCCGGACGCTGCCGTCGTCCTGCGCGACCTCGAGGGGAGCCGCCGTCAGGAAGGCCGTTCCGGCGGGGGAGTCGCTGATCAGCTCGGGCTCGGCGACCACCAGTCGCCGGCCCGGCAGGGGAGCGAGCACTACCTGTGCGTAGTCCTGCAGGAGGACCGAGACGTCACGGCCACCGACTCTGGCCACCTCTTCCGCGATCAGCGGAGCGATCAGCTGCGGCGGCATCTCGTGGGCCCGGTCCAGCAGCACCCCCAGCAGGCGCTCGCCGAATCCCTCCGACCGGTCCACCATGCCACTGCCGGGCTCGCGCTCACCTTCAGCCATAGCCCCAGGGTGCCGCAGCCGCCTGGCACGGCCAGCCGATTACGCCAACGGCGGCCATGTCACACCCATGCGGGATACGCCTGCACCGGCCCTCGGCCAGCACGCGGGCGCACGGGCAAGGAGCCGTCTACGGCGAAATGACACGGTCAAGCCGCTCAGTAGCGCGTCCGCGAGCCGTTGTCCCAGCGACCAAGCCTGACTCGACAGCGATCCCACAGCGACGGGTTCAAAAACACGCACTTAGTGCCTCTTCAGAAGGTGACCCGGGACGCAGGCACGAGCGGCTTATTACGCCGATATACGGCATGTCGGCCCGAAGGCGAGCCGGTGGGCTCGGGCGGTCCGCCAGGTGTCCCTGACGGGGGAGAAGCGTTGGGCCAGGTGAGTCCTGGCGTCAGATCGGCGTCAACTTCGATCGCTCCCGACCATTCCTGACGTCATGTCAGTTCAGATAATCTGACAGAGCGTCAGTTAGCGGCTGTCTCACAGGAGCGGGCGGAACGATGCTTGGATCGACCCACGGCACCCTCACCACCGACTCCCGCCGGGCCCGGGCCCTCGCCTGTGGCGAACGGTCCGGGCCCGCCGTGCACGGCAGGCCGGCCCAGGTGGGCGACCTCGATGTCAGCGGGCGTCCGCTGCACGCCCATGTACCCGACCTGGACCGCTTCTTCCGCCCCCGCTCCGTCGCCGTCATCGGCGCCTCGGACAGCGAGGGCCGCCCCAACACGGGCATCACGCGGCAACTGGCCGACTGGGCCGGGCGGGTCGGGGCCCGGCTGTACCCCGTGCACCCGAGCCGGCCGTCCGTCTTCGGCATCCCCTGCTCCCCGTCCGTCGCCGACCTGCCCGAGCAGGTCGACCTGGCCGTGGTCCTGGTCGGCGACCCGCTCCCCGTAGTCGAGGAACTCGCCGAGGCCAAGGCCCGGTTCGCGGTCGTCTTCGCCTCGGGCTTCGCGGAGACCGGCGAGGCGGGCGCGGCCGCGCAGCGACGGCTGGCCGAGGTCGTCACACGGTCCGGGCTGCGGCTGCTGGGCCCCAACACCAACCTCAACGCCTTCGAGCGGTTCCGCGACGACCTGGAGGGGCCGGCGATCGCGCTGATCACCCAGTCCGGCCACCAGGGCCGCCCCGTCTTCGCCCTCCAGGAACTCGGCATCCGCCTCTCCCACTGGGCGCCCACCGGCAACGAGGCCGACCTGGAGACCGCCGACTTCCTCTCCTACTTCGCCGAGCGGCCCGAGGTCGGTGCCATCGCCTGCTACCTCGAAGGGCTGAAGGACGGCCGCTCCTTCCTGCTCGCCGCCGACCGGGCCGCCCGGCGCGGCGTGCCGGTCGTCGCCGTCAAGGTGGGCCGCACCGAGACCGGCGCCCGCACGGCGGCCTCCCACACCGGCAAACTGACCGGCGCGGACGCGGTGGTGGACGCGGCACTGCGCCAGTTCGGCGTGATCCGCGTCGACGGACTCGACGAACTCCAGGACACGGCCGCCCTCCTGGCCCGGGCCCGCCCGCCCCGCGCGGACGGGGTCGTCGTCTACTCCATCTCGGGCGGCACGGGCGCGCACGTCGCCGACCTGGCGACCGAGGCGGGCCTGCGCCTGCCGGTCCTGTCCGAGGCCAGGCAGGCCGAGCTGCACCGGTGGATACCCGAGTACCTGAGCGTCGCCAACCCGGTCGACAACGGCGGGCACCCGGTCGGCGACGAACGCGGCCGGAAGATCATCGACGCGATCCTCGACGACCCGGAGGTGGGCGTGCTGATCTGCCCGATCACCGGGCCGTTCCCGCCGCTCAGCGACCGGCTCGTACGGGACCTGGTGGACGCGGCGGAGCAGACGGACAAGCTGGTGTGCGTGGTGTGGGGCTCGCCGGTCGGCACCGAGCCGGCCTACCGCGAGGTCCTGCTCGGTTCCTCCCGCGTGGCCACCTTCCGCACGGTCGGCAACTGCCTCACCGCCGTCCGCGCCCACCTCGCCCACCACCGCTTCACGACCGCCTACCGCTCCCCCTTCGACGAGGCCCCGCGCACTGCCTCGCCCTCCTACCGCAAGGCACAGGCCCTCATGCGGCCCGGGGAGCAGCTGAGCGAGCACGCGGCGAAGCAACTGCTGCGGGCGTACGGCATCCGGGTGCCGCGCGAGCAGTTGGTCACCAGCGCGGCTGCCGCCGTACGGGCGGCGGGGCTGGTGGGGTACCCGGTGGTGATGAAGGCCTCGGGCGCCCGCATCGCCCACAAGACCGAACTGGGCCTGGTGAAGATCGGCCTGACCTCGGCGAGCCAGGTCCGCGACGCCTACCGGGAGCTGACCGACATCGCCCGCTACGAGGACGTCTCCCTGGACGGCGTCCTGGTGTGCCAGATGGTCGAGCAGGGTGTCGAGATGGTCGTCGGCGTCACCCACGACGACCTGTTCGGCCCGACCGTGACGGTCGGCCTCGGCGGCGTGCTCGTCGAGGTCCTGCGCGACACCGCCGTAGGAGTGCCGCCCTTCGGGGAGGAGCAGGCCCGGGACATGCTCGCCGGGCTGCGCGGGCGGGCCCTGCTCGACGGGGTCCGGGGCCGCCCGCCCGCCGACCTGGACGCCCTGGTCGAGGTCGTCCTGCGCGTGCAGCGCATGGCCCTGGAACTCGGGGACCAGATCGCCGAGTTGGACATCAACCCGTTGATGGTGCTGCCCCGGGGGCAGGGCGCGGTGGCACTGGACGCGCTGGCGGTGTGCAGCCGATGACGGAGGAACCCGCCGTCCTGCACACCACCGGCGACGACGTCCTGTCGATCACCCTCAACCGGCCCGAGACCCTCAACGCCCTCACGCCCGGCGGCCGGGAGGAGATCATCCGCCTGCTGTCGGAGGCCTCCGGGACGGCCGCCGTCCGAGCCGTCGTGATCACGGGCACGGGCCGCGGCTTCTGCGCCGGAGCGGATCTCCGGGGCACTGGCACGACCGGCGAACGCGCCCCCGGGGATGTCGCACGCACCCTGCGCACCGGCGCCCAGCGGCTGATCTCCGCCGTGCTCGACTGCGAGAAGCCGGTGCTGGCGGCGGTGAACGGCACGGCCGCCGGGCTGGGCGCGCATCTCGCGTTCGCCTGCGACCTCGTCCTGGCCGCGCGGTCGGCACGGTTCATCGAGGTGTTCGTACGGCGCGGTCTGGTCCCCGACGGCGGCGGCGCCTACCTGCTCCCCCGCCTCATCGGCCCACAGCGCGCGAAGGAGCTGATGTTCTTCGGCGACGCGCTCACCGCGGCGGACGCCGAACGGCTCGGGCTGGTCAACCGGGTCGTGCCGGACGCGGAACTGGAGAAGACGGCCACGGAATGGGCCACTCGCCTGGCCACCGGCCCGACCCGCGCCCTCGCCCTGACCAAGCAGCTCGTCAACGCCTCCCTGGACACCGACCGCGCCACCGCCTTCGCTGCCGAGGCGGCGGCACAGGAGATCAACATGACGACGGCGGACGCGCGGGAGGGCGTGCGGAGCTTCGTGGAGCGACGGGGCGCTCAGTTCCGGGGCCGCTGACCCTTCCCATCTGACGATCCGTCAGTTTCAATGAATGATGTGATGGGACAAGCGGGGATGGCGGAGGCCGCCGTCCGCTACCTCAGGTCGGTCCGCCCGCCGGGATCCGTCGAGGCGCTGCCGCGGCCCGAGTTGCGGTGCGTCGCCGAGGACGAACGCGCCCCCGCGGACCCGCGCGAGTTCCGCCGGGTCCTCGGCACCTTCGCGACGGGCGTGGCCGTCATCACGGCACCCCCCGCCACCGCCGCCGACTCCCCGGCCGGCTTCGCCTGCCAGTCCTTCACGTCCCTGTCCCTGGACCCGCCCCTGGTCGCCTTCATGGTCGGCCGTACGTCGACGACCTGGCCGCGCATCGCTCGCGCGGGCGTGTTCTGCGTGAACGTCCTGGGGTCCCGCCAGGCCGGGCTCTGCCGCGCCTTCGCGGTCAGCGGCGCGGACAAGTTCGCGGGTGTGGCGTACGACGCGGCGCCGGTGTCCGGCTCACCACGCCTGTCGGGAGCCGTCGCCTGGATCGACTGCGCGATCCACGCCGTCCACACCGGCGGCGACCACCTCATCGTGGTCGGGCGGGTGAACGCCCTCGGGGCGGACGCCGGCGCCGACCCGGACGGCCCGCTGCTCTTCCACCGGGGCCGCTTCACGCACCTGACGGACTGACGGTTCACGCACGCCGGGCGGCGCTGTCGGCGGCGAGGCGGGCCTCGAAACCGTCGAGGACCGACCGGAGGCCGAACTCGAAGGTGCTGTCGGGCGCCGCGGCGTACTCCTCGGCGGCCGTGGTGCCGAGACGTTCGCGCAGCCGCGGGAACTGCGTGGCGGTCTCGGTGGCGCGCGCCACGGCGTCGGCCATCAGCTGCTCGGCGTCCGCGCCGCCCTTGCTCAGGCGACGGTTCAGCGAGACCTCGGCGGCGGGCCCGAGCGCGCTGCCGAGCACGAAGGTGACCACGGTGGCGGCCGCCCGGTCCGCGTCGCCGGCGGCGAAGCCCGCCTTCTCGTAGATGGCGAGGCTGAGGTCGTTGTGCCGGGCCTGGCCGGGTCCGTGCAGGAGGTGGCTGCCGAACGCCTGGACGAGCCAGGGGTGCCGGGTGAGCATCGCGTGCATGCCGCAGGCGTGGGCGGTGGCGGCCGTGCGCCAGTCGGTGGTGTCGAGGTCGGGCGGCTCGACCTCCTGCCAGATCGCGTCGCCGGCGAGCCGGACCAGCTCGTCCTTGGTCTTGATGTGCCAGTAGACGGCCGTGGCGGCGGACCCGAGCCGTTTCGCCAGGCTCCGCATGTTGAGGCCGTCCAGCCCCTCCTCGTCGAGCAGCTCGATGGCCGCACGGATGATCCGGTCTGCGGTGAGTGTGTCTCGCGGCATGGCCGTCACCTTACTTGCACTAAGTTCATGCCGGGACTTGCACTTTGTTCAAGCAGCGGCCTACGCTCCTTCTCGTACTTAGTTCAAGTGCCCGGAGGGGGAGCAATGCCGCAGGACAAGCTGCAGGACGAGCTGTCGGAGTACGTCGCCGCGCAGGCCGCGGAGTTCGGCGTTCCGGGAGTCTCCGTCGGGGTCCTCCTGGACGGCCAGGAGATCTACGCCTCACACGGCGTGACCAGCCTCGCCGACCCGACGCCGGTCGACGAGAAGACGCTGTTCCCGCTGGCGTCGGTCTCCAAGACCTTCACGGCGACCGCCCTGATGTGCCTGGTGGCCGAGGGGAAGGTGGACCTGGACGCGCCGGTGCGGCGTTACGTGCCCGAGCTGAAGCTCGCCGACGAGCGGGCCGCGGCGCGAATCACCGTCCTGAACCTGCTCAACCACACCGCGGGCCTGGACTGGAATCTGATCGACGACGGCGAGGGCGACCGCTCCCTGGCCGGGCTCATGGCCGAGTTGCCCCGACTGCCGCTGATCGCACCGCCCGGAACTCGCGCCTCGTACAGCCAGGCCGGCTACAACCTGGCCGGGCGGATCGTCGAGAACGTCACGGGCCTGCCGTTCGAGCAGGCCATGTCCGCGCTCCTGTTCGAACCGGTGGGCCTGCCGGACACCGTGTACGGGCTGGCGGAGGTGATGGTCCGCAAGTTCGCCGTGGGCTACAACCGCGGCGACGACGGCGAACTGCGCGCCGCCCGGCCCTGGGGAGCGTTCCGGGAGGGCGGGCGGCGTGACAACCCCGGCGGCGGTCTCGCCTCCACGGTGAGCGACCTGCTGCGCTGGGCGCGCTTCCAACTCGGCGACGGGGAGGGCGTCCTGCCCGCCACCGAGCTCCACCGCATGCGGGAGCAGACGGTCGCGCTGCGCGCCAGCACGCTCGGCGACGGCTTCGGCATCTGCTGGTTCCTGCACGATCTGGACGGCCTGCACGGGATCGGCCACGGCGGCTCGGGCAACGGCCAGTTCGCCGAGCTGCTCATCGTGCCCGAGCGCGACTTCGCGGTGGTCTCCCTGGCCAACGTCGGCCCCGACGGCTACCCCTTCAACCAGTCCGTCGTCCGCTGGGCCCTCGAACACTGCCTCGGCGTCGTCGAGAAGAAGCCGGAGCCGGTCCCGTACGACGCGGCCCGGGCCCGGCAGGTCGCCGGCCGCTACGAGATCGACGCCATGAATCTCGACGTGGCCACCGACGGCACCCGTCTCACCCTGGCGGTCGGCATCAAGCCGGAGATCCGCGCAGCCTCGACCGAGCAGATGCCCCCGGACTACCCGGCCGCCGCCATCGGTTTCCTCCCCGACGACGGCGACGAGTACATCGTCACCGAGGGCGGCCTGGAGGGGCAGCGCGGCTACTTCTCCCGGGACGCCGACGGCACGATCACGGGGATCGACCTCGCCGGCCGCCTCTTCAGCCGGACCTCACCGGCCTCCTGATCCGACGCGGGCCGGCTCAGCCGGCCGCCAGCCGCCACAGTGACGTGACCTCGCAGGCCCGTACGGCGTGCAGCGGATCGTCCGTGTCCCGCACACGCGCATGACACGGACGCGTGTCCACCCGCCCGGCCACCCGCAGCCCGGCCCCGTCCACCGCGGTCAGCAACTCCTCCCGGCTCCGCAACCCGAGCCGCTCGGCCAGGTCGGACAGGACGAGCCAGCCCTCACCACCGGGTTCCAGTCGCGCGGCGAGCCCGCTCAGGAACTCGTGGAGCATGCCGCCGCCCGTGTCGTAGACGCCGAGGTCGAGGTCGGAGGCGGGGCGGGCCGGCAGCCAGGGCGGGTTGCAGACGACGAGACCGGCACGCCCCTCCGGGTACAGGGCGGGCCCGGTGACGTGCACGGACCCGGCAAGCCCCAACCGCCGTACGTTCTCCCGCGCACAGGCCCGGGCCCGCGCACTCACGTCCGTGGCCACGACCCGCCCGACACCCCGCCGGGCCAGTACGGCGGCGAGCACACCGGTGCCCGTGCCCAGGTCGAACGCGGTAGGCAGGCCGGTGGCGGGCAGCGGCGCCCGCGCAACCAGGTCGACGTACTCGCTCCTGGTCGGCGCGAACACCCCGTAGTGCGGATGGATCCGCGCCCCCAATGCCGGGACGTACACGCCCCGCTCCCGCCACTGCCGGGCACCGAGCACGCCCAGCAGCTCGGTGAGGGCGACGGCCACGGGCCCTTCGGGCGCCCCGTAGGCCTCGGTGCACGCCCGGCGCACATCGGGCGCCCGGCGCAGTACCAGCCGGTGGTCCTCCTCCAGCAGGACGAGCAACTTGCCGAGCACGCGCGCACGATGGGCGCGGAAGCGGCGTTGCAGATGAAAGGTCTCGGCGGGACGGTCCGCCGCTGCGGGCGCGGTGCGGCCGACACGGCGGTCCATCGCGCGCAGCAGCTGACGCGCGTTGTGGAAATCGCCGCGCCACAGCAGCGCGGTGCCTTCACAGGCCAGGCGGTAGGCGTCGGCGGCCCGCATGCGGTCGTCGGCGACGACGACCCGACGGGGCAGGGGCAGCCCGGACTCAGAATGCCAACGGGCGGAACGGGGTCGAACCTCGATCCAGTGGATCGTGGACACGGCAGACTCCTCGGAAGGTCGAGCGTGAACGAAGAAGCGACGTCACGACGACCCCGTCACCGAGGACCATGCCGAGTGTCATCTACCGACCTTTCGAAGCAGGGAAGTTGCCGGCTCCAGAATAGGCCGGTCACCGACCCGAGACAGATGAGGAAGCGCTCTCATGCCCGTGCCCGCCGACCCGACGGTCCTGCATCCGATGCCCGAGCAGCCCCGAGTGGTCCTGCTCAAGCCCCTCGTCAAGTCCCCGCTGATCGAGGTCGGGGAGTACTCGTACTACGACGACCCGGACGACCCGACGGCGTTCGAGACCCGCAACGTGCTGTACCACTACGGGCCGGAGAAGCTGATCATCGGCAGGTTCTGCGCGCTGGGCACCGGCGTGCGGTTCATCATGAACGGCGCCAACCACCGGATGGACGGCCCCTCGACCTTCCCCTTCCCCACCATGGGCGGCTCCTGGGCGGAACACTTCGACCTGCTCACCGGCCTGCCCGGCCGCGGGGACACCGTCGTCGGCAACGACGTCTGGTTCGGCCACTGCACCACGGTGATGCCCGGCGTACGGATCGGTCACGGCGCGATCATCGCCACCGGCGCCGTGGTCACCACCGACGTCCCCGACTACGGCATCGTCGGCGGCAACCCCGCCCGCCTCATCCGCACCCGCTACGACGACCGGGACATCGCCCGGCTCCTGGCGGTGGCCTGGTGGGACTGGCCCGCGCAGCACATCACCGACCACGTACGCACGATCATGTCGGGCAGCGTCGCCGACCTGGAGGCTGCTGCTCCGGACGCTCCGTAGGGCGAGTGGAGCCGTCGGGCGCGCTCGAGGGGCAAAGGCCCTGGCAGCCACGGCCCGTGCCGTCCCGACCGCTCCAGTTGCCCACCCATGTCCGAGCTCAGGCCGTCGCCGCCACGGCCTGGCCGTCCCGGCGCCGGATCACCAGCGCCATCAAGGCCGCCGCCGCGCACAGCGCCCCCGACGCGTACCAGACGACATCGTAGGAGCCGAACGTGTCGCGGGCGACGCCGCCGAGGAAGGCGACCAGGGCCGCGCCGACCTGGTGGGAGGCGAGGACCCAGCCGAAGACGATCGCGCTGTCCTCGCCGTACTGTTCGCGGCACAGGGCGAGGGTGGGCGGGACGGTGGCGACCCAGTCGAGGCCGTAGAAGACGATGAAGAAGATCATCGGGGGCTGGACGCTGGGCGTCACGAGCAGCAGCGGGAGGAACATCAACGACACGCCCCGCAGGGAGTAGTACACCGCGAGCAGCCGGCGGGCGTCGAAGCGGTCCGTGAACCAGCCGGAGGCGATCGTGCCGGCGACGTCGAAGACGCCGATCACCGCGAGCAGGGACGCGGCGGCCGTGATGGGCATGCCGTGGTCGTGGGCGGCGGGCACGAAGTGGGTCTGGATCAGGCCGTTGGTGGACGCGCCGCAGATCGCGAAGGTGCCGGCGAGCAGCCAGAACGGGCCGGTGCGGGCGGCCGAGAGCAGGACGGACACGGCCCTGCGGGCGGCGCCGCGCACGGGCTCGGGCTTGGGCACGAACTCCTCTGCCCCGTAAGGCTTCTGGCCGATGTCGGCCGGGTGGTCGTGCAGCAGGAGCCAGACGAAGGGGACGACCGCGAGGGCGGCGAGGGCGACCGTCACCGCAGCCGGGCGCCACTCGTACCGCTCGACGATCCAGGACAGCAACGGCAGGAAGATCAGCTGGCCGGAGGCCGACGCGGCGGTGAGGATCCCGCTGACCAGGCCGCGCCGCTCGGTGAACCAGCGGTTGGTGACGGTCGCCGCGAAGGCCAGCGCCATGGAGCCGGAGCCCAGGCCGACCAGCAGGCCCCAGCACAGCATCAGCTGCCAGGCCGCCGTCATCCACACCGTCAGGCCGGAGCCGAGCGCGATCACCGTCAGCGCGACCGCGACGACCCGCCGGATGCCGAAGCGGTCCATCAGGGCGGCGGCGAACGGGGCCGTCAGACCGTAAAGGGCGAGGTTGAGGGAGACGGCGGCGCCGATCGTGCCGCGCGACCAGCCGAACTCGTCGTGGAGGGGGTCGATGAGCAGGCCGGGCACGGACCGGAAGGCCGCGGCTCCGATGATCGTCACGAAGGTGACGGCGGCGACGAACCAGGCCCGGTGCACGCGTCCGCGGCCCGGCTTCGGCGGCTGCCGTACGACTGCTGGGGCTTCGCTTGTCTGGGTCACGCCATAGAGCTTCGGGCCACCGGCCGTCCGCATCGAGTGGCCCGGAGGACAGCATTCGTTAGGATCGGGCCATGGCAGCAGATGTCCCACCCCCCGGCGGCTTCCGCCCCCACCGCGTCGTGGTCCTCGCCCTGGACGGGCTGCTCCCCTTCGAACTGGGCATCCCGCACCGCATCTTCGGCCGCCCGAAGGACGCCCGGGGACGGCATCTGTACGAGGTCGTGACCTGCTCCGTCCGCCCGCCGGGCCCGGTGGAGACGGACGCCGACTTCGCCCTCCACGTCGCACACGGCCCGGAGGCCCTCGGCACCGCCGACACGCTGATCGTCCCGGCGTCGTACGAGCTCGGCCCGGTCTACGAGGAGGGCGTGCTGACGGACGAACTGGCCGCCGCCCTCGCCCACCTCCGTCCGGGCACCCGGCTCGCCTCCATCTGCACCGGCGTGTACGTCCTCGCCGCCGCCGGCTTCCTCGACGGCCGGCCCGCCACCACGCACTGGTCCGACGCCGAGCGCCTCCAGCGGCTCTTCCCGCAGGTCCACATCGACCCGGACGTGCTGTTCATCGACGACGGCGACGTACTGACCTCCGCCGGTGTCGCGGCCGGCATCGACCTGTGCCTGCACATGGTGCGCCGCGACCACGGCGCCGCCGTCGCCAACGACGTGGCCCGCCGTACGGTCGTACCGCCGCACCGCGACGGCGGGCAGGCGCAGTACATCGCACGGCCGGTGCCCGATCCGCAGCAGGCGTCCACCACCGCCGCCCGCGCCTGGGCCCTGGGCCGCCTCCACGAGCCGATCCAGCTGCGTGACATGGCCGCCCAGGAGGCCATGTCGGTCCGCACCTTCACCCGCCGCTTCCGAGAGGAGACCGGCGTCAGCCCCGGCCAGTGGCTCACCCAGCAGCGCGTGGAACGGGCCCGGCACCTGCTGGAGTCCACCGACCGCTCCGTCGACCGGGTGGCCCACGACGCCGGTTTCGGCACGGCCCAGTCGATGCGCCAGCACCTGCAGGCGGCGCTGGGCGTCACGCCGACCGCGTACCGGCGGACGTTCCGGGCCGGTGGGGAGACGACGGTCGCGCGGACCCTCAGAACGTGAGAACCGCCCGCGCCACCCGCCCCGCCTCCGCGTCCTGGGCCGCCTTCTCGAAGTCCTCGACGGGGTAGGTCCTGGTGACCAGTTCGTCGAGGAGCAGGCGGCCTGCGCGGTACAGGCCGGCGTACAGGGCGATGTCGTGCTGGGGCCGGGAGGAGCCGTAGCGGCAGCCCAGGATGGACTTGTCCAGGTACATCGACGAGACGCGGAAGGACGCCTCGGCGGTGGCCGGGGGCACGCCGAGGAGGATCGCCTGCCCGT
The DNA here is from genome assembly GCF_040612515.1 of Streptomyces sp. NPDC006372. Classification (NCBI taxonomy): domain Bacteria; kingdom Bacillati; phylum Actinomycetota; class Actinomycetes; order Kitasatosporales; family Streptomycetaceae; genus Streptomyces; species Streptomyces sp. NPDC006372. Next base: position 68,328 of record NZ_JBEXQJ010000013.1, on the reverse strand, counting down.
GCCGGTCCAGTGCGTCGATCGCCTGGCGGATCAGCTCCACCCGGCCGACGCACTCGAAGGCGTGGTCCGCGCCGGTGGGGAGAATGTCCCGCACGCCCTCGGCCGAGGTGAGGAAGTGGGTCGCCCCGAACCGCCGTGCCACCTCCTCCTTCGCCGGGTTGGCGTCGACGGCCACGATCCGCAGGGCACCCGCGAGCCGCGCCCCCTGGAGCACGTTCAGCCCGATGCCGCCCGTCCCGATCACCAGGACGCTGTCGCCCCGGTCCACCCGCGCCCGGTTCAGCACGGCGCCGACTCCCGTCAGGACCCCGCAGCCGATGAGCGCGGCCGACGGCAGCGGCACGTCCTTGGGGATCCGCACCGCCTGTACGGCCTTCACGACCGTGCGCTCGGCGAAGGCGGAGTTGGCGGCGAACTGGTGGACGGGCGCCCCATCGAGGCTGAACGGCCGGCCCGGGCGCCCGATCGCCTGCCGGCACATCGTGGGCCGGCCCCGGTCGCACTCCGCGCACGCGCCGCAGTTGGCGAGGGTGGACAGCGCGACATGGTCGCCGGGCACCACATGGGTGACGCCCTCCCCCACCGCCTCCACGACGCCCGCCCCCTCATGGCCCAGCACCACGGGAACGGGGAAGGGTATGGTCCCGTCCACCACCGACAGATCGCTGTGGCACAGCCCCGCCGCCGAGATCGCGACCCGCACCTCGCCCGGCCCCGGCTCCCGCACCTGGAGATCCGTGACGACCCGGACCCGCTTCCCGTCGAAGATCACGCCTCGCATCACACGGCTCCCTTGGGTTCCCTGGGCAGGCCGAGCACGCGCTCGGCGATGATCGTGCGCTGGATCTGGTCCGAGCCGCCGTAGATCGTGTCGGCCCTGGAGAAGAGGAACAGGTGCTGCGCCGCGTCCAGTTCGTACGGCGACGCGACCGACCAGTCGGCCGGACCCGCGCTCGCGGCCGCGCCCCGCACCAGCACCGCCAGCTCCCCGAGCCGCTGATGCCAGCCGGCCCACAGCAGCTTGGCGACACTGGGCGCGCCCGGGCCGCCGGAACCCCCCAGCGTCCGCAGGGCGTGCCAGCGCATCGTGCGCAGTTCGGCCCACTGCCGCACGAGCCGGTCCCGTACGACGGGGTCCCGCGCGGCTCCCGTCGCCACGGCCGTGCGCACGACGCCGCGCAGTTCCTCGGCGAACCCGATCTGCTGGGCCAGTGTGGACACGCCCCGTTCGAAGCCGAGGAGGCTCATGGCGACGCGCCAGCCGTCGCCCTCGCCGCCCACGACGTGCTCCGCGTGCGCGCCGTCGAAGAAGACCTCGTTGAAGTCGCTGGTGCCCGTCATCTGCCGGATGGGGCGCACCTCGATCCGGCCGGGTTGGTCCATGGGGACGAGGAGGAAGCTCAGTCCGTGGTGCCGCTTCGACCCGGGTTCGGTGCGGGCCAGGACGAAGCACCAGTCGGCCTCGTGGGCGAGTGACGTCCAGATCTTCTGACCGGTGACGCGAAAGGTACGGCCGTCCGGTTCGCGCACGGCCGCGGTACGGACACCGGCCAGGTCCGAGCCCGCGCCGGGTTCGCTGTAGCCCTGACACCAGAGTTCCTCGCCGGTGGCGATCGGGGGGAGGAAGCGGGACTTCTGCTCGTCGGTGCCGTGCGCCATGAGGGTGGGGGCGAGGAGGTTCTCCCCGATGTGCCCGGACCGCGCGGGCGCCTCCGACCGCGCGTACTCCTCGGCCCAGACGACCTGCTGGGTGAGGGTGCCGGTCCGATTGCCGTACCCGGCGGCGGGCCAACCGAGCCCTATCCACCCGGCGGCGCCCAGGGTGCGCTCCCAAGCACGCCGATCGGTCGTACCAGTGGTGTGCGTCGCGAGCCATTCACGAGCCTCGGCCCGAAAGTCCTCGTCTTCACGCGTGAACCCGAATTCCACGATCGCCGCCTCGATGTCGATGTGCGGTGGGTGACGCCCTCAAGGGGCGCGGGGAACTGCGCGAACAACCACACACAACCCGCACCCGCCGACCGACACGCACCCCCGAGCTACTGGGCGTTGGGCCTGCGCCCCTCCCCCGCCGCCCTCTCCATCTCCCCGACCCGCTCCAGCATCGGCATCGGCTCCACCCCCACCGACCCGGGCAGAAACTCCGCGATCCGTTCCACGGTCCACCCCCCGGAGGCATACGCGGCACGCACCTCCCTCGGCTGCGCCCACACCGCGATCTTCGCCCCGGCGACCGTGTACACCTGCCCGGTGATCCCCTGCCGGGCGGCCTCCCCCGACAGCAGGTACACCACCAGCGCGGCGACGTCCTCCGGCTCCCCGATCTCCGCCAGCTCCATCGGCACCCCCGCCGACATCCGGGTCCGGGCGACCGGCGCCACCGCGTTCGCGGTCACCCCGTACTTGTGCAGCCCCAGCGCCGCGCTCCGCACCAGCGAGATGATCCCGCCCTTCGCGGCGCTGTAGTTGGCCTGCGAGACCGACCCCTGGTGGTTGCCGCTGGTGAACCCGATCAGCGTCCCCGCGCGCTGCTTCCGCATCACCGCCGACGCCGCCCGGAACACCGTGAACGTGCCTTTCAGATGGGTCGCGACGACCGGGTCCCATTCTTCCTCGGTCATGTTGAACAGCATCCGCTCGCGCAGGATCCCGGCCACGCAGACCACCCCGTCGAGCCGCCCGTACGACGACAGCGCCACGTCGACGACCCGCTGCCCGCCCGCCATGGTGGAGATGTCGTCGGCGACCGCCACCGCGTGTCCACCGGCCGCCTCGATCTCCTTGACCACCGCCTCGGCGACCTCACTCGTCGGCGAGGCACCGTCGACCGCCACGCCGTAGTCGTTGACGACGACCTTCGCCCCCTCGGCCGCCGCCGCGAGCGCGACCGCCCGGCCGATGCCCCGCCCCGCGCCGGTGACGGCGACGACCTTGCCCGCCAAGAAGTTCCCCACGCCCGGCCCCTTCCCGTCCCACGGTTTCTGACGGACCGTTAGATTTCGCAGACGTCCGAATTCTACGACCCGTCAGATACCGGAAGACAAGCCCCGGGGAGGACTCATGTCGCTGCCGGACGCGTTCCACGACATCGCCAAGCGTGTGAACAACTGGGGCCGTTGGGGATCCGACGACGAACTCGGGACGCTCAACCTGATCACCGACGAGGTCGTACGGGAAGCCGCGGCGACGGTCCGCACCGGGCGACGGATCCCGCTGGCGCTCCCCCTCCGGCGCGACGGCGTGCAGACGGGGATGATCCCGGGACGGATCGATCCGCTGCACGTCATGGTGCAGATCAACCAGGAGCTCTTCGGCCCGGGCACGGTGGCGTGCAGCGACGACGCCGTGACCATGGGACTCCAGGCGGCCACCCACTGGGACGCGCTGCCGCACGTCTCCCACTCGGGCCGGATCTACAACGGCCGGCCCGCGGACAGCATCACCCCGCACGGCGGAGCCGAGTTCAGCGGCATCGACAGGGTCCGGCGGCTCGTGTCGCGGGGCGTGCTGCTCGACGTCGCCCGCGCCCGGGGCACGGACCGGCTCGACGGCGGGTACGCCGTCACGCCCGAGGACCTGGACGCCGCCGAGGAGCTCGCCGGGACGCGGGTCCGGGCCGGCGACATCGTGCTCGTACGGACCGGGCAGGTCCAGGTCTGTCTCGCCGGGGACCGGCACGCGTACGCCTACCCGTCGCCGGGGCTGTCGATCCGGACCCCGGAGTGGTTCCACGCGCGCGATGTCGCGGCCGTCGCCAACGACACCCTCACGTTCGAGGTGTTCCCGCCCGAGGTGGAAGGCCTGTGGCTGCCGGTGCACGCCCTGCATCTCGTGGAGATGGGGATGCCGCAGGGCCAGAACTGGAATATCGAAGAGTTGTCCACAGCCTGTGGAGAAGCGGGCCGCTATGCCTTCCTGCTGGCGGCGACGCCCGAGCCGTTCACGGGGGCGACCGGGGCTCCGGTGGCGCCGGTCGCCGTCCTGTAGGCCCCGCCGGGTCTGCCTGCCGCCCCAGCCCGCTGAAGCTGGATGGCGGCGCCGCGCTGCTCGCCCCGAGCACGGCAGCGCGCGCCGCCACCCGACTCCGGCGCTCCCGCCCCGGCTCCCATGGCCCCGAGGAAGCCGACGCCGAGTCACGACTCACACTCGCCGAGGGCCTCCGTCCGGTGAGGTCCTCGCCGTCCCCTCACGGCGAATCGCTGAACACAAGCGTGAGCACATGGTCACGAGGCGTCAACACCCGTTCGGTGTTTTGTTACTTATGCGGCATTTACCGTAGGTGCGCACGGGAGCACGTCCCGGCGCATCGCGTCACGCCATGTCCAGAACGGCCACCCGGCCGTGCACCCGTGCCCCGGCCCGGCCGCAACCCCGCGTGGCATGTGCCGCCGCACGCCGCCCTCGCGGCCGCACACCGCCGTGCGCCCGGCAGTCACGGACCTGGCCCCGAGGACCTCCGGAGCCGCTACACCGCCTCGTACGCCAGCCCCTCGAAGGCGGTCCCGCCGCCGTACGCCACCGCACCGCCCCCGCACGCCGCCGCACCCTCGCGCGACTTCGTGCACCGGTCCAGTTCGCACCAGATGCGCTTGCCGGTGGCCTCGACGCTCCAGCCCCAGCGGTCGGCGAGTCCGTCGACCAGGGCGAGGCCCCGGCCGCCGGTCGCGTCGTCGTCCGCGCAGCGAGGCACGGGCGCCCGGCCGCTGCGGTCGGCGACCTCGAGACGGACGGTGATCTCCTCCGTCACCGCCGGCGGCAGGGACAGCAGCAGCACGGCGGGCCGGCCGGTGTGCACCACGGCGTTGGTGACGAGCTCGGAGACCAGCAGGATCACCGTCTCGGCGAGCGGCTCGTCGGCCTGTATGCCCGACCCGGCCAGGCGCGAGCGGGCCCACCGTCGGGCTCGTCCCACCTCAGCGGGGTCGGGCCGGATCTCCAGCTGCACTTGAAGCACCTGCACCGCTCACACCATCCGAACCGGCGGACACTTAGGCTCGCGCCTCACGAAGGCCACGATCGTAGCCATTTTCTGCATGGCCAGAACAACGGCCGGGACGAGGATCACGGAACGTGAATCCCTTGTGGGACAGCATGGTTGACGTACAGTCACCCCAACAAGCGCTTCGGGCATATTCCAGCGCGAAGGAGTACCCGTGCGGCATACTGTGCGACGCTCGCGGCGGGGAGTCGAACAGGCACCGGCACCGGGCCGCACCGCCGGGCGAGCAGCGGCTCGCATCGCCGGATCCGCAGTCGCCTCGGGGGCGACTGCGGCACGGAGCGTGTTCAGGACCACTCGCATCCCACACAAGGTACCCGAGGGGGCAGCCGACTCCGGGCCGTGACGAGTCACACAGAGGACACGACCCTGTATCAACTCTCCGTAATCCCGGTATGCCACGATCCGCGACATCCCCGTCGGCGTATTCGGCTGTGCCGCAGCCAGACGGCCTGTCAGGCCGTTCCGGCGGAGAGTTCGGCGGCGAGCAGCTCCTCACTCTCCGTGACGTCGCCCGTACGTTGAGTTCGAACCCATGCGCGTTTCAGATGCAGATGGACCTCGGACTCCCAGGTGAAGCCGATGCCGCCGTGCACCTGGAGACAGTCGCGGGCACCGCGCACGGCGGCCTCGTCGGCGAGCAGACGGGCGGCGGCGATGTCGACCGGGTCGGCCGTGACGGCCGCCGCGTAGACGGCGGCGCGGGCCGTCTCCGTCCGGACCAGCATCCCCGCGCACAGGTGTGCCACCGCCTGGAAGGCCCCTATGGGCCTTCCGAACTGTTCGCGCGCCCGGGCGTGTTGCGCCGCCAGTTCGCAGACCCGGCCGGCCGTGCCGAGCTGCTCGGCGGCGGTGAGGAGGACGGCGACGGGATCCGGGTCCGCGGCCAGGGCGCCCGGCACGCGGTGCAGGGGGGTCAGCGGGTCGAGGGAGCGCAGCGGTACGGCTCCGGCGGCGTCGCCGCGTACGGCGTCGGCCTGGACCAGCCACTCCACGAGCCCGCCGTCCACGGCCGCCACGACCGTCTCCCCGGCGGCCGCTCCCGGCACCGCACCGGCCGCGAGATGGGTGGCGACCAGCGGCCCGGGCAGCAGTGCCCGTCCCGCCTGCTCGAACACCAACACCGCCTCCGGCAGGCCGAGTCCGACCCCGCCCTCCTCCTCGGGCAGGCGCAACGCGAAGAACCCCGCCTCCCCGAGCGCCCGCCACAGTGCCCGGTCGAGCCGCTCGGGCGCGTCCACGGCCGCCCGGAGCGCTTCTCCGTCGAAGCGCCGCTCCAGCAGCCGCCGCATCCCCTCGCGCAGGGCCCGCTGATCGTCGTCGAGCCGGAACCGCACGGTCATCGTCCCTTCGGCAGGCCGAGGATCCGCTCGGCGATGATGCTGTGCTGGATCTGCGAGGTGCCGGCCGCGATGGTGTACGAGAGGGCGGACAGGCGGTCGAGGGTCCAGGGCCGGTCCAGGTCGAGGCAGTCGGGGCCGAGGACGTCGGCGGCGGCGTCGTAGAGCTCCTGCCGGGCGTGCGAGTACCGCAGCTTGAAGACCGAGCCGCCGACGCCCGGCACACCGCCCGACGCCTCCGCCGCGCTCACGTTCCACTGCGTCAGCCGCCACAGGGCCCGGAACTCGGCGTTGAGCCTGCCGAGCCGGCGCCTGAGGGCCGGGTCGTCCCAGCGGCCGTGTCTGCGGGCCTCGACGGCCAGTTCGGCCAGGACGCGCCGGCAGGCGACGACCTCGCCTGCGAAGGCCGTGCCGCGTTCGAAGGACAGCGTCACCATGGTCACGCGCCAGCCGTCGTTCTCGTCGCCGACCCGGTTGCCCACCGGCACCCGGACCTCGTCGAGGAACACCTCGGCGAACTCGGCCGACCCGGCGAGCGTGCGCAGCGGCCGCACGGTGATGCCGGGCGCGTCCATGGGCATGGCCAGCCAGGTGATGCCCCGGTGCCTGGGGGCGTCGGGGTCGGTGCGCACCAGGAGTTCACACCAGTCGGCGACTTCCGCGTGAGAGGTCCAGATCTTGGAACCGGTCACCACGTAGTGGTCGCCGTCGCGCCGGGCCCGGGTGCGCAGGGCCGCGAGGTCGGAACCGGCGTCCGGTTCGCTGAAGCCCTGGCACCAGACCTCCTCGCCGCGCAGGATCGGCGGCAGCCAGCGGTCCCGCTGGGCGTCCGTGCCCTCGGCGGCGATCGTCGGCCCGGCGTGCAGCAGCCCCACGAAGTTGGCGCCGACGTAGGGCGCTCCGGCCTTCTCGGTCTCCTCCAGGAAGATCAGCCGGGTGGTCGGGGAGGCATCCCACTGGACGCCGGCGTATCCGGCGTCGTACAGCCTGCGCTGCCAGCCGAGGTCGTACGCCCGCCGTCCCGGCCAGTCGGCGGGGGACGGCTTGGGCGGGAGGCCCGGGAGGGTCCGTGCGAGCCACTCGCGCAGCCGGGCCCGGAACTCCTCCTCCTCGGGCGTGTACGACAGGTCCATGAGCGGTCCTCAGCGGTCGAGGTCCAGGTCGAGCATCCGGATGGCGTTGCCCCGCATCAGCTTGTAGACCGTCTCGTCGTCGAGGCCCTCGACGTGGTCGAGGGCGACCTCTTTGGTGTGCGGGAAGGTCGAGTCGACGTGCGGGTAGTCGGTCTCGAAGGTGGCGTTGTCGCGACCGACGGTGTCGATCGACGCCACGCCGTGCTTGTCGCGGAAGAAGCAGCAGAAGATCTGCCGGTAGTAGTAGGTGGACGGCGGTTCGGGGATCGTGTCCCGCACCCCGCCCCAGGCGCGGTGTTCCTCCCACACGTCGTCGGCGCGTTCCAGGGCGTACGGGACCCAGCCCATCTGGCCCTCGGAGTAGGCCAGTTTGAGCCGTGGGTACTTCACCAGGACCCCGCTGAACAGGAAGTCCATCATCGAGGCCATCGCATTGTTGAAGCTGAGGGAGGCCTGGACGGCGGGCGGGGCGTCCGGGGAGGCGGCCGGCATCTGGGACGAGGACCCGATGTGCATGTTGACGACCGTGCCGGTCTCCTGGCAGACCGCGAAGAACGGGTCCCAGTAGCCGGAGTGGATGGACGGCAGCCCGAGGTGGGTGGGGATCTCGGAGAAGGTCACGGCCTTCACCCCGCGTCCGGCGTTGCGCCGGATCTCGGCGACCGCGAGGTCGACGTCCCACAGCGGGATCAGGCACAGCGGGATGAGCCGCCCGCCGCTGTCCCCGCACCACTCCTCGACCATCCAGTCGTTGTAGGCGCGCACGCAGGCCAGGGCGACCTCCTTGTCGTGCGCCTCGGCGAAGGTCTGGCCGCAGAAGCGGGGGAAGCTGGGGAAGCAGAGGCTGGCCTCGACATGGTTGAGGTCCATGTCCTTGAGGCGTTCCTTGGGGTCCCAGCAGCCGGGCCGCATCTCCTGGCGGGTGATGCCCTCCAGGGTCATCTCGTCCCGGTCGAAGCCGACGGCGGCGATGTTGCGTTTGTAGGGGAACTTCAGGTCCTCGTAGACCCACCAGTCGGTGGGCGGGCCGTCGGGGTCCATCGTGATCCGGTACTTGCCGCCGACGTAGGCGAGTTCACCGATGCCGGCGGTGAGCGGCCGGGGCCCGCGCTCCCGGTACCTGGCCGGCAGCCAGGTGTCGAACAGGTGGGCCGGCTCGATCACGTGGTCGTCGACGCTGATGATGCGGGGCAGTTCGGTCGCCATGGGTCCCCTCCGCCGGACGGTACTTATCTGATGGCTCGTCAGATAGCATCCCACCTGACGACCCGTCAGCCAAGAAGCGCAGCCGAGCAGCAGGGGGGCAGCCGTGAACGAGACCCCGCACACCCTGAGTTCGTCCCGCACCCTGTGGGAGCTGGTCACCCGCCGCGCCGCCCTCACCCCCGGCCGACCGCTCTTCCTCCAGGACGGGCCCACCCTGACCTTCGGCGCGCTGCACGCGCGTGCCGAGCGGGTCGCGGCCGGGCTCCACGGCATGGGCATACGCCCCGGCACGGTGGTCGCCTGGCAACTGCCCACCCGCATCGAGACGGCCGTGCTGTCCTTCGCGCTGGCCCGCATCGGCGCCGTGCAGACCCCGGTGATCCCCTTCTACCGGGAGCGGGAGGTCGGCTTCGCGCTGCGCGAGTCGAAGGCCGGGTTCTTCGCGGTGCCGGGCGAGTGGCGCGGCTTCGACCACACGGAAATGGCCCGGCGGCTGGGCGCGAAGGGCGTCTTCGAGGCCTACGACGACCTGCCGGACGGCGACCCGTCCGTACTGCCTCCCCCGCCCTCCGACGGCACGGCGGTCCGCTGGATCTACTGGACGTCCGGCACGACCTCCGACCCCAAGGGCGTGCTGCACACGGACCGTTCCCTGATCGCGGGCGGCTCCTGTCTCGCGCATGCGCTGCGCCCCTCGGCGGACGACGTGGGGTCGATCGCCTTCCCGTACGCCCACATCGGCGGGCCCGACTACACGGTGATGCTGCTGCTGTACGGCTTCCCGGCCGTGCTGTTCGAGCAGTTCGCGCTGCCGGAGGCGCTGGCGGCGTACCGGGAGCACGGGGTGACGATGGCGGGCGGGTCGACGGCGTTCTACTCGATGTTCCTCGCCGAGCAGCGGAAGCAGCCCGGGACTCCGCTCATCCCCTCACTGCGGCTGCTGGCGGGGGGCGGGGCGCCCAAGCCGCCGGAGCTGTACCACGCGGTCGTGCGCGAGATGGGCGTTCAGCTCACCCACGGCTACGGGATGACCGAGGTGCCCATGATCACCATGGGGGCGCCGGACGATGGTCCCGAGCTGCTGGCGACGACCGAGGGGCGGCCGCCGGAGGGCATGGAGATACGGATCGTGGACGGGGAGGTGCGGCTGCGCGGGGAGGCCGTGTGCCGGGGGTACCTGGACCCGGGGCAGACGGCGGAGGCCTTCGACGCGGAGGGGTTCCTGCGCACCGGCGACCTCGGGCGCCTGACGGAGACCGGGCACCTTGTCCTCACCGGCCGGCTGAAGGACGTGATCATCCGCAAGGGCGAGAACATCTCGGCCCAGGAGATCGAGGACCTGCTGCACCGGCATCCCGCGGTCGGGGACGTGGCGGTGATCGGGCTGCCGGACGCCGGGCGCGGGGAGTTGGTGTGCGCGGTGGTGGAACAGCCGCCGGGGGCCGGGGCCTTGACGCTCCCGGCCCTGACGGCCTACCTGCGCGCCGAGGGACTGTCGGTGCACAAGCTGCCCGAACGGCTCGAGGTGGTGGACGCCCTGCCGCGGGGCGAGACCCTGCGGAAGGTGCTCAAGTACAAGCTGCGCGAACGCTTCTCGGGCACCTGACCTCGTGCGGGCAGGTGCCCCAGGGGCGCGGGGAACTGCGCGAACAACCACGGACAGCCCGCAGCCGCCGTCCCTGAACACCCCTACGACGAAGGGGGGCCGACACCCTCCGGCGCGGACGCGTGGCCCTACTCGGGCACGGTGAAGTAGCGGGCGAAGGCCGGGACGACCTCCGGCTCGGCGACCTTGCCGTCGTCGTCCGCGTCGAGCGTGCCGGCAGCCGTTCTGGCGACGTCCTCGGGGACGCCGAGGCACTTCAGTACGCGGGCGGCCTCCTCAACCGTCGCGGCGCCGTCACCGTCGGTGTCGGCGACGTCCAGGGCCGCGTGCAGGAAGGGCCGGGCGATCTCGGCGAACCCGTCGGGGTTGTCGCGCAGGCGCTTGACCGCTCCGGTGACGAACTCCTCGCGCGTGATGCGCTGGTCGCCGTCGCGGTCCGCAATGCCCGCCATGCCCTGCCAGAACGCCTCCGCGCCGCCGTACAGCGCCTGTCCCTTGTCGGACCGGGCCGCGACGGCGAACTCCGAGAGCAGCGCCTTGGCCGCCCCCATGAAGTCCTCGCGGTCGATGTAGCCGTTGCCGTCCTGGTCGAAGGTGGCGAACCGGGCGGCGATCCTGCGCTCGTACTCGCTGCTGACCATGTCTCTTTCAGGCCGCCTTACGTCAGGTGGGGTGCGTCTCGCTCGGAGCGTACGACGGAGGGGGCCGTTCGGGCGCGGGAAAACGTCACTTGTGCCAAGACCGGGGGAATTCCAGGACAACCGCGTGTCAGAACAGCAACACTCGCCCTACCGTGCGTGACCGCCCCGTCATGCGGACAGAGGTTCGCCCTCGTCACCCAGGGCCTGGTCCACATCGCCGTACACGTCGAAGAGCCTGCGCACGCCCAGCGCACCGAGGACCCGGTTCACATGGGACCCGTCGGCCGCGCCCCGGGCGGGCAGCACCAGCCGCAGCCGTCCCTGGCACGAGCGGATCAGGCGACGGGCCGCGATGAGCACGCCGACACCGCTGGAATCGCAGAAGAACACCTCGGACAGATCCAGGACGAGACAGTGGTGCCCCTCGGCCACCACGTCGTGCACACGCTGACGCAGCACCGGCGACGTCACCAGATCCAGCTCGCCCGACACCTGGAGCAGAGCCCATTCGCCCTGCTCGCCGCCGGTCACATTGAAGGTCACCACCAAGCCCTTCGCTCGCCAAAACGGAAGCAGTCCCTACGCTTCCTTGCAGCGCGGCTGCCCAGCGGCCGTTCCCTGAAACACGACCCGAGAAACGGATACCTGGGAAAACAGGCTTGTTTTGGTCGGCTTCGATCCTGTTCGATCCTTATCAGACAGGTCTGATCGGCGGCCGGATGGGTAGGCGCGACCCCGACGACTCCGCACAGAAGCGCCGGCGGCCCCCTACCACCTGCGGCCGGTCAGGGGGCGCACATTGCCACAAAGGGGCGTGCGCTACCGGACGTGCCGACTACATTCGGGTAGACGTCGGCCACAGGCTGGACTCGGCACGGGCGCGGGACACGAGCAGGGGGTGAGGGAGCCGCATGGCGGAAAAAGAGGTACCGCCCCGCTGGGACCGCAAGATGCAGCAGCGACTGGCCCGCGGGGAGGCCGCCGCCCTCGGTGAGCTCTACGACCGCTTCGCCTCCCTCGTGCACGGCCTCGCGCACCGCGTGCTCGGCGACGAAGGCGCCGCCGACGGCATCACGCGCGAGGTCTTCATCCACGTCTGGGAACACCCGGACTCCTACGATCCCAAGCAGGGACCCCTGCGCACCTGGGTCGCCACGCTGACCCACCGGCTGGCCGTCCAGCGCCTGCGCGCCACCGAGACCGCGGCCCTCGCCCTGGAAGGCTCCGGCACCCCGGAGGAACTGGAGCACCGGGTGCGCCGCGCCTCCGTCGCCGCCCGGGCCGACTACATCGTCCAGTCCATGCCGGTTCCGCTGCGCTCGGCCCTGGAACGGGCCTACTTCCAGCGCCGCGACTACCGCCAGACCGCCACGGACCTCGGCATCACCGAGGACGAGGCCCGCCGCCGCCTCCGTCTCGGCCTGCAACTGCTGTCCACGGCCCACGACACCGAGGCACCGGGGGCACCGCCCGGATTCGGAGGTGCCGCGTGAACGGCCCGGACCGGTTCGAGGCGTTCGACGACGCGGGCGACGAGGGGCACGAAGGACACGAGGGACGCGAGGAGCCGGACAACACCCGGAACACTCAGGACGAGAACGGCATTCAGGATGCGCCCGGCGGTCCGCCCCGGATTCCCCTGCCCCGGGCCTCCGTCGAGGACAGCGGTCTGCCGCTGCCCGAACCCGTGGACCTCGCGGATCTCGTGGACACGGCGCCACCGCCCGTGTGGCCCGTGCTCGAACACCCCGTGCTGAAGTCCCTGCTCGGCGCCTGGGCGCTGGCCGCCTGCTCGGCCGAGGAGGCCACGGCGGTCGAGCAGCACCTCGGGGAGTGCGGCGCGTGCGCCGACGAGGCGCGGCGGCTGCGCGAGGCGGTCGGGCTGCTGCAACGCCCCGAGAGCCTCGACCTGGACCCGGGCCTGCGCACCCGCGTGCTGGAGTCCTGCCTCGACCGCCGCCCGCCGCGCATCCCGGTGCCGGACTGGGCAGCGGCCTACGACGCCGAGACGGCTCGCCTGGACGCCCTGCTCCAGGACTTCGGCGACGCCGAGTGGCACGCGCCGGTGCGGCTGCGCTGGTTCCGGGGCGACGAGGCGACCAGCCGCCGCACCACCGTCGCCGGGGTCATCGCGCATCTGCTCAGCGTCGACGGCCTGGTGGCGGTCGCGCTCGGCCTCGACGACCCGATGGGCGACGTCACGTCCCAGCGGCCGACCCCGGCCGCCCGCACCGAGGCGTACTGGCGCGCCTCCCACTTCCCGCCCACCCGCGCGGTGCGGGCGCCCTGGCGGGAGCAGAGCCACCACCTCGTCCGCACGGTGTCCTTCACGGGCAGCGGCGTCGGCAGGATGCCCGTGCCGTACGGCGACTTCGAACTGCCCCTGCACGACGCGATGCTCGACCGGGCCTTCGAGTGCTGGGTGCACGCGGGGGACATCGCGGACGCGGTGGACTACCCCTACGATCCGCCCTCGCCCCGCCATCTGCACCGCATGATCGACCTGGCGGCCCGCATGCTCCCGGCCGCCCTGGCCCATCGCCGCCGCACCGGTCTGGCCGCCCCCGCCCACCACCGCCACCTGGTCGCGGCCGGCGAACCGGGCCGCAGCCTCCGCCTGGAGATCGAGGGCTCGGGCGGCGGCGAGTGGCTGATCCCACTGGACTCCCCCGCGGCCAAGGGCTCCGCCGAACACGAGGTGGCCCACATCGCCCTGGACGGAGTCGAGTTCTGCCACCTGGCAGCAGGCCACGTGCCGCCACAGGAGGCGGCGGCGGGTCAGGTGGGAGACAGGGACGCGATCAGGGACGTCCTGTTCGCCGCCGCATCATTGAGCAGGATGTAGAACCGACTGCGGGGCGGGACGCCCCCTCAGGGGCGCGGGGAACTGCGCGAACAACCACACACAACCCGCACCCGCCTCCGAAGGGAAGGCCCCGAGCTCCTAGGCGAAAATCACAGTCCGCCGCCCATTGAGCAGAATCCTCCGCTCGGCATGCCACTTCACACCCCGAGCCAGCGCCTGGCACTCGACATCACGCCCGATGGCGACCAGCCCCTCCGGCGTCACGTCATGCCCCACCCGCTCGACCTCCTGCTCGATGATCGGCCCCTCATCAAGATCAGCCGTCACGTAATGAGCGGTCGCCCCGATCAGCTTCACACCCCGGGCGTGCGCCTGGTGATACGGCTTCGCCCCCTTGAAGCTCGGCAGGAACGAGTGGTGGATGTTGATGATCCGCCCGCTCAGCTGCTTGCACAGGTCGTCCGACAGCACCTGCATGTACCGGGCGAGCACGACCAGCTCGACACCCTCCTCACGCACGATGTCGAGCAGCCGCCCCTCCGCCTCCGGCTTGGTGTCCTTCGTCACCGGAATGTGGTGGAACGGGATGTTGTAAGAGCCCACCAGCTCTTCGAAGTCCGTGTGATTGGACACCACTCCGGCGATCTCCACCGGCAACGCCCCGGTCTGCGCCCGGAACAGCAGGTCGTTCAGGCAGTGCCCGAACTTGCTCACCATCAGCAGGATGCGCATCTTCTGGTCGGCCCGGTTGATCTGCCACTCCATCTGGAAGGAGTCACCGATCGCCGCGAAGCTGGCCCGCAGCTTGTCCAGGCTCACCGGAGCGTCCGCCGAGAAGTGGACGCGCATGAAGAACAGTCCCGTGTCGTGGTCGCCGAACTGCTGGCTGTCCTCGATGTTGCAGCCGGTCATGAACAGGTAGCTCGACACGGCGTGCACGATGCCCTTGCGGTCCGGGCAGGAAAGGGTGAGGACGTACTGATCGGCCGGGACGGCGGCGCTGGTGGACTGCTCGTTCATGCAGGACAGGGTCCCACAAGGAGCCACGCCGCCGGCAATCGTCCCGTCAGGCGGACCTGGTCATGATCCGTAGCACTTCGAGGCTACGGGGCGGGGTGTCCGGCTCCTCGCCGTCGCTCGCGGCGAGCCGCGCGTGGGCGTCCCGGGCCGCCCGGACCGCCTCCGGCCACGCCTGGTGTTCGAGGTAGGCCGCGACCGGCGCGTCCGGCCCGACCTGGTGCATGATCCGCAGCACCCGCAGCACGGCGGTGTCGACGAGGGCCGCCTCCTGCGAGTCGCGGAAGATCGTGCCGACGTACTTCTCGGCGGACCAGTGGTCCAGCCAGGTGTCCTCCACCAGGCGGTACACCGCGTCGGTCACGTCGCCGTAGCCGTCCACGCCGGCCAGCCAGACGTCCCGCTGGAAGACGGGATCGGAAAGCATGTGCAGCGCCGAGCGCACGTTGCTGCGCCAGCGCCACCACGGCATGTCATTGACAGGCATGCCGCCCATGGTGGATGAGCGACGGCCACGACGGGAAGAGTTCTCCGAAGCTTGCACGGTCATCGATCGTACGTTCCCCTCCACATCAGTCACCCTTACCCCCGTAATTCACCTGCGCGTCACCCATTGTTGACCCGAGATCACTGACGGGTTAGTCATGTGGCGGAATCGTGCGGAACCATGACCGGCAGGCGACGCACCCGCAGCACATTCCTCCCCGGCCTCCTCACCCGTCACGCCAGACACGGCGTCCTCTCCGCGGGCACGGCGGTCGCGTGCGCGTCGCTGCTCGCCGGCTGCGGGGTCGTCCCCGGCACCACGGGGGGCGTCGGGGACGACCCGATCACCGTCATGACCTGGGCTCCCCAGGACACCAGGGCGACCAACAAGCCCGGCATGCCCGCCTTCGCCCGCGCCTACGCCCGCTGGGTCAACGCCAAGGGCGGGATCAACGGCCGCAAGCTCAACGTGCTGACCTGCAACGATCACAACGACAGCGTGGCCGCCGCGAAGTGCGCCCGGCGGGCCGCCAAGGAGAACGCCGTCGCGGTCGTAGGATCCTACAGCCAGTACGCCGACTCCTTCTTCCCGTCCCTGGAGGGCGCGGGCATCCCCTACATCGGCGGCTACGGCATCACCAACGCCGAGTTCACCAGCCCCCTGTCCTACCCGGTCAACGGCGGCCAGCCCGCGCTGCTCGCCGGTCTCGGCAGGTCGCTCGCCGACTGCGGGCCCGTGGCGCTGATCCGGCCCGACACCATCGCGGGCGACCAGCTGCCCCCGCTGCTCGACTCCGGCCTGAAGGCGGGCGGGCACCCGGCCTCCCGGGACCAGCGGGCGGCGGAGGACGCCACCGAGTACGACGGCCAGGCCGCGCGGGCGCTACGGGCGACGACCACCGACCCGGGGGACGAAGGGTGCGTGGTGCCCGCGCTCGGGGACCGCAACGGCACCTTCATGGACTCCTTCCGGCGGGCCCGCGAGGACTATCCCGGCGTCCGGACGGCGACCGTGCTCGGCAGCGTCGACCAGACGGTGATCGACGCGACGGGCGGGGCGTCGGGGCCGTACGAGGGTTCGTACATCACCGGCTGGTACCCGGTGGCGAGCGATGCGCGCTGGGACGGGATGAAGCGGGTCATCCGGGACGAGGCCTTCGACGACAACCGGATCGACCCGGCGGACGCCGGGGTGCAGACCACGTGGATCGCCTACACCGTGTTCCGGAAGGTCGTCGAGTCACTCGGCAGCGGCGAGGTGACCGCCGACACGGTGACGGAGGCCCTCGACAACGGCCTCAGGGTCAGCACGGGCGGTCTCACGCCCACGCTGCGGTGGCGGTTCCAGGACAAGCTCGCCTCCGTCGGCTTCCCGCGCCTGGTCAACGCGAACGTGACGCTCCAGGTGGTGCGGCAAGGGCGGCTGGTGTCGGCGCGCAAGGGCTTCGTCGACATGACCAGGACCCTGCAGAACGCCGACGTGAACTACTGAGCGCCCGGCGCAGCGGTTCGTCCCCGGCCGGATCGCCTCACGTCACAGCTGCGTCGGCCGGCGCTCGGTCAGGCCGTACTGCTTGGCGATCCCGTTCCACAGCTGGGCCGCCTTGGTCTTCTCGGTGCTCGCGACACCGCTGGCCCGGTTTCCGGCCTGGGTCTGGCCGGTGACCCGGGCCTGGCCCTTCTTGCAGCCCTTCTTGCCGGCGGTCTGGTCCGCCCAGGACGCGTAGTGGTTGTCGGCCGAGGCCGAGGCCTGCCACGCCTTGGTGAGGGCCGTGGTCAGCGCGGCGTGGTCGGGCAGCTTGTCGACCGTGATGCCGCCGAGCCGGGTGACCAGCTCGCCCCGCTGCCTGGCCGCGTCGCGCAGGTCCTTGGCGGCCTGGGCGAGGTTGTCGCAGGTCTTGACGTCGGCCACCGCGTTGATCACGGTGCTGCGGCTGTCCCCGCTGTCGGCGAGCAGCTTGTCCAGCTCGACCGCCTGCGCCCGGACCGGGTCGGCGGACGGTGAGGCGGACTTCTGCGTGGCGGGTGCCGAGGCGGCCACGGTCTTGTTGTCACCGCCGTCGTCGTCACCGCCTCCGCCACCGGCGAGCATCGCGCCCGCGCCGACGCCGAGGACGGCTATGCCGATGCCGACGGCCGCGATGACCGGCACGCGCGAGCCGGTACGGCCGCCTCGGCCGCCCCGGCCGCCGGGCTCGTCGGCCGGGGCGAAGGAGGGCTGCGGAGCGCCGTAGGAGGGCTGCTGCCTCGGCTGCGGCTGCTCGATGCGGGGCATCTGCTGGGTGGCCCCGGCCGGGCCCTCCGCGCCCTGCTCGCTGCGGAAGAGGTTCTCGAACCCGGCGGGCGGCTGCTGGTCCGTGCCGGGCACCGGCGCGATGTACTGCGTCGCCTCGGCGTCCGGGTTCGAGGCGGGCGGCAGCGGCCCGGCTCCCGCACCGGCCCGGGGCCCGGTCCCGAGGAAGGTGGTGGCTTCGGGGTCGTGTCCGGCGGGCGTCTCGGGCGGCAGTGCGCCCGGGCCCACCGGGGGTATGTACTGCGTCGCCCCCTCGTCGGCGGGTGCGGCGGCGACGGGCGGCAGGTACTGCGTGGCCGCCGCGGCCGCGTCCCCGGCGACGGGCGGCAGCGGGCCTCCCCCGGAAGGGGAGTTGTACGTGTCGCCGGCCTGCGGCTGCGAACCGCCCCCGGCCGGGGAGCCGTACGCGTCCGCGGCCGGCGGCAACGGGGCGCCCCCGGAGGGCGAGTTGTAGGTGTTCCCGGCCTGCGGCTGCGAACCGCCCCCGGCCGGGGGACCGTACTGGCCGGAGGGCGCGGGCAGGCCACCCCCGGCGGGAGCGCCGTACGGGTCGGCGGCCGGGGGCAACGGGCCTGCCCCGGACGGGGAGTTGTACGAGTCAGCGTTCGGCGGCTGCGAACCGTCCCCGGCGGCGGGGCCGTAGTGGCCCGGGGCGGCAGGCAGGCCGCCCCCGGCGGGAGCGCCGTAGGGGTCGGCGCCGGGAGTCGGGTGCGCCGTGCCCGGGGTGCCGTACGGGCCGGTTCCGGCTGGCGGCTGGGCGTCGCCCGCGGGGGTGCCGTACGGGTCGGTGTACGGGTTCGGGGGCTGGGTGCCCTCGGGGAACGCGCCGATGGCGGGCTGCTGGGCGTCCCAGGCCGGCGGTTCCGTCCACTGCTGGGGCGGCGGGGACTGCCAGCTCTGGCCCTGCGCCGGGGGCGGGGTCTGCTGGTCGGGACCCCACGGCTGGCCCCAGGTCTGGCCGCCGGCGGGGGCGGAGGCCGGGGGCTGGCCGGTCGGGGGCGGGCCGGGCCGGCGGCCGGCCGGGGCGTCACCGGGTCCGCCCGTCATGCCCGGCAGCAGGGGTTCGCCACCGTCGGAGGGCAGCACGATGCCTTCGCGCGCGGGGCGCGCCGAGGGCTCCTCGCCCTGTCCACTCTGCGTCACCGGGACTCCTACTTATGGGGGACCTTGTGAATCGTCGGGTCACGCTACCGGGTCCCCAGAGCCCCGTGCCACGCAGCACAGGGCCTGACCTCAAGCCCTGTGAGCGCGGTAACACAACCGGGTCATGGCGCGCTGTTCATGTCACCTCCTGCTCGCCAAGGGTCCGTTTCCCGCATGTTCACGCATCCGCGGACCCTGTGTTCACGCCGCCGTCTGGAGGTCCAGCCGCGCCCCGAACTCCCTGACCACCGCTTCGTCCCGGTACGGCTCCAGCCGCTGCTGGAAGTCCTCCAGGTACTCGGCGCCCCGGTTGGAGCGCACCCCTTCCAGCAGTTCCACGGCCTTCATGCCGGTGCTGCACGCCTCTTCGATCTCGCGCTGCTGCACCTGTGCCGTGGCCAACAGCACATATCCGATGGCCCGGCGGCGTGCCCGTGACTCGGGATGCCCGGCCAGCGACTCCTGTGCGCACCGCGCCGCCGCCTCGGCCTGCCCCAGGTCCCGGTGGCAGTGGGCCAACTCGTCGGCGAGGTAGGCCTCGTCGAAGTGCGCGATCCACACCGGGTCGTCCCCGGCGGCCGGGTCGGCCGACTCCAGGGCGCTCACCGCGCGCCCGGCCGCGACCTGGGCGGCGCGCGCGTCGCCCAGCAGGGCGTGCCCGCGCGCCTCCGCCGCGTGGAACATGGACTCCGCCCGGGGCGTCACGCGCCCCCGCGCCCCCTCCTGCGCCGCCCGCGCCAACTGGGCGATCTCCCGCGGGTTCCCGAGCTGCGCGGCGAGGTGGCTCATGGAGGCGGCCAGCACGTACCCGCCGTAGCCCCGGTCCCCGGCCGCCTGGGCCAGCCGCAGCGCCTGGATGTAGTAGCGCTGGGCCAGACCCGGCTGCCCGGTGTCCACGGCCATGTACCCGGCGAGTTCCGTCAGCCGCGCCACCGCCGCGAACAGGTCCCGGCCCACCGCCTCCCGGTACGAGCCCGCCAGCAGCCCGGAGACGACGCTGTTGAGGTAGTGCACGACGACGGGGCGCACATGCCCGCTGCCGTACTGGTGGTCGAGGTCCACCAGCGCCTGTGTCATGGCCTGCACCGCCTGCACGTCGGACTGCCCCACCCGCGGCCCCGCCGTGCGTGACACCTGGCCGTCGGGTGCGGAGATCAGCCAGTCGCGGCTGGGCTCGACCAGCGCGGACGCGGCGACGGACGAGCCGGACAGGAAGTCCCGCCGCCCCACGTCACTGCGCCACAGTTCGCAGACCTGCTCGATGGCCCCCAGCACCGTCGGCGAGAACTGCAGGCCCACGCCCGAGGCGAGGTTCTTGCCGTTGGCCATGCCGATCTCGTCGATCGTGACCGTACGGCCCAGCTTGCGGCCCAGCGCCTCGGCGATGATCGCCGGGGCCCGGCCCCGCGGCTGCTGCCCGCGCAGCCAGCGCGCCACCGACGTCTTGTCGTAGCGCAGGTCGAGACCGTGCTCGGCACCGCACATGTTGACCCGGCGGGCGAGGCCGGCGTTGGAGCATCCGGCTTCCTGGATGAGCGCCTGCAGCCGTTCGTTCGGCTGACGGGCGACGAGCGGCCTTGCGGCCATGGCGTACCCCCTGCTGTCTGGCGGTGCGCCTACGGGGCGCCGAAGCCTGTGCCGGGACGACGACCGTGCTCAGCCCTTCGGGTCTGCGCGCGCTCGTCGTCCCGGCACAGGCGCGCCCCTCGGCTCACCGCCGTGTGGCTGCGGTGCCTGCCCACGCACCGAGTTGACGTGTCTTCCGCGGCCGAACCCCTCGCGTCCCGGCGAAAAGATCCGGCCGTGAAGATCAATGCCCCGCCGACCAGGCGAAAATGCGAGGCATGTGAGGATTGCCGGGTAACGGCTGTTGCCGGCCCCACTCGTGGCTACCCAGCCGCGGCCACGGATCCTCCTGCGCGCCCCCGGACATGCACCCATGCGCCCCGACGACGGGCACGGTGCTCCTCCCCGCGCACGCGGGCGGGCGTAACCCCTGGTGACGACCAGAGTTGTGCTCATCGTGGAAGAGACGATCGCCGGCACCGAAGCCGCTCAGATCCCGAAGCAGCGCGGGGAATCGCTGCTGGAGACCGCTGTTCGCTACGCCGAGGAGCGCCACTGGGACGTGTTCCCCGGCACCTGGCTGGAAGCCGTCGACGGCGCTCAGCACTGCTCCTGCGGTGACGCCGCGTGCCCGGCGCCCGGCTCGCACCCGGCGCGCCCGGACTGGGCGACGCAGGCGACGGGCAGTGCGACCGTCGCGCGGCGGATGTGGCAGAAGCAGCCGACGGCGTCGATCCTGCTGCCGACGGGGCGGACGTTCGACGCGATCTCCGTGCCGGAGACGGCGGGGTTCCTCGCGCTCGCGCGGATGGAGCGGATGGAGCTGACGCTGGGGCCGGTGGCGTTGACTCCTGATCGCCGGATGGAGTTCTTCGTGTTGCCCGGTGCTTCGGTGAAGGTGCCTGATCTGGTGCGGAAGCTGGGGTGGTCGTTGGCGTCGCTGGATCTGACCGTGCTGGGGGAAGGGGCGTATGTGGCTGCGCCGCCCACGCGGTTCGGGTCGCGGGGGGCTGTGCAGTGGGCGTGCCGGCCTACGCCCGCGAATCGGTGGTTGCCGGATGCGGAGGAGTTGATCTCGCCGTTGGCTTATGCGTGCGGGCGGGATCGGTAAGCGCCCTGTCGTCTGCCTGGTTGCCGTTGTGTGGCGGCCGCGGGTTGTCCGTGGTTGATCGCGCAGTTCCCCGCGCCCCTGAAGAACGTCACCGTAGGGTGCAAGGTGACGGAGGGAGGCGCGGTGGGATCCAGCGCGGTGCGGGTGCGGGGGCTCTGGAAGCGGTTCGGGGAGCAGGCCGCTGTTGCCGGGGTCGATCTCGATCTGCCGGCGGGCAAGTTCATCGGGCTCGTCGGGCCGAACGGAGCGGGGAAGACCACCACCCTGTCGATGGTGACCGGGCTGCTCAGGCCCGACCACGGGACCGTCGAGGTGGTCGGGCACGACGTGTGGCGCGACCCCGTCGAGGTGAAGGCCCGGATCGGGGTGCTGCCGGAGGGACTGCGGCTGTTCGAGCGGCTGTCGGGGCGGGAACTGCTGGCGTACACCGGGCGGTTGCGCGGGCTGCCCGGGGCCGAGGTCGACAAGCGGGCCACCCAGCTCCTCGATGTTCTCGATCTCGCCGGTGCCCAGCACAAACTCGTCGTCGACTACTCGACCGGCATGCGCAAGAAGATCGGGCTCGCCGCCGCGCTCCTCCACAACCCCGAAGTGCTGTTCCTGGACGAACCATTCGAGGGCGTCGACCCGGTCTCCGCCCAGACCATCCGGGGCGTCCTGGAGCGGTACACCGCCTCGGGCGCCACGGTCGTGTTCTCTTCCCACGTCATGGAGCTCGTCGAGTCGCTGTGCGACTGGGTCGCCGTCATGGCCGCCGGGCGGATCCGTGCCACCGGCACCCTCGCCGAGGTGCGCGGGGACGCGCCCTCGCTGCAGCGGGCGTTCCTCGAACTCGTCGGGGCGCAGAGCCGGGACGCCGGGTCCGACCTCGACTGGCTGGGCGGCGGGTCGCGGTGAGCGCCCCCGCGATCACCCCCGTCTTCGTACGGCTGAAGCTGTCGCTGCTGCGGGGCGGGCTGCGGCAGTCCGGCGGGCGGAAGGCCGCCTACATCGCCTCGGCCGTCTTCGCCCTGCTGTTCGCCGCGCTGCAACTGATCGGCCTGATCGCGCTGCGCGGGCACGCGCACGCCGAGGCGCTGGTCATGCTGGCCGTGGCGGTGCTGGGACTCGGGTGGGCGGTGATGCCGCTGTTCTTCCCCAGCGGTGACGAGACGCTCGACCCGACCCGGCTGGTGATGCTGCCGCTGCGGCCCGGGCCGCTGGTGCGGGCCCTGCTCACGGCCTCGCTGGTGGGTATCGGGCCGCTGTTCACGCTGTGCCTGCTGATCGGTTCCGTGGTCGCGGTGGCGAGGGGCGGGGCGGCGTTCGCCGTCGGGGTCGTCGCAGTCGTCCTGGCGCTGCTGGTGTGCGTGGCCCTCGCGCGGGCCGTCGCCGCCGCCAACGTACGGCTGCTGACCAGCCGCAAGGGCCGGGACCTCGCGGTGCTGAGCGGACTCGTCGTCGCGATCGGCGCCCAGGTCGTCAACTTCGGCGCGCAACGGCTCGGCGCCTCGGGGCTCGGCGAGCTCGATCCGGCTGCGGACGTGCTGCGGTGGGTGCCGCCCGCGTCGGCGATCGGCGCCGTGCACGCGGTGGGCGAGGGGTCGTACGGGGTCGCCGCCGCCCAGCTGGCCCTGACCGCGGGTGCCCTGGCGGCGCTGCTCGCGGTGTGGTCCCGGCATCTGACCCGGCTGATGACCTCGCCCGACGGATCCACCCTGCCCACCGCCGGGACAGCCGCCCGCCGGAGGTCCTCGATCGGCCTCGGACGGCTGCTGCCCTCCGGCCGCACCGGCACGGTCATGGAGCGCAGCCTGCGGTACGTGTGGCGCGACCCGAAGACCAAGGCCGCGTGGGTGACGTCGCTGGCCATCGGCCTGATCGTGCCGGTGTTCAACGCCTGGCAGGGCACCGGGTCCGTGTACTTCGCCTGCTTCGCCGCCGGGATGCTCGGCATCCAGATGTACAACCAGTTCGGCCAGGACACCTCCGCGTTCTGGATGGTCGCGATGACGATCTCCTCGCCGCGTGACGCCTACGTCGAGCTGCGCGCCCGCGCGCTGGCCCTGCTGCTGATCACCCTGCCGTACGCCACCCTCGTCACCGTGGTGACGACCGCCCTGCTGGGCGACTGGGAGCGGCTGCCCGAGGCGCTGGGGCTGTCCTTCGCGCTGCTCGGCGCGATGCTCGCGACCGGGGCCTGGACATCCGCCCGCTTCCCCTACTCCATCCCGCAGGAGGGCTACAAGAACGTCGCCCCCGGGCAGACCGGGCTCGCCTGGATCTCCATCTTCGGCGGGATGATCGCGGCCGCCCTGCTGTGCGCGCCCGTCATCGCGCTCACGATCTGGCTGAACGTGAGCGCGGGGGGCGACGACTGGACGTGGCTGCTGTTCCCGGTGGGGTCGGCGTACGGGGCGGTGCTCACGGCGGCGGGGCTGCGACTGGCCGCTCCGCGGACGGCCCGGCGGCTGCCGGAGATCCTGGGGGCGGTCAGCAAGGGCTGAACCAGGGGCTGACCGCCGCCCGCGTCAGTCGGTGTCGAGGGCGTCCAGGAACGGCTGGATGGCCGCGCGCCAGGCCTCCGGCTGGTCGTAGTGCACCAGGTGGCCGGCGTCGGCGACCTCCGCGTACTGGCCTCGGGGCAGGACGCGGACCATCTCCTGTGCCTCGGCGCGGCCCAGCTCGCCGTCGAGGCCGCGCACCACCAGGGCCGGGCAGCGCACCTGGGCCAGCTCCTCCCAGTGCGCGTCGTACACCCAGGTCTCGCGGGAGCGGAGCATCTGGTCCGGGTCGAAGACGGGGCGCCAGCCGTCCGGGGACTCGGCCATCACCTCGGCGTAGAACTCGCCGCGGGCCGGATTGGGCCGCTCCACCCAGGGGTCGTCCTCGCCGAACCACTTGCGGACGTCGGCGAGCGTGGCGAACGGCAGCGGCCACGAGTCGAACCACTGGGCCCACTCGCGCTGCGACGCGGCACCGAGCGCGGAGGCCCGCATATCGCAGATGATCAGACCGCGGACCAGGTCGGGACGCCTGGCGGCGAGCTGCCAGGCGGTCAGCGCGCCCATGGCGTGGCCGATGAGGACGACCGGGGCGAGGCCGAGCTGTTCGAGAGCGGACTCGGCGTCGTCGACGTAGGCCTCGCGGGTGAAGGAGGCCCGCGGGGGCTTGTCGCTGCGGCCGTGGCCGCGCTGGTCGAGGGCGACCGCGCGGTACCGGCCGGAGAGCCAGCGGGCGGTGAACGCCCAGTGTGAGGCACGGCCCATGAGACCGTGCAGTAACAGCACGCCCGGGGAGCCGTTCGACGCGGACGGGGCGGCCTGCTGCCCGGCCGGGGCGGCTCGCCCGTCCTCCGGGGCCCGGCGCTCTCGGCCGTCCCTGCCGTCTCGGCGGTCCCTGCCGTCCTGAGGGCCATGCTCGCCCTGCGGGCCGTGGGCGTCCAGCGGCCCGTGGGCGTCCTGCGCCGGATCGGGCTTGGGCGGGTCGCCGAACTCCCAGGCCGCGAGGCGTACGCCGCCCGTCCCGGTCACGTCGATGCGTCGCGCCATGTCCTGGCACCCCCCAAGCTTCGCGCGGACCGTGGCCGTCGCGGGCCGGTCGGTCCTGTGAACCGTGTTCTGCCTGCTGTGCCTTGTGCTGTGCCTCTTGCTGAGTCTTGTGCTGAGTCGTGCGCTGTGACGGGCAGACTATCGAATGGGCATTCGAAGATGCTGTTCTCGCGGGCAACACCCCTCGTTCGAGTGACCATCCCTGGGGATTGATCGCCGCTGCCGAGGGGAGATCTTCAGCGGGAGGCGGACCGCTCGGGGAAACCGGTCCGAGGGGAATGACCCTGAGAGCTCGGGGCTCCGGGTCAGCACAGGGGAGGACAGGCCCCGGCGCCACACGGCGCCGGGGCCCTCCGCGTCTTCACGGCACATCCTCCCGCCCCTCCCCGGCCGGGCGACATCACTGCCGAGCCGCGGCCAAGCGCCCTCAGGTCATATGCCTCACGCGACAGCGTCGCACGGGAAGCGTACGAGCGCTGCCATTCGACGGACTGAACACCGGATCCGACAGGATCACGCCACAGCGCCAATCCCCACGAGAAGAGCGGGAGTTGACGCCGACCCCCGGCCGGCGGAAGGCCCGGATCAGGGCTTGGCCACGAACACGTGGGAGGCGATGTCCGACTCCAGCTCGGCCGCCTCGCCACCGCTGCCCACCAGCACACCGCCCGGCGACTCGGTCACGCTCACCACCGAGCCGGGCTGCACGCCCGCCCGGCGCAGCGTGTACATCAACTGCGCGTCCGTCTGGATCGGCTCGCCGATCCGGCGCACCACGACCGTCTTGCCCTCGGCACCCGGGTCGAGCGTGGCCAGCGACACCATGCCCTCGTCGAGGAACGGGTCCGCGCCGTCCTTCTCACCGAGCTCCTCAAGACCCGGGATCGGGTTGCCGTACGGCGACTCCGTCGGATGCCGCAGCAGGTCCAGCACACGGCGCTCCACGGCCTCGCTCATCACGTGCTCCCAGCGGCACGCCTCCGCGTGGACCTGCTCCCACTCCAGGCCGATCACGTCGACCAGCAGACACTCGGCGAGCCGGTGCTTGCGCATCACGCGCGTGGCGAGACGACGCCCCTCGTCGGTGAACTCCAGATGCCGGTCGCTGGCGACGGACACCAGACCGTCGCGCTCCATCCGCGCCACGGTCTGGCTGACCGTCGGCCCGCTCTGGTCGAGCCGTTCGGCGATACGCGCGCGCATGGGGACCACACCCTCTTCCTCCAGCTCGAGGATGGTGCGGAGATACATCTCCGTGGTGTCGATCAGTCCGGACATACATGCCCCTCGAATGAGTTCTGCCGGAGGCTGGACTGCTCACCGGCGCGTGCGCTGGCCCTCCACCCAATTCTGCCGGATACCACCGACAACCGTGCCGCGGTGGGAGAAGCAGGAGGTTACAAGGTCCGGCGGAAGGGTACGTACCGCCCCCACCGGCCCGTCGCACGCCCTCGGGAGCCCGCGCTCACGGCCTGTCCCGGCCCCTCGTGGCCCCCGACGGCCGTATTGACACCACCATGGTCCAGACCGCACCGTGATGCGCGACACGCGCCCACCGAGGCCACCCCGAAGGGACCCCAGATGAGCGACCGCGCGCCGGCCGGCCAGTTCCTCGACGCCGCGATCGGCCTGCTCCAGCGGGTCCGCGACGAGGAGGCCGACAGCATCGCGGCAGCCGGGACGCTCCTCGCCGACACCGTCGCCGACGGGGGCCGCCTCTTCGCCTTCGGCGCCGGGCACTCCTCCCTCGCCGCACAGGACCTCGTCTACCGCGCCGGCGGCCTCGCGCTCATGAACCTGCTCGCCGTACCGGGCGTCGTCGGCGTCGACGTCATGCCCGCGCCGCTCGGCTCCGCCCTCGAACGCGTCGACGGCCTCGCGAGCGCCGTCCTGGACAACTCCCCGCTCCGCGCCGGCGACGCCCTGCTGATCATCTCCCTCTCCGGGCGCAACGCACTCCCCGTGGAAATGGCCCTGCACGCGCGCGCCCTCGGCGCGAAGGTCATCGGCGTGACCTCGGTGGCGTACGCCTCGGAAACGAAGTCCCGGCACAGCTCGGGGACCTACCTCAAGGACCACTGCGACCTCGTCCTCGACTCGAAGATCGCCGTAGGCGACGCGGAACTCACCCTCGACAACGTCCCGGCCCCCTTCGCCCCCGCCTCCACGGTCGTCACCTCGGCCCTCCTCCAGGCCGTCATGGCCACGGCCTCCGCCACCCTCGCCGACCGCGGCATCGAACCCCCGCTGCTGCGTTCCGGCAACGTCGACGGAGGCCACGACTGGAACGACCGCGTGATGCGGCAGTACGCGGACCGCATCTTCTACCGGCACTGAGCCCAGCCCCCCCCCGGACGGGGAAGCCGAGGCCGCCGCTCACTCCGGCTCAGCCAACCCCGCGAGATCCAGCGCCGCGGCGATCCGCACCGCCACGTCCTCCGCGTACACCGCGTCGGAACGCTCGAAGGCACTGCGCCCCGCGCCCCGCAGGAACGTCACCACACCCAGCGTCCGGCCCCGGCTGCGCAGCACCGCGCACAGGGCATGCACGGCGTCCTGCGGCCACTGACGGGCCAATGCCCAGCCCCGGGCCTCCTCGGCCGGGACCGCGCCCGCGCTCGCCCGGACCGCACCGACCCGCTCCACACACTGCAACGCCGGATGCCCCTCCGCGTACCGCACGGGCAGACCCGCCCGGCCCGCCAGCCTGCTCGGCCCCGGCGCACCCGACGGGGTCGCCGCGACCCGGACCAGCCGCACCGGCCCCTCCGCCTCCGCATCCGTCAGCGCACCCCCGGCCACCCTGTCGATCAACGCGTGATCCGCGAACCCGGCCAGGGCGAAGTCCAGGTGGACGGTCGCCGCCTCCGCCGGATCCTCGCACTCGGCGGCGGCCCGCGACGCCCGGTGCAGCTGCTGCGTACGGAACCGCAGCAGCGACGCCTCCTGCTCACCCTGCTTGGCCTCCGTCACGTCCTGGAACAGCCAGCCCACACCCAGCGGCACCGGCTCCTCCGCCAGCGGCGACGCCAGCCGCAGGAACCCGCTCCGCCAGCAGCGCCGCCGCTCACCCTCCGGCGTACGCACACTCACCCACACCTCGGCCGGCGCGGGCGGCGCACCCTCCGCCAGCACATGCTGCAGCGCGCTCTCCAGCTCCTCCACGCCCTGCGCCAGCAGATCCCCGAGCGGCCGCCCCAGCACCGACGTACGCCCCGTACCCAGCGCCTTGGCCGCGTGCGCGTTCACCACGGCCGGCCGCAGATCGACGTCCACCAGCACCACACCCCAGCTGGCGTCCTCGAACAGCGCCTCGCTCAACGCGATCGACCGCTCCAGATCGATCTGCGCGTGCACCTCGCTGAAAGCGCAGTACACCCCCGCCGGCTTCCCGTCGGGCCCCAGCACCACCGCCGACTGCGTCCGCACGAGCACCCGCCCGCCGTCCTTCGTCACCAGCGCGAACTCGTGCACCTGACGCCCCGGGGCGTGCATCGCCGACAACAGCCGGCTCTCGACCTCCTCGGCGTCCGCACTGCGCACCGCCCACCCGGCCAGCCCACGCCGCCCCACGGCCTCGTCCGCGCTCCACCCCAGGATCCGCTCGGCCTCACGGTTCCAGTGCGTCACGACCCCGTCGGCGTCGAAGGCACACAGCGCCGCGTCCATACCGTCCAGCAGGGCGGCGAGCAGATCCGAACCGCCCGAGGCCGCACCGTCCCGCTCGGGCTCGTCGGGCCCCAGCTCGTCGGTGGTCCCACTACGCCGGGAAGCACTCACCTGAACCCCCTGCAGGCCGCGTCCGCACGTACCGCACGTCGGTTCGCTACTTGCAATCATTCAACTGGAAGGTGACCCAGCGCACACCGAGTTCCCACAACATTGAAAGAATCGTTGTACGAGGCGATCCCCACGTCAACGCCCCGGAGACGAGTCCCCGCCGCCGCTCCCCCTACGCGCGTCCACCTCGATCTCGATCTTCATCCGGGCATCCGCCAGCCCGCACACCACCATCGTCGCGGCCGGCCGAACCTCCCCGAAGCACTTTCTCAGCACCGGCCAGCACGGCTCGAAGTCCTCCCGATCGGACAGCAGGTACCGCACCCGCACGACATCCGCGAACGACGACCCGGCCTCCTCGAGAGCGGCCCCGATGTTCCGCAGACACTGCTCGGCCTGCTCCACCACGTCCTCGGAGATCGTCATGTCCGCGTAGTCGAACCCGGTCGTCCCCGACACATGGATCCGGTCCCCGTCCACCACGGCCCGGGCATACCCGATCCGCTCCTCGAACACCGAACCGCTGAGAATCGCCCGCCGCTCTGTCATGCGCCGAACGCTAGGGCGGAGATCGTCCATACGTCCACTACGAACCGAGGCATGCTCTGATGCCTCTGCCGATATGGACCGCCGCCCCGAACTGCTCGCCCTCCCGCAGTTCCACGCCTTCGTCGTCCTGGCCGAGGAACTGCACTTCGGACGCGCGGCCGACCGCCTCGGGATCGCCCAGCCACCTCTGAGCCAGGAGATCCGCCGCCTCGAGGACAAGGTGGGGTGCCCCCTGTTCACCGCGCGAGGGCCGGCAGGACCCTCTGGTGGCGCATCTCCTGGAGAGGATCTCCGTCGGATTCCACGCGCCGTCAACATCTCGAAAAAGCGGTTGAACGGCCGGACGGCGCTATCTAGGGTGGCAATCACTTCAGAAGGGAGGTGGTTCGGCAGATGTATGCATACCGGACGGAAGAGGTGGCTGCGGGCTAGCGGCCCGACACCACACACTGTGCGGTGCCGGACCAGCGCGTGAGGGATACGCGCAGCCGGCCCAATCTCCAGCAGTCACCCGACCCGCGAGCCGCCGGTACGTCCGGCCGGCCCTCCTCAGGAGGACCAGGCTCGCGGGTCGCCTGCGTTTTCGGGGGTGGTCGTGCAGGACGAATGGCGTGAGGACCGGGTCGGCAGTGCCCTGCGGGGTGCGAATCCGGCGGTGCTGCGGCGGCTGGACGCCGGGTTCGCGGTGATCGGGGATGTGCAGTTCCTGCCCGGTTACTCGGTGCTGCTGACGGACGACCCCGACGTGCAGCGGTTGTCCGAGTTGCCGCGGAGCAGGCGGCTGGCGTTCCTGGCCGACATGGACCGGCTGGGGGAGGCCGTGGAGCGGGCCTGCCGGCGGGTGGAGAGCGGGTTCCGGCGGGTCAATCTGGAGATTCTCGGGAACGCCGACGGGTTTCTGCACGCGCATGTGTGGCCGCGGTACGCCTGGGAGCCGGAGGACCTCGTGCGGCTGCCCGTGTGGCTTTATCCGCGGGAGTGGTGGAGCGAGGAGCGGTATGCGCTCGGGCCGCGGCACGACCGGATGCGGGAGGCTCTCGGGGAGGAGCTGGACCGGCTCGCGGGGTGAGGCGCGTACGGGCGGCAGCGCGCGGTGCCCGGGGGGCTTCGCGTGCTGCCGTCCGGAAGCCGAGGTCAGTGGGCGATGTCCTCGTAGCCCTCGATCTCGCGGGGATTGCGGGAGCCGGGGCCGGTGTAGCGGGCCGAGGGGCGGACGAGGCGGCCGGTGCGCTTCTGTTCGAGGATGTGGGCGGACCAGCCGGCCGTGCGGGCGCAGGTGAACATGGACGTGAACATGTGGGCCGGGACCTCGGCGAAGTCCAGGACGATCGCGGCCCAGAACTCGACGTTCGTGGCGAGGACGCGGTCGGGGCGGCGGGCGTGGAGCTCGGCCAGGGCCGCCTTCTCCAGGGCCTCGGCGACCTCGAAGCGGGGGGCGCCGAGTTCGCGGGCGGTGCGGCGCAGGACCCGGGCGCGGGGGTCCTCGGCGCGGTAGACGCGGTGACCGAAGCCCATGAGGCGTTCGCCCTTGTCGAGGGCGTTCTTGACGTAGGCCTCGGCGTCGCCGGTGCGCTCGATCTCCTCGATCATGCCGAGGACCCGGGACGGGGCGCCGCCGTGCAGCGGGCCGGACATGGCGCCGACGGCTCCGGAGAGCGCCGCCGCCACGTCGGCGCCGGTCGAGGCGATCACGCGTGCCGTGAACGTGGACGCGTTCATGCCGTGCTCGGCGGCGCTGGTCCAGTACGCGTCCACGGCCGCCACGTGCTTCGGGTCCGGCTCGCCGCGCCAGCGGATCATGAAGCGTTCGACGACGGAGTGGGCCTTGTCGATCTCGCGCTGCGGGACCATGGGCAGGCCCTGGCCGCGGGCCGACTGGGCCACGTAGGACAGGGCCATGACAGCGGCTCGTGCCAGGTCGTCGCGGGCCTCTTCGGCGTCGATGTCCAGGAGGGGTTTCAGGCCCCACACGGGGGCGAGCATGGCCAGGGCGGACTGGACGTCGACGCGGATGTCGCCGGAGTGCACGGGGATGGGGAACGGCTCGGCGGGCGGCAGGCCGGGGTTGAAGGCTCCGTCGACGAGCAGGCCCCAGACGTTGCCGAAGGAGACGTGGCCGACGAGGTCCTCGATGTCGACGCCCCGGTACCGGAGTGCGCCGCCCTCCTTATCCGGTTCGGCGATCTCCGTCTCGAACGCGACGACTCCCTCGAGCCCGGGTACGAAGTCGGACATCAGGCGGCTCCTCATGATGTAAGTGACAGATGGTGTTGATGTGGGGTGAGACCTGCGAACCATGTGTCAGTCAGCTTGCGAAGCGGGCTGCCGTCCGATGGATCCACGGTCGTGTGCGCGACTCGCGGTCCTGGCCGGTCTCCCCCTGTGATGCCCCGTACGGCTGGCGGTCACCCAACCGGAACGGCACCAGAACGATATCCCTGAGTGCCATTGTTGGGGAGGGTTCGCGGCACTCAGTGCCACTCAGTGACGAAGGACACCGTCCATACGGCAAGATGACCGGGTGACCGACCGCGACGCCGTCCCCTTCGACCTGGCCTCGATGCGCAAGCAGTACCGGGCCGAGGGGCTCTCCGAGACCGAGCTGGCCGCCACGCCCGTCGAACAGTTCGCGCGCTGGTTCAAACAGGCCGCGACGGACGGCGGACTGTTCGAGCCGAACGCCATGGTCGTCTCGACGGCCGACGCCGAGGGGCGGCCCAGCGCCCGTACGGTGCTGCTGAAGCACTTCGACGAGCAGGGTTTCGTCTTCTACACGAACTACGACTCCCGCAAGGCGCGTGACCTGGCGGAGAACCCGTACGTCTCGCTGCTGTTCCCCTGGCACCCGATGGCCCGGCAGGTCATCGTGACCGGGGTCGCGCGGCGTACCGGGCGGGACGAGACGGCGGCGTACTTCCGCACCCGCCCGCACGGCTCGCAGCTCGGCGCCTGGGCCAGTGCCCAGTCCTCGGTGATCGCCACGCGGGCGGACATCGACGGGGCGTACGCCGAGCTGGCCGCGCGTTATCCGGAGGGCGAGCAGGTGCCGGTGCCACCGCACTGGGGCGGTTTCCGGGTGGCGCCGGAGACGGTGGAGTTCTGGCAGGGCCGCGAGAACCGGTTGCACGACCGGTTGCGGTATGCGGCGCAGCCGGACGGGAGCTGGCGGGTGGAGCGGCTCAGCCCCTGACCGGCCGTGGTCCCGATCGCCTGGGAGCGGTCACCCGTGGTCAGCCCAGCGTCTCCTCCAGCACCCCCGCCCACTGCGCCACCACCCGTTCCCGGCGGGCGGTGTCGTCGGTGAGGAGGTTGGCGAGGCCCAGGCCGCGGGCCATGTCGAGGAGGCCCTGGACGGTTTCGCGGACGCCGGGGACGGTTTCGTCGGCGGCGAGAAGGTCGACCGCTATGCGGTGGGTCTCGCGGCCGACGCGGGATTCGAGTTCGGTGACGCGGGGGCGGAGCTGGTCCTCGTTGGAGGCGGCGACCCAGAGGTGGAGGGCGGCGCGGAACAACGGCCCCGTGTAGAGGTCGACGAGGGCGGCGACGACGGCGTGGCGGTCTCCGGCCGCGCCTTGGGGGAACAGGGCGCGCAGGGCGGTGGAGCGTTCCTCGGCGACGTACTCGACGGCTGCCGTGAAGAGGTCCTCGCGGGTCGGGAAGTGGTGCTGGGCGG
Organism: Streptomyces sp. NPDC006372; assembly: GCF_040612515.1. Taxonomy (NCBI): domain Bacteria; kingdom Bacillati; phylum Actinomycetota; class Actinomycetes; order Kitasatosporales; family Streptomycetaceae; genus Streptomyces; species Streptomyces sp. NPDC006372. Next base: position 35,449 of record NZ_JBEXQJ010000013.1, on the reverse strand, counting down.
CGCCGCGGGAGACGCCGGCGCGTTCGGCGACCACGGAGACCGTGGAGCCGGCCCAGCCGTGTTCGGCGAGGCAGGACACGGCGGCTTCCAGGAGCCGCTGCCGGGTGACCCGGCTGCGGTCCTGTTTGGGGACCCGCTCCGCCCGGTCCGCCGTGCTCACACCACCCATGCCGGATCCCGTCGTTCGAGGAAGGCCGTCATCCCCTCGCGGGCCTGCGGGGAGGAGAAGAGCCGGGCCGAGAGCGCGGTCAGGTCCGCCGCGTCCCGGTCGAAGGCTTCCAGCACCCTAGCCGTGAGCAGCCGTTTCGTCTCGGCCAGGGCGTCGGGGGCCGCTCTGCGCAGGCCGTCGAGGAGGGGGGCCAGTGTCGCGTCCACGTCGTCGCCGTGGGTGGTGAGCAGGCCGGTCGTGGTGGCGGCGGCCGCGTCGAAGCGTTCGCCGGTGAGGTAGTAGCGGGCCAGGGCGCGTGGGTCCGTGCGCGGGAGGAGCGGGAGGGAGATGACCGCGGGGGCCACGCCGATGCGGACCTCCGTGAAGGCGAAGGTGGCCCCGGTGGCGGCGGCCGCGATGTCGCAGGCGGCGAGGAGACCGAGGCCGCCCGCGCGGACGTGGCCGGTGACGCGGGCGACGATCGGTTTGGGCAGTTCGACGATCTGCCGGAGCAGGGCGACCAGGGCCTCGGGCGGCGGTGGGTCCTTGAGGTCGGCGCCCGCGCTGAAGGTGTTGCCGGTGTGGGTGAGGAGGATCGCGCGGACGTCGGTGTCCTCGCCGGCGTCGGTGAGGGCGTCGGCCAGTTCGTGGACCAGGGCGGCGGAGAGGGCGTTGCGGTTGTCCGGTGAGTCGAGCGTCAGGGTCTGCACGGCACGCGTGCGGCTGCGGGTCACGAGGGTCATGCGCGCTCCCTGAGCTGTCGGCGGAGGATCTTGCCGGAGGCCGCCCGGGGGACTCCGTCGATGAAGGTGACGTGGCGGATCCGTTTGTAGGGGGCGACGCGTTCGGCGACGTACATCATGATCTCGGCCTCGGTGAGGCCGGTGGCGGTCGGCTGGCGGACGACGTACGCCTGCGGGGCCTCGTTGCCGTCGTCGTCGTACCTGCCGATGACGGCGGCGTCGGCGATGCCCGGGTGGGTGAGGAGGAGGGCCTCGAGTTCGGCGGGGGCCACCTGGAAGCCCTTGTACTTGATGAGTTCCTTGACGCGGTCGACGACGAACAACCAGCCGCCGGTGTCGACATGGCCGACGTCGCCGGTGTGCAGCCAGCCGTCGCTGTCGATCATGGCGCTGGTGGCGTCGGGGCGGCCGAGGTAGCCCTTCATGACCTGGGGTCCGCGGATGAGGATCTCGCCGGACTCGCCGGCGGGCAGGTCCTTGCCGGGGTCGTCGAGGGAGACGATGCGCATCTCGGTGCCGGCGATGAGCTTGCCGACGGTTCCGGGCGGTGCGTCGCGCATGGCGTCCAGGGGGACGACGTGGGTGCCGGGCGACAGTTCCGTCATGCCGTAGGCCTGGCCGACGGGGGGCAGGCCGAGCCGTTCGGAGCAGGCGGCGGCGAGGCGGGCGTCCAGGGGTGCGGCGGCGCTGACGATGTACTTCAGGGACGACAGGTCGTACTGGGCGACGGCCGGGTGTTTGGCGAGGGCGAGGATGATCGGCGGGGCCACGTACAGGGCGGTGATGCGGTGGTTCTGGATGGCGGCGAGGAACTGTTCCAGGTCGAAACGGGGCAGGACGACGACGGTGGCGCCCTGCCTCAGCGGTGCGTTCATCAGGGCCGTGAGGCCGTAGATGTGGAAGAAGGGGAGAACCGCCAGGACGCGGTCGCCCGGGCCGGCGGGTATCGCCGGGTGGAGCTGGGCGAGGTTGGTGGCGATCTGCCGGTGGGTGAGCATCACGCCCTTGGGGGTGCCGGTGGTCCCGGAGGAGTACGGGAGGGCCGCCACGTCCGTCACGGGGTCGATGCCGACCTGGGGTTCGGGGGCGGCGGAGGCCAGCATGTCGATGAGGGAACGGTGGCCCGGCGCACTGTCGCACACGAAGATCTCTTGTACGCCGCCCGCGAGTTCGGCGGCCCGGCGGGCGGTTTCCAGCAGGGGTGAGACGGTGACGATCCAGCGGGCCGCCGAGTCCGTCAGTTGCTTGGCGAACTCCTGGGCGGTGGCGAGCGGGTGCACGGTGGTGACGGTGGCACCCGCGCGCGTGGCGGCGTAGAACGCGGTGGGGAAGGCGATGGTGTTGGGGCTGTGCAGGGCGAGGACGTCGCCCTTGCGGACCCCCGCCTCGGCGAGGGCGGCGGCGATACGCCGGTGGAACCGGTCCACCTGTTCGTACGAGAGGGTGGTGCCGTCGGTGCCGTCGATGAGGGCCGGGAGGTCGCCGAACTCTCCGGCCCGGGCCAGGACGGCGTCGTGGATGGGCAGGTCGACGGGTGGGACGTCTGCGTACTCGCTGCGGAACATGGTTCCTCCTCGCGCGCGGGGCCCCTCAGTACGACTTGGGCAGGCCCAGGGTCTGGTGGGAGACGTAGTTGAGAATCATCTCCCGGCTCACCGGGGCGATACGAGCCACGCGCGAGGCCGTTATCAGCGAGGCGAGGCCGAACTCGCGGGTGAGGCCGTTGCCGCCGAGGGTGTGCACGGCCTGGTCCACGGCCTTCACACAGGCCTCCCCGGCCGCGTACTTGGCCATGTTGGCGGCCTCCCCGGCGCCCATGTCGTCGCCGGCGTCGTACAGCTGGGCGGCCTTCTGCATCATCAGGCGGGCGAGTTCGAGGTCGATGTGCGCCTGGGCGAGGGGGTGGGCGATGGCCTGGTGGGCGCCGATGGGGGTGTTCCAGACCTGCCGGTCGCGGGCGTACTCGACGGCTTTGGCGAGGGCGTGGCGGCCCATGCCGATCGCGAAGGCGGCCGTCATGATGCGCTCCGGGTTGAGGCCGGCGAAGAGCTGGAGGAGACCCGCGTCCTCGTCTCCGACCAGGGCGTCGGCGGGCAGTCGTACGTCGTCGAGCGTCAGCTCGAACTGCTTCTCCGCGGCGTGGAGTTCCATGTCGATGGGGTGGCGGGTGAAGCCGGGGGTGTCGCGCGGGACGATGAACAGGCAGGGCTTGAGGCGGCCGGTGCGGGCGTCTTCCGTGCGGCCGACGATGAGGGTCGCGTCCGCCAGGTCCACGCCGGAGATGAAGACCTTGCGGCCGGTGAGGATCCAGTCGGTTCCGTCGCGGTGGGCTGTGGTGGTGATGCGGTGACTGTTGGAGCCGGCGTCGGGTTCGGTGATGCCGAAGGCCATGGTTCGGGACCCGTCCGCGAAGCCCGGGAGCCAGTGCTGTTTCTGTTCTTCCGTACCGAAGCGGGCGATGACCGTGCCGCATATGGCGGGTGAAACGACCATCATCAGGAGCGGGCAGCCTGCCGCGCCCAGTTCTTCGAGCACGATGGAGAGTTCGGTGATTCCGCCGCCTCCGCCACCGTGTGCCTCCGGCAGGTTGACGCCGAGGTAGCCGAGCTTTCCTGCCTCGGACCAGAGGGCTTCACGGTCGTAGGTGCGGCCGTGGCGTTTGCCGAGGGCTGCTACGGCTGCACGGAGGGCCTTGTGTTCGTCGGTTTCGATCGTGGCCATGTGACTCCTTCGTCGTGGCTGATCGCGCTCGCGCGGCGGAGCCGCATATTCCATACAGCCCCGCGCCCCTTCAGGTCTCCTGCACAACCGCCAGTAGTGCGCCCGGGTCCACCTGTTGGCCTGGTACGACGCACAGGTCGCTCAGCGTTCCGGTGACCGGGGCCGTGATCTTGTGTTGCATCTTCATCGCCTCCAGCCAGAGGAGGGGGTCGCCGGCCTTCACGGGGGTTCCCGTGGTCAGTCCTTCGGCTATGCGGACGACCGTGCCGGGCATGGGGGCCAGGAGGGAGCCCGGGGCGTGCTGGGTGGTGGGGTCGGGGAAGCGGGGCAGGGCTGTCAGGGCGGTGGTGTTGACGTAGACCTGGTCGTCGTAGCGGGCCACTTCGAACCGGCGCCGCACTCCGTCCACTTCGAGTACCACCAGCCGCGCGTCGGCGTGCACCACTCGCACTCCGTCCGCCTCCAGGCCCTCTCGGGTGTGGCGGTAGCGGGCCTCGTGTTCCTCGCCCGCCATCAGGTAGCGCTTGGTCTGCGGCTGGGAGGGGACGTTGCGCCAGCCGCCGAAGCGGGAGTGTCCGGCCGCTTCGGCGAGGGCGGCGGCCAGGGGGGCGTGAGGGTCGGGCGTCGGCTCGGTCAGGTCCGGCAGGTGGCGGTCGTAGAAGCCGGTGTCCATGCGGGCCGTGGTGAACTCCGGGTGGCGCAGGGAGCGGACCAGGAGGTCGCGGTTGGTGACGGGGCCGTGGATCGCGGCCCGTTCCAGTGCGGTGGCGAGTTTGCGGACGGCTTCCGTGCGGGTGGGGGCATGCGCCACGACCTTGGCGAGCATCGGGTCGTAGTGGACGCCGATCTCGTCGCCGTCCACGTAGCCGGTGTCCAGACGGACGCCGTCGGGTACGGCCAGGCGGTGCAGGCGGCCGGTCTGCGGGGACCAGTCGCGGGAGGGGTCCTCGGCGTACAGGCGGGCCTCGATGGCGTGGCCGTGCGCGCGTGGTGGGTCGGCGGCGAGGGCGTGGCCTTCGGCGACGCGTATCTGTTCGGCTACGAGGTCGAGGCCGAACACCGCCTCCGTCACGGGGTGTTCGACCTGGAGGCGGGTGTTCATCTCCAGGAAGTGGGCCTTGCCGTCGGCGACGAGGAACTCGACCGTGCCGGCGCCCACGTAGTCCACGGCCCGGGCGGCCCGGACGGCCAGGGCGCACACCTCGTCGTCGAGTTCCGGGGACAGGCCGGGGGCTGGGGCCTCCTCGATCACCTTCTGGTGGCGGCGCTGGAGGGAGCAGTCGCGGGTGCCGAGCGGCCGGACGGTGCCGTGGGCGTCGGCGAGGATCTGCACCTCGACGTGGCGGCCGTTCTCGACGTACGGCTCGACGAACACCTCGCCGTCGCCGAAGGCGCTCGTGGCTTCGGCGCGGGCGGCGGCCAGCTCGGTGTCCAGGTCCGCGAGCCGGCGTACGACGCGCATGCCGCGTCCGCCGCCGCCCGCCGCCGCTTTCACCAGCACGGGCAGGTCGGCCTCGGTGACGGTGGTGAGGGGCTGGATGCCCATGAGCCGCTTGGCGCGGGTCTTGGAGGCCATGGCCTCGATCGCGGCCGGGGGCGGGCCGATCCAGAGCAGGCCCGCGTCCCGGACGGCCCGGGCGAAGCCGGCGTTCTCGGAGAGGAAGCCGTAGCCGGGGTGCACGGCGTCCGCGCCGGCGGCGACGGCGGCCTTCACGATCAGGTCGCCGCGCAGGTAGGTGTCGGCGGGTGCCGCCCCCGGCAGTCGTACGCTCGCGTCGGCCATGCGCGTGTGCAGGGCGTTCTCGTCGGCGTCCGAGTGCACGGCGACCGTGCGGATGCCCAGCTCGCGGCAGGTGCGGAAGACGCGGCACGCGATCTCGCCCCGGTTGGCGACCAGCAGAGAAGTGATCACGGAAGGGTCCCTCACATCCGGAAGACGCCGAAGCCGCCGCGCGCGCCCTCGTAGGGGGCGGTGTGGATCGCGGACAAGCACAGGCCGAGGACGGTTCTGGTGTCGCGCGGGTCGATGACGCCGTCGTCGTAGAGCCGCCCGGAGAGGAACATGGGCAGTGACTCGGACTCGATCTGCTGCTCCACCATGGCGCGCAGCGCGGCGTCCGCCTCCTCGTCGTACGGCTGTCCCTTCGCGGCCGCCGACTGGCGGGCGACGATCGAGAGCACTCCGGCGAGCTGCTGGGGGCCCATGACGGCGGACTTGGCGCTGGGCCAGGCGAAGAGGAAGCGCGGGTCGTAGGCCCGTCCGCACATGCCGTAGTGCCCGGCGCCGTAGGAGGCGCCCATGAGGACGGAGAGGTGGGGGACGCGGCTGTTGCTGACCGCGTTGATCATCATCGCGCCGTGCTTGATGATGCCGCCCTGCTCGTACTCCTTGCCGACCATGTAGCCGGTGGTGTTGTGCAGGAAGAGCAGGGGGATGTCGCGCTGGTTGGCGAGCTGGATGAACTGGGCGGCCTTCTGCGACTCCTCGCTGAACAGCACGCCCCGGGCGTTCGCCAGCACGCCGACGGGATAGCCGTGGAGCCTGGCCCAGCCGGTCGTCAGGCTCGTCCCGTACAGCGGTTTGAACTCGTCGAAGTCGGAGGCGTCGACGATCCGGGCGACGACCTCGCGCGGGTCGAAGGGTGTCCTGAGGTCGCCGGGGACGATGCCGAGGAGTTCGTCGGCGGGGTACTTGGGGGGTTCGGCCGGGCCCGGATCGGCGTACGCCTTGCGGTGGTTGAGGCGGGCGACCACGCGCCGGGCCTGGCGGAGCGCGTCCTGCTCGTCGACGGCGAAGTGGTCGGCGAGGCCCGACACGCGCGCGTGCATCTCGGCGCCGCCCAGGGACTCGTCGTCGCTCTCCTCGCCCGTGGCCATCTTCACCAGCGGCGGACCGCCGAGGAACACCTTGGCCCGCTCCTTGACCATGATCACGTGGTCGGACATGCCGGGGATGTAGGCGCCTCCGGCGGTGGAGTTGCCGAAGACGACCGCGACGGTGGGGATGCCGGCGGCGGACAACCGGGTCAGATCCCGGAAGACGGCGCCCCCGGGGATGAAGATCTCCTTCTGGGAGGGCAGGTCGGCGCCGCCCGACTCCACCAGGCTGATGCAGGGCAGCCGGTTGGCGAGCGCGATGTCGTTGGCGCGCAGGGCCTTCTTCAGGGACCAGGGGTTGCTCGCTCCCCCGCGCACGGTCGGGTCGTTGGCGGTGATCAGGCATTCGACGCCCTCGACGACGCCGATGCCGGTGACGAGGGAGGCGCCGACGGTGTAGTCGCTGCCCCAGGCGGCCAGCGGGGACAGCTCCAGGAACGGCGTGTCCGGGTCGAGGAGCAGCTCGATGCGCTCACGGGCGAGGAGCTTGCCGCGCCCCCGGTGCCGCTCGACGTACTTCTCACCGCCGCCCGCGAGGGCCTTGGCGTGCTCGGCGTCCAGTTCGGCCAGCTTGGCGAGCATCGCCTCGCGGTTGGCCCGGTACTCGGGGCCGCCGGTGTCGAGCGCGGAGGTCAGGACGGTCACAGCAAGGCCTCCGGTAGGTCCAGGTGGCGGGAGCGCAGCCATTCGCCGAGGGCCTTGGCCTGCGGGTCGAAGCGGTGCTGAGCGGCGACGCCCGCGCCGAGGATCCCCTCGACGACGAAGTTGAGGGCGCGCAGGTGGGGCAGGAGGTGCCGGGTCACCTTCAGCCGGCGGCTCTCGGGTATCAGCTCCCGGAACTTCTCGGCCGTCAGCTCGTGCGCGAGCCACCGCCACGCGTCGTCCGTGCGCACCCACACCCCGACGTTGGCGTTGCCGCCCTTGTCCCCGCTGCGGGCACCCGCGAGGAGGCCGAGGGGGGCACGCCGGGTGGGCCCGGGAGGCAGCGGCTCGGGCAGGGGCGGCTCCGGCACCTCGTTGAGTGCGGCGGTGTCGTGGGGCGGCGGCACGGAGATCCGGCGTCCGTCCTCGAGGACCGCCACATGGTCGACGGCCCCATGGGGGACGTACACATCCTCGAAGACCCCATAGGGCGAGCCCTTTCCGGGTGGGGCCAGCACATGGAAGCCGGGGTAACTGGCGAGTGCCAGCTCGACGGCCGCCCCGCTCAGCGCACGCCCGACGACCTCCTGGTCGGGGTCGCGTACGACGACCCGGAGCAGCGCGCTCGCCGTCTCCTCGGTGGGCGCGTCGGGCCGGTCGGTACGGACCAGTTCGAAGCGCACGTCGTCGGCCTTGCCGAGGGCGGGTTCCAGCTGCTCCCGCACCAAGGCGGCCTTGGCCTCGATGTCGAGGCCGGTGAGCACGAAGACGACCTCGCCCCGGAAGCCCCCGAGCCGGTTGAGGCCGACCTTGAGCGCCGGGGGCGGGGCCTCGCCCCGGACTCCCTCGATCCGGACGCGGTCGGGGCCGTCCTGGGTGAGCCGGACGGTGTCGAGACGGGTGGTGACGTCGGGACCGGCGTACCGGGCGCCCTGGGTCTCGTAGAGGAGCTGCGCGGTCACCGTACCGACGTCGACGAAGCCGCCGGTGCCGGGGTGTTTGGTGATGACACAGCTGCCGTCCGCGTGGAGTTCGGCGAGGGGGAAGCCGGGGCGGCGCACGTCGCCGTCCCGGAAGAAGGCGTAGTTGCCGCCGGTGGCCTGCGCCCCGCACTCCAGCACGTGCCCGGCGACGACGGCCCCGGCGAGCCGGTCGTGGTCGCCGGGCTGCCATCCGAAGTGGGCGGCGGCGGGGCCGGTGACCAGGGCGGCGTCCGTCACGCGTCCGGTGACGACGACGTCGGCCCCCTCGCGCAGACAGGACGCGATACCGAAGCCGCCCAGGTAGGCGTGGGCGGCGAGGGCGCCCGGGTGGGCGGCGGTGAGGTCGTCGCCCTCGACGTGGGCCACGCGTACGGGGATGCCGAGCCGGCCGGCCAGGGCCCGTACGGCGTCGGCGAGTCCGGCGGGGTTGAGTCCGCCGGCGTTGGTGACGATCCTGACGCCCCGTTCATGGGCCAGTCCCAGGCAGTCCTCCAACTGCCGCAGGAAGGTACGGGCGTACCCGGCGGTGGGGTCCTTCAGCCGGTCCCGGCCGAGGATGAGCATGGTCAGCTCGGCGAGGTAGTCGCCGGTGAGGACGTCCAGCTCACCGCCGGTGAGCATCTCGCGCAGGGCGTCGAAGCGGTCGCCGTAGAAGCCGGAGGCGTTGCCGATGCGCAGCGTCACGGGGCTTCCCCCTTCGGCGTACGGCCACCACCCGGCGGTCCCGCGAACGCCTGGGCGATGTCCAGCCAGCGGTCGGCGTCGGGCCCGTCGGCGTGCAGGGCGAGGTCGCAGCGGTGGGCGCGCTGGGTGACGAGGAGACAGAAGTCGAGGGCGGGCCCGGTGACGCGCTGCGGGGCGTCCTCGGGACCGTAGGCCCACAAGTCGCCGGAGGGTGCGCGGAGTTCGACGCGGAAGGGGTCGGCGGGCGGGGTAAGCCCGTGCGTCCCGTAGGCGAAGTCCCGGGTGCGCACCCCGAGCCAGGCCACATGCCGCAGCCGGTCGGTGGGTGGGCGCACCACACCCAGGGCGTCGGCCACGTCCTGGCCATGGGCCCAGGTCTCCATGAGACGGGCCGTCGCCATGGAGGCGGCCGACATGGGTGGGCCGTACCAGGGGAAGCGCGCCTTGGGCGGGGCGGCCCGCAGCGCCCTCTCCAGCGCGGCACGCCCGTCCCGCCACCGCGCGAGCAACTCGGCGGGCGGGAGCCCGGCGTCCTCCTCGGCGCCGTCGTCGACGAAGGAACCCGGTGCCGTGAGGGCCTTCTCGACCAGCGCGCGGAAGCCGTCGGCGTCCGTGACGGCGAGCAGGGCCGAGCGGTCAGTCCAGGCGAGGTGGGCGATCTGGTGGGCCACGGTCCAGCCGGGCGCGGGCGTCGCGAGCGCCCAGTGCTCGGCGCTCGACTCGGCCACGAGGCGGTCGAGTTCCTCGCTCTCCTCGTGCAGATCGTCGATCACGGAGGTCGGATCGGACACGGGCGCTCCCCTCGGGGCACGGCGGTGTGCGGGGTGGTGCGGCGGCTTGAGGAGCATGGCAGCGGCCGCAGAAACAATCAAGCGTGCTTGCATGAAACTGTTCCGGTGGCCGGAAACGTGTCATGAAGGGCGTTCCACGGGCCATGTATCGGGGGAAGAACAAGGATGAGCAACTGGAACGGGGGCGGTCAGCCGCCGCATCACCCGCACGGCGGGCAGCCGTACCCACCGCCGGCGCCCGGACCGTACCCGCCGGGACCGTATCCACCGCCCCCGCCGGGACCGTATCCACCGTCGCCCGGCCCCTACGTACCACCACAGCCGCAGCCCGGTGGCGGCCACCCGCCCCACCCCTGGCCACCGCAGGCCCCGCCCCCCGGCCCCTTCACCCGGCTGCGGCGGCGGATCGGCCCCGTCCACACCGCGCGCCGGGTCTTCAAGCCGTCGCGGCCGGACCTCGTCGAGGACCCCTTCATCGCGCGCATGCAGAAGATCCGCACCCTCGTGGGGCTCGCCGCGGTGGCTTGGATGTCGGTGGCCTACAAGATCGCCCACTCCGTGGAGGACGTCGCGAGCGAACGCCTCGACCAGTCGTGGATCAGCGTGCTGGTGCTGTGCGTGACGCTCCCGGTCGTCGTGGGTGTCCTGCTGGCCCTGACGGCTCCTTCGGCCCGCCGGGACCTCCTGCGCCGGGCCGGTAAGTCGTTCGGCGCGATGGTGGCCCTCGTGGCGGCGGTCTTCGTCTTCCCGGCGTCCGTGCTCACGGGTTTCATGGACGGGAAGTTCGCGACCAACCCGGTGATGGCCGCGGTCACCGGCCTGGGTATGGCGATCACGTTCTTCTGGGTCCTGCCGTTCATCATCTGGGGCATCGGCCTGGCCCTGGTCCACGTGTTCCGCACGGCCGACATCCACCAGACGATGCCGCCGCTGCTGGCCATGACGCTGGTGTGGGAGATGGCCCTGATCGACCTGTTCACCGGGGCGTACGCGGGCGTGCCCGGGCCGGTGCGCCTGGTGTTCGTGCTCGGCGCGCCGGTCTCGGTGACGGCGGTGGCGCTGTGGGAGCTGCGGCGGCTGCGGGTGCGTTACGGGATCACGGTTCGGGGGGTGCTGGTTCGCCAGTAGCCGCTCCGGCAGGAGGCGGGACGAACAACCTCCTTGCCCTGGAGTGCACTTCAATTGCCAGGATGCCCGGCGCGCACTGCGAGTCTTCGCCATTCGCCATTCGCCAGGGAGGGACCTGAGCCATGCCCGATGTGAACTTCGCGCTGGGAACGATGAAATTCGGCACCACGGTGGACGCCACCACGTCGTTACGTCTGCTCGACCGGTTCGCGGACGCCGGCGGGACGATCGTCGACACGGCCGACTGCTACGCCTTCTGGTCCGACCCGGACAGCCGCGGCGGACAGAGCGAGGAGGTCATCGGGCGATGGCTGGCCCGCCGTCCCGGTCTGCGCGACCAGGTGTGTCTCAGCACCAAGGCGGGTGCCCAGCCCGTCGGCCCCGGCGACTGGCCGGCCAGCCGCGAAGGACTGTCGGCACGGGCCGTCAGGGCCGCTCTGGAGGGCAGCCTGCGCCGGCTGGGAACCGACCGGATCGACCTGTACTGGGCCCACATGGAGGACCGCGCGGTCCCCCTGGCCGAGTCCGCCGAGGCTTTCGGCGCGCTCGTCGCCGAGGGGGCGGTGGGCCGGCTGGGCTGCTCCAACCACCCGGTGTGGCGCGTGGAACGGGCCCGGCAGATCGCCAGGGACAACGGCTGGGCCGGCTACACCGCGCTCCAGTTGCGCCATTCCTATCTCCAGCCCCGCCCCGGCGTGCCGGTGCCCGGCCAGGCCCACCGGTTCGGCTGGGTCACCGACGAGGTCATCGACTACGTCGACAGCGAACCGGACGTGTCCCTGTGGGTGTACACCGCCCTGTTGCACGGTTTCTACAGCCGCCCGGACCAACCGCTGCCCGATGCCTACGACCACCCCGGCACCTCCCGGCGGCTCGAGGCCCTGGACAAGGTGGCCGGGGACCTCGGAGTGAGCCGGAACCAGGTCGTGCTGGCCTGGCTGACCGGCGGTGAGCCGGCCGCCACCCCGGTCGTCGGCGTCAGCACACCGGAGCAACTCGACGAAGCGCTCGCCGGGGCTCGGCTGCGGCTGCCCGCCGAACATCGCCGACTGCTCGACGAGACGGTCTGACTGCCGGACACCGGTTGTCGGGTGTTACCCGTCGATGTCGAGGGCCGTCCCGTACAGCCGGTCCACCTTCAGGCGGACGACCACCCGGCGTTCGGCGACCAACTGCTCCAGGAACGCGGCCTCGTCCTCCGGCCGGGCACCCTCCGGGACGATGCCGAGCAGTTCCCGCCCCACCTCGTCACCGGGGACCGTGGTGACGTCGGAGACCTCGGCCTCGCCCTCCGCGACGGCGAACGACCAGACGTTGCCGCCCTGCACGTGCAGCGCGGCCTTCGGGTCGTGCCGTAGTTGTCTGACCTTGACGCGGTCGGCTGTCGTCGAGAACCGCACGATGCGGGCCTCCGGGTCCCAGTGGTAGAGCATGGTGGTCAGGTGGGGGCGGCCATTGCGCTTGACGGTGGCGAGGGTGCCGAACTGCTGTGTTCCGAGCAGCTGGGAGAGGGCTTCGTCGGACAGGGGGCGAGGCGCCGGGGTTTGGGTCATGGTCGGCTCAACTCCGCTCCCGGTGCGGATATTTCGGGGTGGGAGACGCCCGAAAACCCGTCGCGCCCGTCCGGCCTCGCCGGGTACGGTCTCGGGCGTGTGCCCCGTGCGGGGAGCCCACGGGTTCCGCGCACGGGCCGACCGGCAGTTCCCACGCTGAGAGTAGGTCCCGTCCATGGCATGTCGTATCAGTGAACTCGTGCTCGGCTGCCGCGATCCCGAGGCGCTGGCGCGGTTCTGGTGCGAGGTCCTGGACTTCGTGGTGCTCGACCGTGAGGAGAACGAGTACTTCGAGATCGGGCCGCGTGAAGGGTTCGGCGGCCCCCAGCCGACGATCGTCCTCAGCCGCAGGGACGAGCCGGAGCCGGGGAAGACCCGGCTGCACATCGACGTCAACGCCACTGACCGCGATCAGGACGCCGAGCTCGAACGCCTCCTGAAGCTGGGGGCGCGCCCGGCCGACATCGGCCAGACGGGCGAGGAACCGTGGCATGTGCTCGCGGACCCCGAGGGCAACGAGTTCTGCCTGCTCAAGGCCCGCCTCAACCCGCTCTGACGGTTCTGCCCCCAGGGCATGAGCCCTGGGAACCTAGCCTTCCAGCCCCGTGCTCTCCAGTGCCGCCGTCTTCTTGCGGCCACGGCCGCGGCCCACCTGGGTCCGTACCGCGCCCATGCTCGCCGCGATGACGAGCGCGATGGCGGCGGCCTGCATGGCCGTGAGGGCCTGGTCGAGGACGAGGAAGCCGGCCGCCGCGGCTATGGCCGGTTCGAGGCTCATGAGGATCGCGAAGGTGGAGGCGGGCAGGCGGCGCAGGGCGAGCAGTTCGAGGGTGTAGGGCAGCACCGAGGAGAGCAGGGCCACCGCCGCGCCCAGGCCCAGCGTCACCGGGTCGAGCAGCTTCGCACCGGACTCGGCGATGCCCAGGGGCAGGAAGAGCAGCGCGCCCACCGCCATCGCCAGGGCCAGGCCGTCCGCCTGCGGGAAGCGGCGGCCCGTACGGGCGCTGAAGACGATGTATGCCGCCCACATGGCTCCGGCGCCCAGGGCGAAGGCCGCCCCTGTGGGGTCGAGACTGCTGAAGCCTCCGCCGCCGAGGAGGAAGACACCGGCGAGGGCGAGCGCCGCCCAGACGGCGTTGATCGCGCGGCGGGATGCCAGGACCGAGAGGGCGAGCGGGCCGAGGACCTCCAGGGTGACCGCGGGACCCAGCGGGATGCGGTCGACGGCCTGGTAGAAGAGGCCGTTCATCCCGGTCATGGTGATGCCGAAGACGACGACCGTGCCCCAGTCGGTGGGCGAGTGGCCGCGCAGCCGCGGACGGCAGACCAGCAGCAGGACGACCGCCGCCACGAGCAGGCGCAGCGCCACCACTCCGAGGGCACCCGCACGCGGCATCAGGGTCACCGCCAGTGCCCCGCCGAACTGCACCGAGATCCCGCCCGCGAGCACCAGTCCCACGGGCCCGAGGGACCCCGGTGACCCGAGAGGGCCGAGGCGGCGCGGCGCACCGGCCGGTGCCGGGGCGACGGAGGTCGCGGGCTGGGACGTGGTGGCGCTGCCGGGGGTGGTCACGGGGCGGTCCTGTGCTCGGTTCGGGTGCGGGCGTACCGTGTTGCACGGTGACGTGCACCCAGGTGTACTGTCAAGTCCAGAGTAATGGACTCGGTCAGGGGCGTGAACCGTTTATGCCCCTGTCTCGGAATGCGGGCTTCTCAGCGCCGCGCCAGGTACAGGTTCAGCGCCTTGTAGAGCAGCCGGTTGAGCGGGAAGTCCCATTCGCCGAGGTACTCGACGGCCTCACCGCCGGTGCCCACCTTGAACCGGAGCAGGCCCAGCAGGTGGCTGGACTCCTCCAGGGTGTCGGTGATGCCGCGCAGGTCGTAGACGGTGGCGCCGAGTTCGTGGGCGTCGGTCATCATGCGCCACTGCACGGCGCTGCTCGCCTGGACCTCGCGCCGGCGGCCGGTGGAGGCGCCGTAGGAGTACCAGACGTGGTCGCCGACGGTCAGCATGGTCGCGGCGGCCAGCACCTCGCCGTCGTGGGACGCGAGATAGAGCCGCATGCGGTCCGGGTGCTCGGCGGTGAGCGCGTTCCACATGCGCTGGAAGTAGGGCAGCGGCCGCGGGAGGAAGCGGTCCCGCTCGGCGGTCTCCGTGTACAGCTCGTGGAAGGCCGGCAGGTCCGCGTAGTCACCGCGTACGACCTTCACGCCGGCCTTCTCCGCCTTGCCGATGTTGCGCCGCCACTGCTGGTTCAGACCCCCGCGGATGTCGTCCAGCGAGCGTCCGGCGAACGGCACCTGGAAGACGTACCGGGGCTGTCCCGCGGCGAAGCCGTCCTCGCCGCCGGGTTCGGTCCGCCGCCAGCCCGTCCGGCGCAGGATGTCGGCGACCTGGTCCGCGCCGGGGTCGCACGACGTCGGCCGGACGTCACTCAGCCGCCGGGCCTTCGGATCCGCGATCCCGGCCTTGACCGCCTCGGCGTCCCAGCGGCGCACCACGACCGGCGGGCCCATACGGACCGCGAAGGCGCCGCGCCGCCGCAGGTGCTCGACCAGCGGCCGCAGCAGACGGTCCAGGCCGGGCGCCTGCCAGTCGATCAGCGGGCCCTCGGGCAGGTAGGCGAGGTACCGCCGCAGTCCCGGCAGACTCGGCCCGGGCAGGGGGCGCAGCAGGACCAGCCCCGCGCCGACGAGCTGCCCGCTCTCGTCGAACCAGCCCAGGCTGTCCGCCCGCCAGTCGGGCTTCACCTCACCCCAGGACGGCACCTGGGTGTGGCTGGCGGAGGGGCGGGCCCGGACGAAGGCGAGGTGCTCGTCGCGGGTGATGGGCTGGACGCGGACGTTGGTGGGCGGCATGGGCGGGCTCCTTCGGTTGGCTGGTGCCGAGAGCCTAGGAGCGGCTCCGGCCGTCCCCGGGCCGAGACACTCGCGTCCGCCCGTCCCGTGGCCCGAACGACTCAAGCGTCCGGTCGCTCCGCCTCCAGCGCGTCCGCGAGCACCTCCGCCAGATGCCTCCCGCGCACGCCCGCCAGCTGCTCCAGCTGCGTACGGCAGGAGTAGCCGTCCGCCAGGAGCACCGCGCCGTCCGGGGCGTCCCGTACCGACGGGAGGAGCTGGTCCTCCGCGCACGCGGTGGACACCTCGTAGTGGCCCTTCTCGAAGCCGAAGTTCCCGGCGAGGCCGCAGCAGCCGCCGCTGAGTTCACCGGAGAGGTGAGCGGCCGCGCGCAGCCGGCGGTCGGCGGCGTCGCCCAGGACCGCGTGCTGGTGGCAGTGGGTCTGGCCGGCCACCGGGCGGTCCACACGCGGCGGGGTCCAGTCCGGGGCGTGGCGCTCCAGCGTCTCCGCGAAGGTGAGGACCTTGGCGGCGAGGCGGGCCGCGCGCGGGTCGTCGTGCAGCAGCTCGGGGAGGTCGGTGCGCAGGGCCGCGGCGCAGCTCGGCTCCAGCACCACCACCGGGGCACCGGTGTCCAGCACCGGCTCCATCAGGTCCAGCGTGCGGCGCATGACGGCCCGGGCCCGGTCCAGCTGGCCCGTCGACACGTACGTCAGCCCGCAGCAGACCCGGCCCCGGCCCCGCAGCAGGGACAGCGGGTCGAGGGCGACCGTCCTGCCGTCGCCCACCGGGGCTTTCTCCAGACGTACCGTCGGAGGCAGCGCGACCCGCAGCCCGGCCGCCTCCAGCACCCGCACTGCGGCCTGCCCGACGGAGGGCGAGAGGTGCTCGGTGAAGGTGTCGGGCCACAGGACGACCAGGTCGCCGCGCGATCCCTCCGCAGCGCCCCGCCGCCGCTCCCACCACCTGCTGAAGGTCCGTGTCGCCACCCGCGGGATCTCCCGCTCGGGCGCGATGCCGCCCAGCCGTTTCGCCGTCCACGCGAGGGGGCGTGTCCGGGCGAGCAGGTTGACCAGCGCCGCCGTGCGCGTACGGGACACGGCACGGAGCCACAGCGGCAGCCGGCCCATCGCGTAGTGCGCGGCCGGGCGGCGGCGGCCGGCGTAGTGGTGGTGGAGGAATTCCGCCTTGTACGTGGCCATGTCGACCTCGACCGGGCAGTCCGAGCGGCAGCCCTTGCAGGACAGGCACAGGTCCAGGGCGTCCCGCACCTCGGTCGAGCGCCAGCCGTCGGTCACGACCTCACCGGCGAGCATCTCGTGCAGCAGCCGGGCCCGCCCGCGCGTGGAGTGCTCCTCCTCGCCGGTCGCCCGGAAGGACGGGCACATGACGGCGGAGCCGGACACCGACGTCGTACGGCACTTGGCGACACCCACGCAGCGCCGCACCGCCGCCGAGAAGTCACCGCCGTCCGAGGGGTAGCCGAAGGCGACGTCGACCGGCTCGCGCGGCAGGACGGAGAAGCGCAGGCCCGTGTCGAGGGGAGCGGGGCGCACCAGCATCCCGGGATTCAGCAGGTCGTCCGGGTCCCACACCCCCTTCGCCCGCTCGAAGAGGCCGACCATCTCCGGCCCGTACATCCTGGGCAGCAGCTCCGCCCGCGCCTGCCCGTCGCCGTGCTCCCCGGAGAGCGAGCCGCCGTGCGCCACCACCAGCTCCGCGAGCTCCTCCGAGAAGCGGCGGAAACGGGCGACGCCCGGCTCCGTCAGCAGGTCGAAGTCGATCCGGACGTGGATGCAGCCGTCGCCGAAGTGCCCGTAGGGCGTGCCGCGCAGCCCGTGCGCGGTGAGCAGCCCCCGGAAGTCCCGCAGATACGCTCCGAGCCGGGCGGGCGGCACCGCGCAGTCCTCCCACCCCGGCCACGCCTCTCTGCCGTCCGGCATCCTGGTCGCCGTACCGCTCGCGTCCTCCCGGATCCGCCACAGCGCCCGCTGCCCCGCCGGGTCGGTGACCACGAGCGCGTCCACCACGTCGGCCGCCCGCACGATCGCCTCCGCACGCGCGCGTGCCTCCTCGGCCGACTCCCCGCCGGTCTCCACGAACAGCCAGGCCCCGCCCCGGGGCAGCGCGGTCGCGGACGGCACCAGGTCCGCCGCCATGCCCTCCACCGTCAGCGGCCCGAACGGCAGCAGCCCGGCGGCGGCCTCCGCCGCCGCGCTCTCGTCGGGATACGCCAGCACGGCCAGCGCACGGGCGCGGGGCGCCTCGACCAGTCGTACGACCGCCTCGGTCAGGACGCCCAGCGTGCCCTCGGAACCGCAGAAGGACCGGGCCACGTCGGCGCCCCGCTCGGGCAGCAGGGGGTCCAGGGCGTACCCGGAGATGCGGCGGGGCAGCTCCGGGAAGCCCGTACGCAATCGGGCCAGTTCCCCGTCGACCAGCTCTCGCAGCCCGTCCGGCGCCCCGGCCCAGTCCGGACCGAGCCGCAACCGCCGCCCCCGCGAGGTGATCACGTCCAGCTCGCGCACACTGTCCGCGGTGGTGCCCCACGCCACCGAGTGCGAGCCGCACGCGTTGTTGCCGATCATGCCGCCGAGCGTGCACCGGCTGTGCGTGGACGGATCCGGCCCGAACCGCAGCCCGTGCGGGGCGGCGGCCTCCTGGAGCCGGTCGAGCACCAGCCCCGGCTGCACGACGGCCGTACGCGCCGCGGGATCCAGGGACACGAGCCGGTTCATGTACCGGGTGAAGTCCAGCACCACCCCCGTACCGGTCGCCTGCCCCGCGATGGACGTCCCGCCGCCCCGCGCCACCACCGGCACATCCCGCGCACGGCACACCTCCAGCACCGCCGCCACGTCATCGGCGTCTCTCGGCGCCACGACCCCGTGCGGCACCCGCCGGTAGTTGGACGCGTCCATGGTGAGAAGCGCCCGCGCGGTGACCCCGAAGCCGACGTCACCGCGGACGACCTCGCGCAACTCGCCTTCGAGAGCCGTCAGATCCGTGCCGTGCCGAAGATCCGTCATGCCTCCAGCATGCACGCGACCACTGACAGTGACGACCCCGCGCCCGCGCACCGGCCGCGCCACCGTCCAGACGCCGTCTCACCGGACGGACGAGGTTTCGCCCAGGTTTCCGGAAACGGCTACGCTCCCCTCCGTGGCTGAGATCCAGATTCCCGCTGACATCAAGCCCGCCGACGGACGTTTCGGCGCGGGCCCCTCCAAGGTGCGGACGGAAGCGCTGGACGCGCTGGCCGCCACCGGCACCTCCCTCATGGGCACCTCCCACCGCCAGGCACCCGTCAAGAACCTTGTCGGCAAGGTGCGCGAGGGCATCCGTGAGCTGTTCCAGCTCCCCGACGGCTACGAGGTGGTCCTCGGCAACGGCGGCTCCACCGCGTTCTGGGACGTCGCGACGCACGGCCTGATCGAGAACAAGTCGCAGCACCTCAGCTTCGGCGAGTTCTCCTCCAAGTTCGCGAAGGCCGCGAAGCTCGCGCCCTGGCTGGCCGAGCCGGACGTCATCTCCAGCGACCCGGGCACCCACCCCGAGCCGGTCGCCGAGGCGGGCGTCGACGTCTACGCCCTCACCCACAACGAGACCTCGACCGGTGTGGCCATGCCGATCAAGCGCGTGGCCGATGCCGACGAGGGCGCCCTGGTCGTCGTGGACGCCACCTCGGGCGCCGGCGGCCTGCCCGTCGACATCGCCGAGACGGACGTCTACTACTTCGCCCCCCAGAAGTCCTTCGCCTCCGACGGCGGCCTCTGGATCGGCGTCTTCTCCCCGGCGGCGATCGAGCGCGCCGAGCGCGTCCACGCGTCCGGCCGGCACGTCCCGGAGTTCTTCTCGCTGCCGACGGCGATCGACAACTCCCGCAAGAACCAGACGTACAACACCCCGGCCCTCGCCAGCCTGTTCCTGCTCAACGAGCAGCTGGAGTGGATCAACGGCCAGGGCGGCCTTGACTGGTCGGTGCGCCGCACCGCCACCTCCGCGCGGACGCTGTACGGCTGGGCCGAGGACGTCAAGTTCGCGAACCCGTTCGTCACCGACCCGGCCAAGCGCTCGGCGGTCATCGGCACGATCGACTTCACGGACGAGGTCGACGCGGCCGCCGTCGCCAAGGTCCTGCGCGCCAACGGCATCGTCGACACCGAGCCCTACCGCAAGCTCGGCCGCAACCAGCTCCGCGTCGCGATGTTCCCGTCGATCGACCCGGCGGACGTCGAGGCGCTGACGAAGTGCGTCGACTACGTGATCGAGAAGCTTTGATCTTCTCCCGCACGTGACGGAGGGCGCCCCGCGTGTGCGGGGCGCCCTCTCTTCATGCTCGGGTCATGCTCGGGCAAGGGCCACGAGAGGCACGGTCAGCGGCCGGACCCCAGGATCCCGGGCAGACCGGCACCGGCCGTCGCGGCCGTCGACTGCGTCGCGCTCGGCGTCTTCCGCGCCGTCGCCTGCGGCTTCGGGTCGGCGGTCTTCTTGCAGACCGCGTCGGCCACGCCGCTGCCGTGCGGGACCTTGCCGTTGGTCAGGTACGTGGCGAGGTGCTTGTCGAGGCAGGCGTTGCCGCTCAGCGTGATGCCGTGGTTGCCGCCGCCCTGCTCGACCACCAGGCTGGAGCCCTTCAGCAGCCGGTGCATGGTGACACCGCCCTCGTAGGGGGTGGCCGCGTCGTCCGTCGCCTGGAACAGCAGCACCGGCGGGAGCTTGGCATTGGAGACGTTCACCGGCTTCAGCGACTTCGTCGGCCAGAACGCGCACGGCGCGTTGTACCAGGCGTTGTTCCAGGCCATGAACGGAGCCTTCTCGTACACCGCCCAGTTGTCCTTGCGCCACTGCTTGAAGTCGCGCGGCCAGGACGCGTCACGGCACTGCACCGCGGTGTAGACGCTGTAGCCGTTGTCGCCGGAGGCGTCGATGGCGGCGATGTCGTCGTACGCCTTGACCAGCGCGGCGGTGTCGTGGTCGTTGACGTAGGCCGCGAACGTCTGCGCGAGGGTGGGCCAGTAGGCGTTGTTGTAGCCGCCGGGTATGAAGATGTCCTCCAGTTCGGAGGCGCCCACCTTGCCGCCCGCCGGCTTCTTGGCGAGGGCCGCCCGCATGGCGTACCACTTGGCCTCGATCGCGGCCGGGTTCTTGCCGAGCTTGTAGGTGGAGTCGTACTTGGCGATCCAGGCCATGAGCGCCTTGTGACGCTTGTCGAAGGCGTAGTCCTGCTGGAGGTTGTCGTCGTACCAGACGCCGGTCGGGTCGACGATCGAGTCCAGCACCAGGCGCCGGACCCGCTCGGGGAACAGCTTGGCGTAGACCGCGCCGAGGTAGGTGCCGTACGAGTAGCCGAAGTAGTTGATCTTCGATGCGCCGAGGGCCTTGCGGATCGAGTCCATGTCCTTCACGGCGCTGACCGTGTCGATGTACGGCAGGACGTCCTTGTACTTCTCGCCGCAGGCCTTGGCGAAGGACTTGGCCCGCGCGATGTTGGCCTTCTCCAGCGCCGGCGTGCTGGGCACGGAGTCGGGGCGCACCGGGTCGAAGTGGCCCGGCTTGCAGTCGAGGGCGGGCTGGCTCTTGCCCACTCCGCGCGGGTCGAAGCCGATGACGTCGTACTGTGCGGCGACCTCCTTGGGCAGCGAGGACGCGACGAACCCGGCCAGGGACAGGCCGCTGCCGCCGGGGCCGCCGGGGTTGACGAGCAGCGGGCCCTGGGACTTCGGCGCGGTGTGCGGCACGCGGGACAGCGCCAGCGTGATCTGCTTCCCCCGCGGCTTCGCGTAGTCGAGCGGCACCTTCACCGACGCGCACTGGAGCGTCGGGACGTCGTCCGTACCGCACTTCTTCCAGGTGAGCTTCGCGGCGGCGGTCAGGGCGGTGTTCGCGGAGTGCGACGCGCTGGCGCTGGCGGGGACGGCGGTGAGCGTCCCGGCCAGTACGACGGTCGCGCCGCACAGTACGGCTGCGCTTCTTCTCATGGAGTTCTCTCAGAACGGTGAGGGGGGTCAGGCCCGCGAGTGACGCGGGCCGTGCCGCATCGTTTCGGAAGAGCGCGCCACGCACGTACGTTTTCGACCAAGACTTGACCGAATCGAGTCATAGCCTGCTCTCAGACTCCCCTCAGACAGGGGGAGTTCCGGCAATACCGACAAAGCACTCCATGGGGGCGCCCGGCGAGCACCGGGCGCCCCCGCGTCACCCCGCGCTCAGGTCGCCGTACAACTCACACTCGGCGCGCCCCCGCCACCGGGCGCACCGCCGAAGCCGAAGCTCGCAGAACCCCCGACCGGCACGCTCCCGTTGTGCGCGGCGTTCACCGCCGTGACGGTCGCCCCGCTCTGGGTGTGCGACGCGTTCCACATGCTCGTGACCTTCTGGGACCCGCTCCACGTCCAGCTCACCTTCCAGGACTTCAGCGGAACGGCACTCGTGTTGGTCACCTTCACCTCGGCGTTGAAGCCGCCGCCCCATTCGCTGCTGACGGTGTACGCGGCGGTACAGGCGGCCGTGCCGCCGCCGGGGCCGCCCGGGTCACCCGGGTCGCCCGGACCGGGCCCGGAGCCGCCGCCTGTGAAGCCCGGCGCCTTCACGGCCGCCAGGTACCCGTCCTTCACCGTGTCCACGGTCTGCCAGTCGTCCTTCAGGATGCCGCCCGTGTCACCGGAGTTGGGGTTCCAGGACCAGAACGTCCACTGGAAGCTGTCGGCGCCGTACGTGGAGGTCGAGCGCAGGTACTTCACCAGCTCCGCCAGCCACTTCTGGTCCACCGCCGACTGGAGCGTCGTGCCGAACTCGCCGAGCCACACCGGCGCGATGTTCTGCTTGAAGACGTATCCCCAGTACTTGTCCCAGATCCCCGGCAGGTTGGACGGGAAGGCCGGGTCGCTGAACCACGGCTGCTGGGCCACCGACGTGGCGTAGTCATGGGCCGAGTAGACCAGCCGGCCCGGAACGTCCAGCTGGACCGGGTACTGGGCGACGCCCATCAGGTTGCCGCCCCACCAGCCGTTCGTGCCGTTGTACGACTGCACACCCTCGACCATGATCAGCAGCTCGGGGTTGGCGGACAGCACCGCGTTGCCCGCGCGCTGGGCGGCCAGCCGCCAGTCCCGGGCTGTGTCGCCGCAGCCCCAGCAGGCGGGGTCGTGGGGCTCGTTGTGCAGGTCGATGCCGACGACCGTGGAGTTGCCCTTGTAACGCGTCGCCAGAGCCTTGAGGTTGGTGATCCACGTCGACTCGGGGACCGACGCCGTGTACCAGAGCGCCGACTGGCCCGCCGCGTCCGGGCGGTGCCGGTCGAGGACGATCTTGAGTCCGGCCTGTCCGGCGTAGGCCACGATCCGGTCCAGGACCTGCAACGACGTCAGCCCGCGCAGGTCGGTGTTCTTGCCGTCGAAGTTGATGCTGTCGGGCATGGTGCCGGACTTGAGGATGTCGTCGCTGTAGGGCATCCGGATGGTGTTGTAGCCCAGCGACTTCATCTGGTCGATCATGCTCTTGTAGTCGCGGGCCCACAGGCCGTGGACGACGTGGCTGTCGGTCTCGAAGCCGAACCAGTTGATGCCGGCGATACGGACCGGCTGCCCGGCCGCGTCCAGGATCTGCCGGCCGCTGGTGTGCCAGTAGCCGCCGCCGGCGGCCTTCGTGCCCGCGTCGGCCTGTGCCGACTGCACACCGGCGAGCGGTAACAGGAGCGCCGCGGCAACACACAGCGCTCTGCGCAGAGTGCGGAACATGTGGCTGCTTCCTCTCGGGGGAGGCACGGCACCCGGAACTGAATGGGAGCGCTCCCATCATGCCGCGCACCTCCCAGAGAACTGACGCAACATGAGCACGTCAAGACTCCGGGAGGTGTCGCATCCACCAAGCCCCCTACCGGCTCAGCTTCTTGAACCGCCGCACCGCCAACGGCAGGAAGATCACCGTCAGGATCACCGGCCACACTCCGGCCATCAGCAGCGCGTGCTGCTCGACCCACGAGTCGCCACCGCCGACCGGCGTCCCGAACAGGTCGCGGGCGGCCGCCGCCGTGGAGGAGATCGGGTTCCAGGCCGCCACCCAGCCCAGCCAGTCGGGCATGAGCTGCGGGGCGACGAAGACGCTGGAGATCATCGTCAGCGGGAAGGCGACCGCGAACAGCCCGCCCGCGGCCTCCGGGTTGGGCACGAGCAGCCCGAGCCACACCCCGATCCAGATCAGCGCGAATCGCAGCCACAGCAGCAGCCCGAACGCGGCGAGGAAGTTGAAGCCCCCGTCCGGCCGCCAGCCCATGGCCAGCGCGGTGAGCATCATGATCGCCAACTCGGCGCAGGCGACGATCAGATCGGTGACCCCGCGCCCGGCCACCACGGCGGAGGAGGCCATGGGCATGGAACGGAAGCGGTCGATGACACCCTTGGTGGAGTCGTAGACCACGACGGTCGCGGTGTTCATGAAGCCGAACGCCATCGTCATCACGAACATCCCGGGCATCAGGAAGTCCTTGTAGTCCCCGCCGCCCGGCACCTTCATCGCGCTGCCGAAGACATAGCCGTAGAGCAGCACGGAGAGGATCGGGAAGCCCAGCTGCCAGGCGATGTTGGCGGGCTGGCGCTGGTAGTGGGTCAGGCCGCGGCGGACGATGTTCCAGCAGTCCGCGAGCAGCCAGTACGTGCGGCCGCGCGCGGCGGGGCCGGTCAGGTCGACGGCGCTCATGCGGTGGGCTCCTTCTCGGTCCGGTGTCCGGTCAGGCGCAGGAACACGTCGTCGAGGCTGGGCCTGCGCAGCCCGATGTCCTCGACGCGGACGCCCTCGTCCTTCAGGGTCCGCGCCACGTCGGTGAGTGCCGTGACCCGGTCGGCGACCGGGGCGTGCACCCGCAACTCGGTCTCGTCGGACTCGGGTTCGCCGTCCGCGACCCGGGCGACCACCTTCACCACCCGCGGGATCTCGGCCCGCTCGGCGACCACCACTTCGATCCGGTCGCCGCCGACCAGGTTCTTCAGACCGTCCGGGGTGTCGTCGGCGATGGCCCTCCCCTGGTCGATGACGGTGATGTGCGAGGCGAGCCGGTCGGCCTCCTCCAGGTACTGCGTGGTCAGCAGCACGGTGGTGCCGCCCGCCACCAACGCCCGTACGGAGTCCCAGACCTCGCCACGGCTGCGGGGGTCGAGACCGGTCGTCGGCTCGTCGAGGAAGAGGACCGCGGGGGCGAGGATCATCGACGCGGCGAGGTCGAGGCGGCGCCGCATGCCGCCGCTGTACTTGCCGACGCCCCGGTCGGCGGCGTCGGTGAGGTCGAACTGCTCCAGCAGTTCGGCGGCCCGCAGCCGGGCCCGCCTGCCGCCCAGGTGGAACAGGCGGCCGAACATCTCCAGGTTCTGGCGGCCGGTGAGCACCTCGTCCACCGCCGCGTACTGCCCGGTCAGCCCGATCTGGGCCCGCACCTCGCGCGGCTGCCGGGCCACGTCGAGACCGGCGACCGTCGCCCGGCCCCCGTCCAGCCTGATCAGGGTGGACAGGATACGGACGGCGGTGGTCTTGCCCGCCCCGTTCGGCCCGAGCAGACCGTGCACCGTGCCCTCGCGCACCTCCAGGTCGAAACCGTCGAGGGCGTGTTTCTCGCCGTACCGCTTCTCCATCGCCTCCGCCCGCACCGCGTATCCGTCCATGCTGCCCCTCCCGTGTGCCCGTGCCCTCTGCCGGCACCGAACTGAGTACAGCGTACTCGATTACGCGTACGTCGTACTCAGTTTTTTGGACGCGGGACCTAAGCTGGGCTCCATGACGAGCGGCACGAGCGGTACGAGTGGCAGCGGCGGTACCGAGACCAGCGGCAGCGGCGACATCGCCCGCACCCTCGAACTGCTGTGGGACACCGGCCGGCGGCCCAGCCGGGGCCCCAAACCGACCCTCACCCTGGACCGGATCGTGGAAGCGGCCGTCCAGGTGGCGGACGCGGAGGGCCTGGAGGGGCTGTCCATGCGCCGCGTGGCCGCGGAACTCGGCACCGGCACCATGTCGCTGTACCGGTACGTCCCCGGCAAGGGCGAACTGCTCGACCTCATGCTGGACCGGGTGCAGCACCGCTCCGACGACCCGGCCGACCTCGGCGACGGCGGCTGGCGCGCCGCTCTGGAGGCGCTGGGCCGCTCGACCCTCGCCCTCTACCGCAGCCACCCCTGGCTGCTCCAGGTCAACCAGTCCCGGCCGGTCCTCGGCCCGGGTGCCCTCGACGGCATGGAGAAGGTCCTCACCCGGATCCGCCCGATGGGCCTGACCGACCCCGAACTGCTCTCCGCGATCATCATGATCGACGGGTATGTCGTCGGGGCCGCCCGCACGCAGCTGTACGAGCGGGAGGCGGAGCGCCGGACGGGCCTGACGGACGCCGAGTTCTGGCAGGCGCAGGTGCCGCACCTGGAGAAGGCCATGGCCTCGGGCCGCTACCCGGTCATGGCGTCGCTCTCCGAGGACACCTTCGGTCCCGACTTCGACCACTTCGAGTTCGGGCTGCAGCGGATCCTGGACGGACTGGAGGTGCTCGTGGCGCGACGCCGCCGCGAGTCAGCCCCGTGAACAGCCCATGAGCAGCTTCTGAGCAACCCTCTGCCCGCTACCTCCGGCGGCGCAGCCCGCGCAGACCGAGCAGGGCGACGCAGGCGACGGCCACGGCGATGGCGCCGGTCTTGAGGTTGCCGCTCAGCCCGTCGCCGCTGTCGCCGCCGTCCCGGGCGGCCGAACTCCCGCTGCCGGACGACGCGTTCCCGCCGCCCCCGGGCGCGTCCTGCCCTTCCACGGAGCTGTCGGCTCCCTCCGCGCCGTACATGAGCCGCTTGCCGTCGGCGGTGTAGGTGACGGACTCGCCCTGCCCGAGGAACGGCACACCGAGCCGCTGCTTGCGCTTGATCTTCCCGCCGTTCCAGTCGTACGCGATCGCGCCGAAGTAACTGCGGACGACGAGGTGTTCGCCGTCCGGGGAGAGCGTGGCGTCGGTGGCCTCCAGGTCGGGGACGGCCGCGACGGGCTCGAAGACGTTGGTCCCGGAGGCGGAGAGCTCGGCCGGCCCCTCGTAGAGGTGTCCGCCCTTCTCGTTCTTGTCGACGATGTAGACACGGCCGGTCTTCGGGTGCACGACGAGGGACTCGGCGTCGCGGGCCCCGTCGGAGTACTTCACGACGTACTGCGTGGCCCGGATCGTCTGGTCCTTCAGCGTCTTGGGCTCGGGCAGTTCGTAGATCCACACGTGGGGCCAGCTGCCGCCGAGGTTGTCCCCGATGTCGCCGACGTAGATCCGGTTGTCCGGCCCGATGGAGATGGCCTCGACGTCCCGGGGCGTGCCGATGCCGGTGAGGGTGAGGCGGGCGACGGTCTCGCCGGTCCTGCTGTCGACGGCGTAGATGTAGGGCCCGTCGTCACTGTCGTTGTGCGTCCAGTAGATGCCGGGGTGGAGGCGGGAGGCGGCCAGTCCGCTGGACTCCGTGATGCGCGGGTCCTTGATGGTGAAGTCCTCGTCGGCGTCTGCGGCGGAGGCGGGCACGGCGAAGGCGCCCACGAGGAGGGCCCCGGCGAGGAGGGCGAAGGGTCTGCGCATGCCCCAAGACTGCCATCCCGCTCGGCGGTTCAGCGGGCAGAGCACGAACGGCCGGGCACCGCGCGTGGCCCGACTCACACCCCACCCGGCGTGGTGATCCAGGATGATGAGCGGATGCTCAGGTTCATGCCCGTCGGTGACTCCATGACGATCGGAAGCGCGGGCGAACACACGTGGCGCTACCGGCTGTGGCAGCACCTGTCCCGGTCCTGCGGCGGCCCCTGCACCCTCGTCGGTCCGCGCGAGACGCTGTACGACAAGCTCACCGAGGCCCCGGAGTCGTACGCCTACGCCGAACCTGACTTCCCGCGTGGCCATCTGGCCGGCTGGGGCGAGGGCTGGCTGCACATGGCGCCGCTGATCGGCGAGGCGGTGCGGTCGTGCCGCGCGGACGTCCTCCTGGTCTCCCTCGGCCTCATCGACCTGGGCTTCTACACGAACGCCGAGCAGACCGCCGACAACGTCCGGGCCTTCACGGCCGAGGCGCGGGCGGCGAACCGGCGGGTGCGGATGGTGTGGCTGCCGGTGATCCCGAACGTACGGGCCGAGACGGACGCCCCCTTCGCCGGCGAGGTCGCCCGCTTCAACGAACTGCTGGCGAAGACGGCCGCCGACCTCGACGAGCCCGGCTCCCCCATCCTCCTCGCCTCGCTCCCGTCGTCGTACGCCGTCGACATCGACACCTACGACGGCACCCACCCCAGCGCGAGCGGCGAGCACAAGATCGCGGCGGCGTTCGCGGAGGCGATGTACCAGGCCTGGGACCTGGCCGAGCCCTACGCCGAGTAACTCCCGTTGATCATCCGGGCCAGGAACTCCGCGCAGGCCCGGGGCGCCAGGCCGTCCCAGCGCTCTTCCTCCTCCCCCAGGTAGACGGCCCGGGCGTGGGCCAGGGCGGGCCGGTGCCCGGCGGGCAGCCGTCCGATCGCCCACTCGGCGGCGGCGTCCTTCGACCGGATGCTCCCGGTGTCGAGCGTGGTCCACACCCGGGCGAGGGTGAGCAGCACGTTGCGCGTGTCGGTCTCCACCTCCGCCATGAGCTCCGGCACGCCGGCGACGATGGCCCGCCGCAGGTCGGCGACCGGCACGGGGTCGAGCAGTTCGGCGGGCCGGGGGCCGTACAACGGGGCGTCGGCGAGCAGGACCATCGTGAGGACGGGGGCGAGATCGGGGTTGGGCCCGGGCGCCGGGGTGGCCCCGCGCACGAACTCCTCGCGCAGCCACTCCCCGTAGAGGAACTCGCAGGCGGGCGGGTACCGCCAGGGCCGTATGTCGTCCTGCACGACCAGGGTCATCTCGACAGGCCGCCGCCCCTCCCCCAGCCCCGACACCTTGAGCAACTCCTCGACGAGGCGACGGCGTTGCCCGTGCGTCGTGTGCTCGCGCACCACCGCCAGCACGTCCACGTCACTGTGCGGGCGCAGGCCGCCGAGGGTGGCGGAGCCGTGGAGACAGACTCCGAGGAGGGAGTCGCCGAGGGTGGTGACCAGGAGCTGGACGAGGTGCTCGGTGTCGGGCTGTTCGGTCATGTCCATGGAGATACCGCTTGCCTGGAGCGCACTTCAAGACGTTGGCTGGGCAGCATGAAGTACACGCAGCTCGGACGCACGGGACTCAAGGTCAGCCGGCTCGTCCTCGGCACCATGAACTTCGGCCCGCAGACCGACGAGGCCGACAGCCACGCCATCATGGACGCGGCTCTGGACGCGGGCATCAACTTCTTCGACACGGCCAACGTCTACGGGTGGGGCGAGAACAAGGGCCGCACCGAGAGCATCATCGGCAACTGGTTCGCCAAGGGCGAGGGACGGCGCGACAAGGTCGTGCTCGCCACGAAGGTGTACGGGAACATGGGCGCCGACGGCCCGGCCTGGCCCAACCACGACAAGCTCTCCGCCGTCAACATCCGGCGCGCCGTCGACGCGTCGCTGAAGCGGCTCCAGACCGACCACATCGACGTCTACCAGTTCCACCACATCGACCGGGACACCCCCTTCGACGAGATCTGGCAGGCGATCGACGTCCTGGTCCAGCAGGGCAAGATCCTCTACGTCGGGTCGTCGAACTTCCCCGGCTACAAGATCGCCCAGGCCAACGAGATCGCCGCCCGGCGCGGCGGAACCATCGGGCTGGTCAGCGAGCAGTGCCTGTACAACCTCGCCGAGCGGCGCGCGGAGATGGAGGTCATCCCGGCCGCCCAGGACTACGGGCTCGGCGTGATCCCCTGGTCGCCGCTGCACGGGGGTCTGCTGGGCGGTGTGCTCAAGAAGGAGGTCGAGGGCAAGCGCCGCGCCTCCGGCCGCGCGGCCGACGCGCTCGCCGATCCCGGGACCCGCGCGCAGATCCAGTCCTACGAGGACCTGCTCGACAAGCACGGCATCGAGCCCGGCGAGGCCGCGCTGGCGTGGCTGCTCACCCGTCCCGGCGTGACCGGCCCGATCGTCGGCCCCCGCACCGCCGACCAGCTCGCCTCCGCCGTCCGCGCCTCCGAGCTGGAACTCCCCGAGGACCTCCTGACCGGCCTGGACGAGATCTTCCCGGGTCCGGGCCCGTCGCCGGAGGCCTTCGCCTGGTGAACGCCCCGTAAGGGGCGCGGGGAACTGCGCGACAAGCCCCCACCGGCCCGCGGCCGGAAAGCAGCCGTCCGCAGTTCCCCGGCCGCCGCCCTACCTCCCGAGCACGGAAGCCAAGGCGACAACAAGAAACATCAGCACAAGCACACCGGCCATGATCCGGTTCCGGGTTTTCGGGTCCACGCCACCGAGCCTAACCGGCCCCGCCGAGCCCCCAACGCCCGACCGCCTCGTACCGGGGCTGCTCCCCCGCAACCCCCGAGGTCGGCAGCCTGCTCCGCACCAGCGCCAGCTCGTCCACCGTCCAGGCCCGCCCGGCGAACGCGTCGAGAGCGTCCAGGTAGGCCCGCACGCTCCCCGACTCCCGCCGACGGGCCAAGGTCAGATGGGCCTTGTACCGCCGGTGCTCCCCCATCGGCACCCCCGCCTTCCGCGCCGCCGCCTCCGCCCGCTCGGCGAGCAGCCGCAGGGTCGCCAGGTCCCCCTCGGCCCCGGCCCACAACGCCTTGCCCCGCCCGAACTGACCGCCCCCACGAAGGGCCAGCGAAAACGGCTCGGTACGGTGCGCGGCGCGCTCCAGCCGGGCCGACAGCTCGGGCACGAGGGACTCGTCGACCTCACCGTAGAAGGCCAGCGTGAAGTGCCAGCCGGGGCGGCCGGTCCAGCGCATGCCGTCGGCGCCGGGCAGCGCGCGCAACGCGTCGACCACGACGCCGAGCTCCCGGCGCACCTCGTCAGGGGGCAGCACGGCGGCGAAGAGTCTCATGGGTCCAGCCTGGCACCATGAGCCCATGCGGATCACCATCCGGGACGGCGGGCCCGACGACATCCCCGCGATACTCGGCATGCTCGACAGCTGTGTGGAGTGGCTGGTCGCCCAGGGGCGCACGGGGCAGTGGGGGACGAAGCCGCTGTCACAGAGCCCCAAGACGGTGGAGTCGGTCCGCCGGTACATGGCGGAGGGCAGCGTGTTCATGGCCGACGCCGACCGTGTCCCGGCCGCCACCCTCACCCTCACCGACTCGCCCGGCGCCTGTCTGTCCCACCTCTCACCACCCGGCGAACCCGAGCGCTACATCCACTGGCTGGCCTCCGACCGCCGCTTCAAGGGGCACGGCGTGGGCAGCGCGCTCCTCGCACACGCCGCCGAGGAGACCCGTCGGGCCGGGGTGGGCCTGCTCCGGGTGGACTGCTACGCCGGCGACGACGGCAAGCTCGTCCGCTACTACGAGGCCAACGGCTTCACCCGCACCGAGGCCTTCACGCTCGGCGAGAACGACTGGCCGGGGCAGTTGCTGGCGCGGCGGGTGTAGACGGCCTCCAGGTCCGGGCGTGCCCCGGTCGCCCTGCGTCTCGTTGTACCGCGCGGCCGGATCCATCCACGGTGCGGCCGGGGAGGAGCGCCACTATGAGTGCCCTTGACGACAGGATCGACATGGCCGACAGCAGCGGCGAACTCACCCTCGACATGATGTTCGACTGGGTGGAGACGATGCCCGTCCCCGAGGGGTACAAGGTCGAGATCGTCGGGGGGAACATCTTCACGGCGCCTCAGCGGGACACCCACTGGGACATCATCGCGGACCTCATCGAACAGCTGCGCGCCAAGCATCCGCGCAACCGCGTGAAGTCCGACGTCCGCGTCGACTACCCGGGCCACCTCAACGGCTTCGCCTCCGACGTGACCGTGATGGCGGAGGGCGCGGCGAAAAACGCCAAGGGGTTGTGGCGCTACGAGGACGTCGAGTTCGTCGCCGAGGTGATCTCCAGGAAGACCGCGGCGAACGACTACGGTCCGAAGAAGGACGCCTACGCCGAAGCCGGCGTGCCGGTGTACCTGATCGTGGACCCGTACACCGGCCGCTGGCACCTGCACACCAAGCCCAAGGACGGCGAGTACCGGGGCGAGCTGAGTCTCGACTTCGGGGACGAGATCGACCTGACCGGCACCGTGGTCGGCCTCGTCCTCAGGACCGGCGAGTTCCCCCGCGACTGAGCCGGGCTACGCCGCCGGAGCCAGTGCCTCCTGCTCCCGGGGAACGAACCGCACCCGCGGGTGGCCGCCGTGCCAGCCGACCGACAGGCGGAGGTTGCCGACCCGGGCCAGGATCAGGCCGATGACCGCCGCGGCGACCGCCGCCACCGCCCCGCCGGTCGCCAGGCCGACCCGCGCGCCGTACGTGTCGGTGATCCAGCCGACGATCGGGGCGCCGACCGGGGAGCCACCGAGGAAGACCATCATGTAGAGGGCCATGACGCGGCCGCGCATGGCCGGGTCCGTGGACATCTGGATGCTGGTGTTCGTCGTGACGTTGACCGTCATGCCGAACAGACCCAGCGGGACCATGAGCAGCGCGAACATCCACAGCGTCGGGGTCGTGGCCGCCAGGATCTCCAGGGTGCCGAAGGCCATGGCCGCCAGGATCAGCAGACGCAGCCGGGCCGTGCCCCGCCGCGCCGCGAGCAGCGCGCCCACCACCGAGCCGACCGCCATCAGCGTGTTGAACATGCTGTACGCGCCCGCGCCCGCGTGGAACACGTCGTCCGCGAAGGCCGAGAGGTAGACCGGGAAGTTGAAGGCGAACGTGCCGACGAAGCCGACCAGGACGATCGGCCAGATCAGCTCGGGCCGGCCGGTGACATAGCGCACGCCCTCCCGCAGCTGCCCCTTGCCGCGCGGGGCTCGCTCGACGACGTGCAGGTCGCGGGCCCGCATCAGCAGCAGGCCGGTGAGCGGCGCGACGAAGGACAGGCCGTTGAAGAGGAAGGCCCAGCCGGTGCCGACGCCGGTGATCAGCAGGCCCGCGACGGCGGGGCCGACCAGGCGGGCGGACTGGAAGTTGGCGGAGTTCAGGCTGACCGCGTTCTGCAGCTGCCCGGGGCCGACCAGTTCGGAGACGAAGGACTGCCGGGCCGGGTTGTCGACGACCGTGGCGAGACCGACGGCGAAGGCCGCGACGTACACGTGCCACACCTGGACCTGGCCGGTGAGGGTCAGGACGGCGAGCGCGATCGCGGTGACGCCCATCGCCGACTGCGTCACGAGCAGCGTGGGCCGCTTGCGCAGCCGGTCGACGAGGACGCCGCCGTAGAGGCCGAAGAGCAGCATCGGCAGGAACTGCAGCGCGGTCGTGATGCCGACGGCGGCGGAGGAGCCGGTGAGGCTGAGCACCAGCCAGTCCTGGGCGATGCGCTGCATCCAGGTGCCGATGTTGGAGACGACCTGTCCCATGAAGAACAGGCGGTAGTTCCTGACCTTCAGGGAGGAGAACATCGAGGACTTGCGCGGGAGCGTGTCGGAGGTGGGCGGGGAGTCGTGGGGATCAGGTGCGGGGGCGGAAGCTGCTCCGGGTCCCGTACTCAAAAGGGTTCGCCTCCTTGCGACGACTACGGCTTACAGATGCGCGAGCTTCTCCAGCACGGGGGCGGCGGCGCGGAGTTTCGCCCACTCGTCCTCGTCGAGGTTCTCCACCAGCGCGGCCAGGAACGCGTTCCGCTTGGCGCGGCTCTCCTCGAGCATGACCTCGGCCCGCTCGGTGCGCGTCACGACCTTCTGGCGCCGGTCCTCGGGGTGCGGCTCCAGACGGACCAGTCCCTTGGACTCCAGCAGCGCCACGATGCGGGTCATCGACGGCGGCTGGACATGCTCCTTGCGAGCGAGCTCACCCGGTGTGGCGCTGCCGCACAGGGAGAGGGTGCCGAGCACCGACATCTCGGTGGGGCTGAGCGACTCGTCGACCCGCTGGTGCTTGAGCCGACGGGACAGCCGCATCACGGCGGATCGGAGGGAGTTCACGGCGGCTACATCGTCGCCATGGTTGAGGTCCGGCATGTTCTTTAGAGTAACTCATTACTCAAACTAAAGACCAACCCGGGACGCACAGAACACCCGTGACGTCGGCCACTGAACCGTGACACCACTCGTATGGGTGATCCGGTGGTGAACGGGACACACCGCACGACGGGATGCCGCGACCCTCGTGGTCATGGGGACCAGCGTGCTCAGCCTGCGCATAGACCACGATCTGCTCGAACGGCTCCGGCATCACGCCGCCAAAAGCGGAACGAGCGTCCAGGACTACGTCGTCCGGACGCTCGTTCGAGATGACTTCGACCAACGGTTCCAGGCCGCCGTCGAGGAGACGGAGAGGTTCTACGGCGTCACCTGACGGGCCCGGCGTCTCACGTGAGACCCAGTGCCGGCATCAGGTAGTAGAAGGCGAACACCGCCGCCACCGCGTACATCGCCGCCGGAACCTCCCGGCCCCGCCCGGCCGCCAGGCGCAGCACCACGAAGGTGACGAAGCCCATGCCGATGCCGTTGGTGATCGAGTACGTGAACGGCATCATCAGCATCGTCACGAACGCCGGGATGGCGATCGTGTGGTCCGCCCAGTCGATCTCCTTGACCGCGCCGGCCATGATCAGGAAGCCGACCGCGAGCAGGGCCGGGGTGGCCGCCTGGGAGGGCACCATCGTGGCGACCGGTGTCAGGAAGAGGGCGACGGCGAAGAGCCCGCCGGTGACCACGTTCGCGAGGCCGGTGCGGGCCCCCTCGCCGACGCCCGCCGTGGACTCGACGAAGGCGGTGGTGGCGGAGGAGGAGCTGGCACCACCGGCGGCGACGGCGAGTCCGTCGACGAACAGCACCTTGTTGATGCCGGGCATCTGGCCCTGCGCGTCGGTCAGCTTCGCCTCGTCGGAGACGCCCATGATCGTGCCCATCGCGTCGAAGAAGCACGACAGCAGCACGGTGAAGACGAAGAGCACACCGGTCAGCACACCGACCTTGCCGAAGCCGCCGAACAGACTGACCTGGCCGACCAGGCCGAAGTCGGGGCTGGCCACCGGGTTGCCGGGCCACTTCGGGGTGGTGAGACCCCAGCTCGGCACCTTGGCGACCGCCTCGATGGCCACGGCGACGACGGTCATGGCGACGATCGAGATCAGGATCGCGCCGGACACCTTGCGCACGATGAGGGCGAGGGTGAGCAGCACGCCCAGGACGAAGACCAGGACCGGCCAGCCGTTGAGGTGACCGTCGCCGCCGAGCTGGAGCGGGACGGTGGTGTGGGCGGCGTCCGGGATCCGGGAGACGAAGCCGGAGTCGACGAGGCCGATCAGCATGATGAACAGGCCGATGCCGATGGAGATGGCCTTGCGCAGCCCGTAGGGGACGGCGTTCATCACGCGCTCGCGCAGCCCGGTGGCGACCAGCAGCATGACCACCACACCGGCGAGGACCACCATGCCCATCGCGTCCGGCCAGGACATGCGCGGGGCCAGCTGGAGGGCGACGACGGAGTTCACGCCGAGACCGGCGGCCAGCGCGATGGGCACGTTGCCGATGACACCCATGAGGAGCGTGGTGAGCGCGGCGGTGAGGGCCGTCGCGGTGACCAGCTGCCCGTTGTCGAGCTGGTGGCCGTACATGTCCTTCGCGCTGCCGAGGATGATCGGGTTCAGCACGATGATGTAGGCCATCGCGAAGAAGGTGGCGAGGCCGCCCCGGACCTCGCGGGACAGGGTGCTGCCCCGCTCGGAGATACGGAAGAAGCGGTCGAGTGCGCCGTACGTGGGCCCGGCTCCCCCTCGTTCAGGGGCGGGGACCTTGGCGGGAGCCGAGGACGACATGTGTTTGGTGTTTCCTACGAAGAGAAGTGGTCAGACACAAACCGTTTCAGTATGAACATATAAACTCCCAATCGGCTATCTCCGCGCGTAGACCTGATCGCCTCGTAAGCTGTCCCCATGGCGAAATGGACCCCCAGACACGAGGCGCCGGAGCCCCTGGAGGGCCCCGTGGTCGCCACGATCACCGGCGGCACGATCCTCTGGTTCGTCCTCTTCCTGGTCCAGCTCCCCTTCTACGGCTGGTTCGACGACCACGGCCACACCTGGTGGCTGTGGACCTGCCTGGCCGGGGGCGGGCTCGGCTTCATCGGCATCTGGTACGTCCGCAGGCGCGACGCCGCGATCAAACGCGCCGCCGCCACCCAGGACCCGACGGCAACTGACCCGACCCGCTCAACCCCCTCGGCCCAGTAAGCCGATAGGCGGCCCGCCACCGCGCGCCCGCAGCCGCGTACGCACGGAAGGGGACGTGTCGGGGGGTGTCCGCCCGCAGCGGTTGGCGCGTCAACGCCAGTGAGTCGGTGTGACACCCCATCGCGCCGTTCCGAGGACGGACACC
>NZ_JBEXQJ010000012.1:0-187589 GCF_040612515.1 Streptomyces sp. NPDC006372 | reverse complement strand
CAGGCCGCCTACGACGTGCACCGCAACCTCCACCAGGGCAAGGTCGGCGTGCTCTGCCTCGCCCCCGAGGAGGGCCTGGGCGTGCGCGACCACGACAAGCGCGCCAAGCACATCGACGCCATCAACCGCTTCCGCAACATCTGAGACATACGGGGGCACAGATGACTGAGCGTCAGACCGCCGACGGAAGGCGGGAGAAGGACCGGCCGTGGCTCATGCGCACCTACGCCGGTCACTCCACGGCCGAGGCGTCCAACGAGCTGTACCGGCGCAACCTCGCCAAGGGCCAGACCGGCCTGTCGGTCGCGTTCGACCTGCCGACGCAGACCGGCTACGACTCCGACCACGTCCTCGCCCGCGGCGAGGTCGGCCGGGTCGGCGTGCCGATCGCGCACGTCGGTGACATGCGCCGGCTGTTCCAGGACATCCCCCTGGAGCAGATGAACACCTCGATGACCATCAACGCCACCGCCATGTGGCTGCTGGCGCTCTACCAGGTCGTCGCCGAGGAGCAGGGCGCGGACATCACCAAGCTCCAGGGCACGACCCAGAACGACATCGTCAAGGAGTACCTGTCCCGCGGGACGCACGTGTTCCCGCCGGGGCCGTCGCTCCGGCTGACGACGGACATGATCGCGTACACGGTTTCCCACATCCCGAAGTGGAACCCGATCAACATCTGCAGCTACCACCTGCAGGAGGCGGGCGCCACCCCGGTCCAGGAGATCGCGTACGCGATGTCCACCGCGATCGCCGTCCTCGACGCCGTGCGCGACTCCGGCCAGGTGCCGCAGGAGCGCATGGGCGATGTCGTCGGCCGGATCTCCTTCTTCGTGAACGCGGGCGTCCGCTTCATCGAGGAGATGTGCAAGATGCGCGCCTTCGGCCGCATCTGGGACAAGGTCACGCGCGAGCGGTACGGCATCGAGAACCCCAAGCACCGCCGCTTCCGCTACGGCGTCCAGGTCAACTCCCTGGGCCTGACGGAGGCACAGCCGGAGAACAACGTCCAGCGGATCGTGCTGGAGATGCTGGCCGTGACCCTCTCGAAGGACGCACGCGCGCGTGCCGTGCAGCTGCCGGCCTGGAACGAGGCGCTGGGCCTGCCCCGCCCCTGGGACCAGCAGTGGTCGCTGCGCATCCAGCAGGTGCTGGCCTACGAGAGCGATCTGCTGGAGTACGAGGACATCTTCGAGGGCTCGAAGGTGATCGAGGCGAAGGTGGAGGAACTGGTCGAGGCCTCTCTCGCGGAGATCGACCGGATCCAGGAGATGGGCGGCGCGATGGCGGCCGTCGAGTCCGGCTACCTCAAGTCGCAGCTGGTCGCCTCGCACGCCGAGCGCCGGGGCCGGATCGAGTCCGGCCAGGAGAAGATCATCGGTGTCAACGCCTTCGAGGGCACCGAGCCGAACCCGCTGACCGCCGACCTGGACACCGCGATCCAGACGGTCGACCCGGAGGTCGAGGCCCGGGTCATCGACGCGCTCCAGCGGTGGCGCGACAGCCGCTACCAGCCGCCCTTCAACCATCCGCGGCCCTGCAAGGCCCTGGAGCGGCTGAAGGAGGCCGCGCGCGGCACCGAGAACCTCATGGAGGCCACCCTGGAGTGCGCCCGCGCCGGTGCGACGACCGGCGAGTGGGCCGGGGCCCTGCGGGAGGTGTTCGGCGAGTTCCGGGCGCCCACGGGCGTCTCCTCGGCTCCGGTGGCCGTCCCCGCCGAGGAGGGCAGCACGCTCGCCCTGGTCCGCCGCAAGGTGGAACTGACGGCGAAGGACCTGGGCGTCGGCAAGCTGCGTTTCCTGGTCGGCAAGCCCGGCCTGGACGGTCACTCCAACGGCGCCGAGCAGATCGCGGTGCGCGCGCGGGACGCCGGCTTCGAGGTGGTCTACCAGGGCATCCGGCTGACGCCCGAACAGATCGTGGACGCGGCCCTCGCCGAGGACGTGCACGCGGTGGGCCTGTCCATCCTGTCCGGCTCGCACGCCCAGCTGGTGCCGGACGTCCTCGAACGGCTCCGTGTGGCCGGTGCCACAGATATACCCGTGATCGCCGGTGGCATCATCCCGAATGGTGACGCCGAGCAGCTCAGGGAAGCCGGAGTGGCCGCGGTCTTCACCCCGAAGGACTTCGACATCACCGGAATCATCGGCCGCATCGTCGACGAGATCCGGAAAGCGAACCAGCTCGACCCCCTGGAGGTCCCCGCATGACCAGCCCTGCTCCGCAGGTCAACCGCCTTCGCCCCCGGCGTTCCTGCCTGGCGGTACCGGGCTCGAACCCCCGGTTCCTGGAGAAGGCCCAGGGCCTCCCGGCGGACCAGGTCTTCCTCGACCTGGAGGACGCGTGCGCCCCGCTCGCCAAGCCCGAGGCGCGGCACACCATCGTCAAGTTCCTCAACGAGGGCGACTGGACGGGCAAAACCCGGGTCGTGCGCGTCAACGACTGGACGACCGAATGGACGTACCGGGACGTCGTCACGGTCGTCGAGGGCGCAGGCCAGAACCTCGACTGCATCATGCTGCCGAAGGTGCAGACGGCCCAGCAGGTCGTCGCCCTGGACCTGCTGCTGACCCAGATCGAGAAGACGATGGGCTTCGAGGTCGGCAAGATCGGCATCGAGGCGCAGATCGAGAACGCGCAGGGCCTGAACAACGTCAACGAGATCGCGACGGCCTCCCAGCGCGTCGAGACGATCATCTTCGGCCCGGCCGACTTCATGGCGTCCATCAACATGAAGTCGCTGGTCGTGGGCGAGCAGCCGCCCGGCTACCCGGCGGACGCCTACCACTACATCCTGATGAAGATCCTGATGGCCGCCCGCGCCAACAACCTCCAGGCGATCGACGGCCCCTACCTGCAGATCCGCAACATCGACGGCTACCGCGAGGTCGCCCAGCGCGCCGCCGCGCTCGGCTTCGACGGCAAGTGGGTGCTGCACCCGGGGCAGGTCGAGGCGTCCAACGAGATCTTCTCGCCGTCCCAGGAGGACTACGACCACGCCGAGCTGATCCTGGACGCGTACGACTACTACACGTCCGAGGCGGGCGGCAAGAAGGGCTCCGCGATGCTCGGCGACGAGATGATCGACGAGGCCAGCCGCAAGATGGCCCTGGTCGTCTCGGGCAAGGGCCGCGCCGCCGGCATGCAGCGCACCAGCAAGTTCGAGATCCCGGAGGCGTGACGGCGATGCAGTTCGGACGCACCTACGAGGAGTTCGAGGTCGGCGCGACGTACAAGCACTGGCCGGGCAAGACGGTCACGGAGTACGACGACCACCTGTTCTGTCTCCTCACCATGAACCACCACCCGCTCCACATGGACACGAACTATGCGGAGAAGACGACCGACTTCGGCAAGAACGTCGTGGTGGGCAACTACGTCTACTCGCTGCTGCTCGGCATGTCGGTGCCGGACATCTCCGGCAAGGCCATCGCCAACCTGGAGATCGAGTCGCTGAAGCACGTGGCGCCCACCTTCCACGGCGACACGATCTACGGCCAGACGACCGTGCTCGACAAGTGGCCGTCGAAGTCGAAGAACGACCGCGGCATCGTGCACGTGGAGACCAAGGGCTACAAGCAGGACGGCACGCTGGTCTGCGTGTTCCGCCGCAAGGTGATGGTGCCGACCGAGACGTACATCAAGGAGCGCGGCGGCGAGCAGCCCGGCCGCCCGGAGCTGCGAGAGCAGGAGAAGTAGTCATGGCGCGACTCGCCCAGACCGCCGGTCTGACGGACATCCAGCAGGAGATCCTGTCCACCGTCCGGGACTTCGTGGACAAGGAGATCATCCCGGTCGCGACCGAGCTGGAGCACCGCGACGAGTACCCGCAGCAGATCGTCGACGGGCTGAAGGAATTGGGCCTGTTCGGCCTGATGATCCCCGAGGAGTACGGGGGTCTGGGCGAGTCGCTCCTGACCTACGCGCTGTGCGTGGAGGAGATCGCCCGTGGGTGGATGTCGGTCTCCGGCATCATCAACACCCACTTCATCGTGGCGTACATGCTCAAGCAGCACGGCACGCAGGAACAGAAGGACCACTTCCTGCCGAGGATGGCGGCCGGCGACATCCGGGGCGCGTTCTCGATGTCGGAGCCGGCGCTCGGCTCGGACGTGTCGGCGATCTCGTCGAAGGCGGTGAAGGACGGCGAGGAGTACGTCCTGAACGGCCAGAAGATGTGGCTCACGAACGGCGGAACGTCGTCCCTGGTGGCCGTTCTGGTCCGAAGTGACGAAGGTCACCCCGAGGGCACCGCGCCCCACAAGTCGATGACGACCTTCCTCGTCGAGAAGGAGCCCGGCTTCGGGGAGGTGCGCCCGGGCCTCACCATCCCCGGCAAGATCGACAAGATGGGTTACAAGGGGGTCGACACCACCGAACTCATCATGGATGGCCTGCGGATTCCTGCGGATCGTGTGCTCGGAGGGGTCACCGGCCGTGGTTTCTACCAGATGATGGACGGCGTGGAGGTCGGCCGCGTGAACGTGGCGGCGCGTGGCTGCGGCGTCGCTCAGCGTGCGTTCGAACTGGGCGTCCAGTACGCGCAGCAGCGTCACACCTTCGGCAAGCCGATCGCCCAGCACCAGGCGATCCAGTTCAAGCTGGCCGAGATGGCTACCAAGGTCGAGGCCGCCCATGCGATGATGGTGAACGCAGCTCGCAAAAAGGACTCCGGTGAGCGAAACGACCTCGAGGCTGGGATGGCGAAGTACCTCGCCTCCGAGTACTGCAAGGAGGTCGTCGAAGACGCCTTCCGGATCCACGGCGGCTACGGCTTCTCCAAGGAGTACGAGATCGAGCGCCTCTACCGTGAGGCTCCGATGCTGCTG
This sequence comes from Streptomyces sp. NPDC006372, assembly GCF_040612515.1. Lineage (NCBI taxonomy): Bacteria > Bacillati > Actinomycetota > Actinomycetes > Kitasatosporales > Streptomycetaceae > Streptomyces > Streptomyces sp. NPDC006372. The sequence goes on along the minus strand of NZ_JBEXQJ010000012.1, from coordinate 182,760 downwards.
ATCGGTGAAGGTACCGCCGAAATCCAGAAAATGATCATCGGTCGGCGACTGCTCGAAGAGTATCGATTCCAGGGCTAGATGTCCGGATACGGGGTGTTTTCTTGGAGAAGAAGATCACACCCCGTCAGCACTCTTCGGTCGCCGACTCGGCTTCCTGGCTTACCCAGTTAGGGCCCCGAGCCGCTACGATCGCCGGAAAGCCGCCGTCCCCCGTCAGAGTGCGGCCTCATCCGCTACGAAGGTCATCCATGCCCCACAGCCAAACCTCTGCACCACGCGACAGCCGGGCCGGCGTACGCCTCGCGCGCGGAGCATCGCCGTGGCTCCTTCCGACCGTCGCCACCGCAGCCCTCAGCCTGGCCCGTGCCCGCCGCTCCGGCGCCGCCAAGGCCGTCGCCGTTCCCGCCACCGCGCTGGCGGCGGGAATGCTGTGGTTCTTCCGCGACCCCGAGCGCGAGATCACCCAGGGCCGGGTCATCTCGCCCGCCGACGGTGTGGTGCAGAGCATCATGCCGTGGAAGGACGGCCGCACCCGCGTCGCGATCTTCATGAGCCCGCTCAACGTCCACGTCAACCGCGCGCCGCTGGCCGGCACGGTGACGTCGGTCGAGCACATCCCGGGTGGCTTCGTTCCCGCCTTCAACAAGGAGAGCGAGAACAACGAGCGTGTCGTGTGGCACTTCGACACCGAGCTCGGGGACATCGAGATGATCCAGATCGCCGGCGCGGTCGCCCGCCGCATCGTTCCCTACGTGCCGCAGGGCACCAAGGTCGAGCAGGGCGAGCGGATCGGCCTGATCCGCTTCGGCTCGCGGGTCGACCTCTACCTGCCCGAGGGCGTGGAGGTCGCGGTCGAGGTCGGTCAGAAGACCGTGGCTGGGGTGACTCGCATTGACCGTGATTGATCCGGATACCAAGGCCGGCTGGGTGCCGGAGGCCGACGAGGTCGACGAAGAAGAGGAGATGCCCCTCTCTCTGCGCCTGTCGATAGCGGACACCCTGACGCTCGGCAACGCCACGTGCGGCTTCATGGCGGTGTACTTCACCACCACGGGCATCCTCATCCCGCACCTCTCGGGTGACGCCTCGGGCATGGCCCGCAACAGCGCGGCCACGGCCGTGATCCTGATGCTGTGCGCGGCGGTCTTCGACCTGTTCGACGGTCTCGTCGCCCGCAAGCTGCGGTCGTCGCCGATGGGTGCGGAGCTGGACAACCTCTCCGACCTGATCAGCTTCGGTCTGGCGCCCGCGTACTTCGTGCTCGTGTACGGCATGGTCGCGAGGGACGCGCACGAGCGGGTCGCGGCGGTGGGCGCGATCGTCGTGCTGCTGGCGGTGGTGCTGCGGCTTGCCCGCTTCTCGTGCGTCACCGTGAAGGACGGCACGTTCCAGGGCATGCCCTCGCCGTTCGGTGCGCTCACGGTCGTCTCGATCGTGCTGCTCGAGCTCCCGTTCGAGGCGACACTGCTGGCGGTCGTCGGGACCGCGTGGCTGATGGTGAGCCGGGTCGAGTACCCGAAGCCGCGGGGCGTCCTCGCGGTGGCGGTGCTCTGCTGGATCGTCTCGGCCATGGGCATGCTGGCGGCCTGGGCGTTCGACGCGCCGGGCGGCCAGGCGCTGCTGCAGACGGGCTGCGCGCTGCAGATCGTGATGGCGGCGACGATCCCGCTGTTCGCCACGGCGCGCCGGGTGAACACGTTCCGTGACAACCGGCGAGAGGCGCGGGCGGCGCAGCTTCCGTGACGTCGTAGCGATTGCATGGCGAGGGCCCCGGACCGGGTATCGGTTCGGGGCCCTTCGCTCTGTACGGCACGGCCGGGCAGGAGGAGCGGCCGGGAGGCCGTGCGGTCCGGGTGGGGAGCCCGGCTCAGGCCGGACAGGATCAGGCTCAGGTCAGGAAGTCCCTCGCGATGTGCTCCGCCACCCTCTCCAGGATCGGGCCCGCCTCCGCGATGCACTTCGCGACGTCCGGCTCCGCCTCCGTCAGGGGGTACGCGCGGCGGAAGCCGGCGCGGCCCAGGGTCTCCGGGGGCAGGGCCAGGCGGCCGCAGACCGCGACGACGTCCTTGCCGGCCGCACGCGCCGCCGCGGCGACACCCGCGGGGGCCTTGCCGTGGAGGGTCTGCTCGTCGAGGGAGCCCTCACCCGTGATCACCAGGTCGGCGCGGTCCAGGGCGGGGGCGAAGCCCAGGACGTCGAGCATCACCTCGATCCCGGGGCGGAACCGGGCGCCCAGCAGCAGGGCGCCGTAGCCGATGCCGCCGGCGGCACCCGCGCCCGGCGAGGCGGCGTACTCGGCGGCCTTCGGGCCCACCGCTCCCTCCAGGACCTTCGCGAAGTGCGCGAGGGCGGCGTCCAGAGCCTCCACGTCGTCCGGCGAGGCGCCCTTCTGCGGGCCGTAGACCGCGGGCGCGCCCTTGGGGCCGGTCAGCGGGTTGTCCACGTCGCTGGCGAGGACGAGTTCGATCCCGTCGAGCCGGGGGTCGAGGTGCGACAGATCGGCGTCGGCCAGACCGGCGAGGCCACCACCGCCCGGCGGTACCGGCTCGCCGTCCGCGTCCAGGAACCGGGCGCCGAGCGCGGACAGCATGCCCGCGCCGCCGTCCGTGGTGGCACTGCCGCCGACCCCGAAGACGATCGTGCGGGCGCCGGCGTCCAGCGCGGCCCGCAGCAGCTCGCCGGAGCCGTACGTGGACGCCGTGAGCGGTGCGAAGACCCCGGCGGGCAGCCGCTGGAGCCCGCTCGCCTCGGCCATCTCCACGACCGCGGTGCCCTCGCGCAGCGCGAACGCCGCGGTCACCTCGTCGCCGAGCGGGCCCGCGACCCGTACCTCCCGGCGCTCGAACCCGGCCGCGACCGCCGCGGCCACCGTCCCGTCGCCGCCGTCGGCCACGGGCAGCGCCTCGACCGCGAGGCCCGGTACGACCCGGCGCAGCCCGGCCGTCACCCGCTCGGCGACCTCCACGGCCGTCAGGGACCCTTTGAACTTGTCCGCGGCGACGAGCACCCGCCGTGTCCCGCGGGTGTCGCTCACTGCAGCGTCCGCCACTTGCACTCCCCTTGCTCTCCGGGCCCTCACGCACGTCAGGGCCAGTCGCGCCGCAGCGACCTTAACCGGAGGACACGTCCGCCGTCAGCCCGTGCCCATCTCATGGACCAGGGGGCCTTCGCCTCAGGAGCGCGGGGGAACTGCGCGACCGACCACAGCGAACCCGCGGCCGCGAGCGCAACCCGCAGCCCCGCCCCCATAGGCACCCGCACGAAACGGGTAGACCAACACCATGACCCTCGTCGACAACGAAACGGCGCTGTCCGACCGCATCCTCGGCGGCTGGACCGGCCGCATCGCGGGAAACATGCTCGGCAAGCCGGTCGAACAGGGCGAGGTGTGGACACGCGACCGCATCGACCGCTACCTCAGACAGGCCGCAGCCCTGCCCCTCACCGACTACCTCCCCGAACCCACCGGCGACGACGGAGCCGTGCTGCGCCCCGAATGGCGCCAGTGCGTGCGCGGCCGGATCCACGGCAGCTGCCGGGACGACGACATCGACTACGCGATCCTCGGCCTGGACCTGCTGGAGACCCACGGCTTCGGTTTCAGCACCGAGCAGGTCGGCGACCTGTGGCTGCTGCGGCTGCCGTACCTCCAGACGTTCACCGCCGAGCGGGCCGCGTACCGCAACCTCGCGGACGGGCTCAGACCGCCGCTGACCGCCACGTACGACAACCCGTACCAGGAGTGGATCGGCGCCCTCATCCGCGCCGACATCTACGGCTGGACCTGCCCGGGTGTGCCCCGCCGGGCCGCCTCGCTGGCGCGCCGGGACGCGGTGCTGTCGCACACCGGCAACGGGGTCTACGGGGCGATGTGGGCGGCGGCGCTGATCGCGGCGGCGTTCACGGCGCCGACGGTGCGGCACGCCGTCGACCAGGCCCTGGCCGTGATCCCGGCGAGCAGCCGCCTGGCCCGTACGGTGCGCCGGGTGGTGTCCCTGCACGACACCCGGATGTCCTGGGAGGACACGCTCACCACGGTCGCCGGGGAGACCACCGGGATGGGCTGGATCCACACCGTCCCGAACGCGGCCGTCCTCACCGCCGGCCTGCTCTACGGCGACGGCGACTTCACCCGCACCATCACCCTGACCGTCCGCGGCGGTCTGGACACCGACTCCAACGGCGCGACGGCGGGGTCGGTGGCGGGTGTCTTCGGCGGGGCCGCGGCCATCCCCGACCAGTGGAAGGTGCCGCTGGAGGACACGGTCCGCAGTGCGGTGTTCGGTTTCGACGGGGTGCGGATCAGCGAGCTCGCCGAGCGGACGCTGCGGCTGGCGGAGCTGGAGGCCTGACGGAGCTGGAGGCCTGACCGGATCGAACCGGCCATTCCCCGGCGCGCACGGCGTCCCGCCCGGTCTTCCGCTTCGCGGCCCGGGCCTCAGGACCGCCCAGTATCAGCCAGGACGTCGGAGTTCAGAACACCGTTCCGCTTGGAAGCGCTTCCATCCGGCTGATTCCGGCCACTTGGCCGCGAGCCGCCGATACCGATCAAACCCGATCGTAAAGTGATCTGGCCATCGGATCATCCGATCGTTTCCAGTCACTGGGCCCGCGTCTCACCCCTGACAGAAAGCGCCTGCTTGTCATGTCTCGTCTCAGAACCGCTGTCCGCGCCGCCGCCTCCGTGTCCGTCCTGACCGCCGCCGTCCTCACCGCCCCGCAGGCCGTCGCCGCCGAGCAGCCCACGGCCTCGGCGTCCGCCGCCACCGTGTGCGGCAGCGGCTACACCCTGAGCAAGGCGATCCCGCTGCCCGTCGGCACCGACCCCAGTGAGCGGCTGGGCACCCTCTTCGCCTACGAGAACGGCGGCAAGGGCTGCGTCATCCTCGACAACAACGTCGGCAAGTCGCAGTACATGCTCGTGCAGGTCTGCAAGGTCGGCGGCACCTCCTGCGACAAGGACTCGGGCAACTTCAGCGAGTACGCCGGCCCGGTGTACGTCTCCAGCTTCGCCTGCGCCCCGGTGACCGCCAAGATGGGCTCCTCCTCCAGCAGCCTCTACATCAACTACAAGTCCGACTACGTCTTCCCCTGCGGCTGAGCCGGCACCCGGTGGTTACCCTGCACCGATGACCACCTCTCCTGACTTCGCCGCCTACATCGCGTCCCTGCCCCGCGTCCTGGCCGGCGCCGCCGCGCTCTTCCGGGACGGCGAGGGCCGGGTCCTGCTCGTCGAGCCCAACTACCGGGAGGGCTGGACGCTGCCCGGCGGCACGATCGAGTCCGACGACGGCGAGAGCCCGCGGCAGGGCGCGCGACGCGAGACGGCCGAGGAGATCGGCCTGGACCGTGAGCTGGGACGGCTGCTGGCGGTGGACTGGGTGCACGGCCCGGGGCGTCCGCCGCTGGTGGCGTACCTCTACGACGGCGGGGTCCTCGGCGAGGACGACTTCAAGGCGATCCGCCTCCAGGAGGCGGAACTGCTGTCCTGGCGGCTGGTCCCGCACGAGGAGCTGACCGAGTACCTGCCGGGCGCCCTCGGCCGGCGTGTCCTGGCCGGGCTGGACGTCCTGGCGGACGGCTCGGGCACGGCGGAGCTGGAGAACGGGCACCGGGTGTCCTGACCGGCTCCGGCCGCTCACCCCTCGACGTCCCGTTCGATATCCGCTCGCCGCTCAGGCACCGCCCGGCCTACCCTCGGTGACATGGGCAAGCCACTCGTCGCGCTCCTCACCGGCGCCGGTATCAGCACGGACTCCGGGATCCCGGACTACCGCGGGCCGAACGGGCTGTGGCGACGGGATCCCGATGCCGAGAAGCTCGTGACGTACGAGTACTACATGGGCGACCCGGAGATCCGCCGCCGCTCCTGGCAGATGCGGCGGAAGAACCGGACCCTCCAGGCGGAGCCCAACACCGCCCATCGGGCCGTCGCCGACCTGGAGCGGTCGGGGGTGCCCGTGCGGGTCATCACACAGAACGTGGACGGGCTGCACCAGCTCGCCGGGATGCCCGACCGCAAGGTCCTCGAACTGCACGGGACGGCGCGGAGCTTCGTGTGCACGGGCTGCCACGCCCGCGGCCCGATGACGGACGCGCTCGCCCGGGTCGAGGCCGGTGAGGACGACCCGCCGTGTCTGGAGTGCGGCGGAATCCTGAAGTCGGCGACGGTGATGTTCGGCGAGCGGCTCGACCCCGTCGTGCTCGGCGAGGCGGTCGCCATCAGCAAGGCCTGCCAGGTGTTCGTCGCCGTCGGCACGAGCCTGCAGGTCCAGCCCGCCGCCGGCCTCGCCGGTGTCGCCGCCGACCACGGCGCCCGGCTGGTCATCGTCAACGCCGAGCCGACGCCGTACGACGACCGGGCCGACGAGCTCGTCCGTGAACCCATCGGAACGGCCCTGCCCGAGCTGTTGCGCACCCTCGGTGACGCCGCCTAGAACAGCGCGGCCCCGCTCTCGAAGGCCAGCAGCCGGCGTTTGCGGTCCAGGCCGCCGCCGTAGCCGGTGAGGCTGCCGTTCGCGCCGACGACGCGGTGGCAGGGCACGATGATGCCGACGGGGTTGCGGCCGTTGGCGAGGCCGACCGCGCGTGAGGCGGTGGGGGTTCCCAGGGCGTCGGCGAGTTCGCCGTAGGTGCGGGTCTCGCCGTACGGGATGCGGCGCAGCTGGTCCCAGACGGTGCGCTGGAAGGAGGTGCCCGTCAGGCGCAGTTCGAGCGTGAACTCCTGGAGCTCGCCCGCGAAGTAGGCCTTCAGCTGCTCCTCCGCCTCCGCGAACAGGGTGTCGTCGCGGGTGCCGAAGGTCTCCTCGGGTGGGCGGTGGCGCTGGTCCGTCATGTAGAGGCCGCACAGGACGCCGTCGTCGGCGACGAGGGTGAGCGGGCCGTACGGGCTGTCGGTCACGGTGTGCTGCTTCATGGAACGTCCCTATACCGGAAGGAAGTTGATCGGGTGGCTGTCGGTCGCCCAGAGGTACTGGACGGCATAGGCCCGCCAGGGGCGCCAGGCCGCCGCGCGGGCCGTGAGCGCGGCCGGGGTCGACGGCAGGCCCAGCTCACGGGCGGCGCGGCGGATGCCGAGGTCGGTGGGGAGGAAGGCGTCCGGGTCGCCGAGGGCGCGCATGGCGATGACGTCGGCCGTCCAGGGACCGAAGCCGGGCAGGGCGAGGAGCTGGGCGCGGGTCCGCGGCCAGTCGCTCTCCACGCCCAGGTGGAGGTCGCCGTCGGCGAGCCGGCGGACCAGGGTGGTGAAGGTCGTGCGGCGGGTGCGGGGCATCGCCAGGGTCTCCGGGTCCACCTCCGCGAGGGTCTCCGGCGCCGGGAAGAGACGGGTGAGGCCGCCCTCGTGGTCGTCGACCGGTTCGCCGTGCGCGGTGACCAGGCGGGCCGCGTGGGTGCGGGCTGCGGCGGTGGAGACCTGCTGGCCCAGCACGGCCCGGACTGCGAACTCCGCCTCGTCCACCGCGCGCGGGACGCGCCGGCCGGGCGCCTTGTCGACCAGCGGCGCCAGGACCGGGTCCGTGCGCAGCTGATCGTCGATGGCGACCGGGTCGGCGTCCAGGTCGAGCAGGCGGCGGCAGCGGCTGATGGCGACGGTCAGATCGCGCAGGTCGCTGAGGGTGAGGCGGCAGCCGATGTGGTCGGTGCCCGGTGTGAGGGCGACGATGCCGTGGCCGTACGGAAGCCGCAGCGTGCGCCGGTAGGAGCCGTCCCGCCACTCCTCCACACCGGGTACCGCCGTCGCTGCGAGGTGGCCGAAGAGGTTGTCGGGGTTGAGCGGGGCGCGGAACGGCAGCCGCAGCGACAGCGCGCCGGGGGTGCTCGCGCCCTGCCGCTTCGGGGCGCGGTCGCGCAGCTCGCTCGGGGACAGGGCGAAGACCTCGCGGACCGTGTCGTTGAAGGTGCGGATGGAGGCGAAGCCGGCCGCGAAGGCGATCTGTGCCATCGGCAGGGACGTCGTCTCGATGAGCAACCGGGCCGTCTGGGCGCGCTGGGCGCGGGCGAGCGCGAGCGGCCCCGCACCCAGTTCGGCGAGCAGCTGGCGCTCGACCTGCCGGGTGCTGTAGCCGAGGCGGCCGGCGAGGCCGGGCACGCCCTCCCGGTCCACGACGCCGTCGGCGATCAGCCGCATGGCGCGGGCCACGAGGTCGGCCCGCTGGTTCCACTCCGGGGAGCCGGGGCTGGTGTCGGGCCGGCAGCGCTTGCAGGCCCGGTAACCGGCCTGCTGACATGCCGCCGCGCTCGGGTGGAAGACCATGTTCTCCGGCTTGGGCGGCACGACCGGGCAACTGGGACGGCAGTAGATGCCTGTCGTCAGGACGGCCGTGAAGAACCACCCGTCGAAGCGGGCGTCCTTGGACCGGACGGCGCGTACGCAGCGTTCTGTGTCGGTGTGCATCCCCATCTGCATGCGTCCAGCATCGGACACCGGGCGGCACCGGGCTGGCGAGAATACGACATCGACGTGCGGGTGCCCACCGTCGCACCGGGACAGATGAATATTCATTCATGTGTTCGTGTGTGACCGGTACGATGACGTCATGGGTCATGGAGCCGTCATCCCCGCGCAGGACGCCGCCGCCGAGCGCGTACGCCTGGACGCGGACAACGTCGCGAAGGTCGCCACCACGCTCCAGGCCCTGTCCACGCCCTCCCGCCTGCTGATCCTGGCGCGGCTGCGCGAAGGCCCGCTGCCGGCCACCGAGTTGGCGGCCGAGGTGGGCATGGAGCAGTCGGCCTGCTCGCACCAACTGCGGCTGCTGCGCAACCTGGGCCTGGTCGTGGGAGAGCGGCAGGGCCGTTCGGTGGTGTACGCGCTGCACGACCACCATGTCGCCGAGCTCCTCGACCAGGCCGTGTACCACGTGGAGCACCTGCGCCTGGGCATCAGCGACGCCGCCGACTGAGGCGGCGCCGCTGTCGCACCGTCTGCGCTACTCGGTGGCCGTCGGCCGCCGCGAGGCCTCCATCGCCTCGCTCACCCGCGTCAGCGGACGCAGGCGGTAGGTGTACGTGTAGTCGCGGTCGGCGAGCAGCTTGAACTCGTCGTGGGTGTGGGCGCCCCAGCTGTTGTCCCCGCCCACGCCCATCTGGCGGTGGTTGACCCGCAGGACCACGGCGTCCCGGGGAGTGAGCTGGTAGTCGTGGCGGGCGCCGACCGACAGGTCCTCGGGGGTGAAGTGCGAGGCGTTGACCTCCAGCAGCGGCTCACCGGAGACGAGCAGTCCGCGCCCGCTGCCGTCCGTGAGCGCGGCCCAGCGGACGTCGGTCTTGTTGCCGTTCTCCTGCGGCCGCAGGTAGGAGGTCCACTGCCCGGAGACGGTGCCGGAGTACAGGCCCACGTCGGTGGCGTTGTTGCGGTCCCACATGTTCTCCTCGGGGCCCCGGCCGTAGTAGTGCAGCCGGTCCAGCCGGCGCGGCAGGAACAGCAGGTTCCCGACCTCGGGGATGTACGGCAGGTTCGACGCGCCCGGGTGCAGGGTGTTGCCGACCTTGATCTCGCCGTTGCCGAAGACCGTGTACGTCGTGCTGTACGTGGACTCCGGGGTGGTGGGCAGGGTGCCGGTGAACGTGATCTCGACGGCCCGCTCCCCCAGCGGCCGCACCTGGACGTCCGCCACCTTCCGCCGCGCTCCGGCGTCCCGCCACACCTGGTTGCGGGTGTGATGGCCGTTGCCCCGGTCGTTGTCGGTGGGTGCCCGCCAGAAGTTCGGGACGGGGCCGGAGGTGATCAGACGCGTGCCGGAGGCCTCGTACGAGGTGATGGTTCCGGTGCTCTTGCCGACGGTGACCGAGAAGCCCTTGCCCCGGACGGTGACGTCGTCGTCCCGGTCGGTGTACCGCAGGGCGGGCACGCTGCGCAGCGGTACCGCCTTCACCGCGGGACTTCCGGCATCGAGGGCGAGTTGCTGCTTGGCCACTTCGAAGCCCGCCTTCGCCCACTTGGTGGGCTCCTTGGTGGTGAAGGAGAGTTCCAGGAAGTACTCGGTGCCCGGTTCGGGCTTCGCCGGCAGCCGCACCGGCACCTTGACGTCCTTGGTGGTCAGCGGGGCGACGTCGAGCTGGTCGCGGGTCAGCCGGCCGCGCTGGACGACCTCGCCGTCGGCGACGAGGGACCAACGGCCCTCGAACTCACGCAGGTTGGTGAACAGGTACTCGTTGGTGAGCTTGACGGCACCGGGGCCGCCCGCGGCGGGGGCGGCGTTGATGGCCTGGTAGATCTGCTTGACCTCGGCGGACTTGCCGGTGAGGCCGCGGTCTGCGGTGACGATGCCGTCGCCGGAGAAGGCACCGTCGTTGGGGTTGTCGCCCCAGTCGCCGCCGTAGGCGTAGAACGTCTTGTCGCGCGGGCGCTTCTCGGTGAGGCCGGCGGTGGCGGCGTCGAACCAGAACCGCACGCCCTCGTCGTCCGGCTTCCGGGTGTCTGAGGCCAGTTCGGCGGCGCTCAGCGCCCGGGCGTACACGCGGGCCCGGCGGACGGTGCCGCTGAACTCCCGCGTCGGGTTGTCGACGTCGGTGGCGAGGGACAGGGACGCGGTGTTGTTCGCGGGGCGCCGGGTGGTCGTCCTGGTGCCGCGTTCCTGGCCGTCGACGTACAGGGTGAGTGTGCCGGCGTCCGCGTCGAAGACTCCGGCGATGTGATGCTCCTTGCCCGTCCAGCCGTCGGGCAGCGCCCAGCTCGCGGTGACCCACTGGCCGCCGCCGTGGATGAAGAACTCCAGCGTCCTGTCGGTCTGTTTGAGGGCGTACTGGGTGTCGCCCTTGGCGATGAGGGGCTGGTGGCCGCCGGTCACGCCCGGGGTGACCCAGGCCTCCAGGGTGAGGGAGCCGGTGAGGTCGAGGCGGGTGTCGCGGGGGAAGACGGTGCCGCCGAAGACGCCCTCGGCGCGGTCGAAGGTGCCGCTCGGCGCGATGATCTCGCCGCGCAGGGCGCCCGGCCCCGACTCGGTCAGCAGCTTGCGGGAGGGGGTGGGCCAGGCCAGGGCCTGGTCGACGAAGTCCCAGATCCAGCCGCCCTGGAGGACGTCGTAACGGCGGACGATGTCCCAGTACTTCTTGAAGTTGCCGTTGGAGTTCCCCATGCCGTGGGAGTACTCGACCATCACGTACGGCCGGGTGTCACCGGTGTCCTTGGCGCGCTGCTCGACCCGCTGCGGACTGTCGTACATCTCGGAGCGGATGTCGCTGATGCCCGGGCGGTCGTCGCCCTCGTACTGGATGACGCGGGTGGCGTCGTAGGAGCGGATCCAGTCGTGCATGGCGTTGAAGGTCGTGCCGCCGCCCGCCTCGTTGCCGAGCGACCAGATGACCACCGAGGCGTGGTTCTTGTCCCGGTGCACCATGTTCTGGGCGCGGACCACGCACGCCTCGGTCCACTCCGGGTGGCCGCTGCCGGGGAACTTGTCGCGGATGCCGTGGGTCTCGAGGTTGGTCTCGTCGACGAGGTACAGGCCGTACTCGTCGGCGAGTTCGAGCCACAACGGGTTGTTGGGGTAGTGCGAGGTGCGGACGCTGTTGATGTTGAGCCGCTTGATGATCTCGATGTCCTCGACCATCTGCTCGCGGGTGAGCGCCGAGCCGGTGACGGGGTGCATCTCGTGCCGGTTGGTGCCGCGGAGGGAGACCGGCTTGCCGTTGATGCGCATCAGGCCGTCCTTGAGCGCGAACTCGCGGAAGCCGACCCGGTGCGAGAGGGTCTCGATCACCTTGCCCGCCGGGTCGCGCAGGCGCAGCACGGCGGTGTAGAGGTTCGGGTGCTCGGCCGACCAGAGTTTCGGCGCGGAGACGGCTCTCGACGTCTCCACGGTGGCCTCGTCGCCGTCCGGGACGTCGACGGACCCGTTCAGCGGGCGCGACCAGACGGCGTGGCCGCGCGCGTCGTACAGCTGGGTCTCGACGGTGTACCGGCCGCCGCCCTCTCCCCCGTAGTCACGGACGTGCGCGGTGACCTCGAGTTCGGCGGAGGTGTAGCCGTTGCCGAGCGGGGTGTCCAGGCGGAAGTCGCGCAGGTGCACGTTCGGCGTGGAGTACAGGTGGACCGAGCGGAAGATGCCGCTCAGCCGGATCATGTCCTGGTCCTCCAGCCACTCCGCGTCGGAGTAGCGGTACACCTCGACGGCGATCTGGTTGGTGCCGGGCTTGAGGTGGCGGGTGATGTCGTACTCGGCGGAGGTGTAGGAGTCCTCGTGGTAGCCCGCCAACTCGCCGTTGATCCACACGTAGTGGGCGGACTTGACGCCCTCGAAGTGCAGGAAGGTGCGCCGGCCCTTCCAGTCGCGGGGCACCGTGAACGTACGGCGGTACTGGCCGACGGGGTTGTAGCGAGTGGGGGCCGCCGGCGGCTGGGCGTCCTCACCGCCGCCGTTGGGGCCCCACCAGGGGTAGGTGATGTTGATGTAGATCGGGAAGTCGTAGCCGTGCAGCTGCCAGGCCGAGGGCACGGGGATGGTGTCCCAGCCGGAGTCGTCGACGTCGGTGCGGTGGAAGTCGGGGTCGCGGTCGTCGGGGCGGTCCGCGTAGGCGAACTTCCAGGTGCCGTCGAGGCTCATCCGGTACGGCGAGCGCTCGCGGTCGCCCTTGAGGGCCTGGCCGAGGTCGGCGTACGGCGTGAGCGTGGTGTGCGGCGGCTCGGTGCCCACGCGGTACACGGACAGGCCGTCGTTCCACTCCGGAGGTCCGTCCGCCGCGGGGCGCCGGCCGGCCCCGTACGCCGCGACGGGCGACGCGGACAGGGCGAGCGCGCCGAGCACGGCGGCTCCTCCCTCCAGCAGACGGCGACGGCTGACGACGGGCCGGTCGATGGGGGACGGGTGTGGGTGCGGGTGCGGCATGACCGTGGCCTTCCTCGGTTCGACAGGGTGCTGCACGGACTGAGGGCCCATCAGCTGCGGCCCTCAACTGCCTTCCCGAGGTGGGAGATTCTGTTGGGACACGTTGCAACTGACGGTGACAGAGCAACTGCTGAGCAGGCACACCCTAGGACTCGAACACAATCGAAGCAATGACCGCGTCGGACTTTGTGCGGTCCTGATGGTTAGCGCCATCTCCCTTGGCGAAGGGAACCCGCGTGTCCTCGATGCCCCCGCGGACTCCAGGTGCGCGGACCTCGGTTTTTTGCCGTTTCGGCGCGACAGTGCCGCCCGCCCGACTTACTGTGACCTCATCGGACAGCCCGCGTGACGGATCTTGGCGGTACCTTTTGCCGCGCCGGAAGGAGCGGCTCGGATGAACGGGTATGCGACCTCGGACGGCGATGCCGTCACGGCCGCGCCCGGCGGACTTCTGGACCTCCTGAAGGTCGCCGCCGTGGTCCTGGACGCGGGCGGGCACATCGCGCTCTGGAGCCCCGAGATCGAGCAGCTGCTCGGCTGGACCGCGGCCGAGGCCCTGCGGCAGCGCGCCGACACGCTCCTGGTCGCGCCGGAGAACCGCCCCCGGGGCAGGGAGCTGTTCGCGCAGGTCAGAGCCGGGGACCGCTGGGCCGGGGTCTTCCCGCTGCGGCACAAGGACGGCACGGAACGCGCCGTGGAGTTCCGCACCATGCGGCTGCTGGACCCCGAGGGCCAGCCCCACCTGCTCGGACTCGCCGCGGACGCGACGACCGTACGGAACGTGGAGCGGGACCTCGCCCTCTCGCACAGCCTCGTCAACCAGACACCCCTCGGCATCGCCGTCTTCGACAACGACCTGCGCTGGGTCGGCGTCAACCCCGCGCTGGAGCGGATCAACGGTGTGCCCGAGGAGGCCCTGCGGGGGCGCCGGGTCGCGGAGGTGCTTCCGGACCTGGACGTGGCGGCCATCGAGAACCGGATGCGGCACGTCCTCAAGACCGGCAGCCCCCTGCTCGACCAGCAGACCATCGGCCGTACGGCGGTGGACGAGGAGGTCCGCGCCTACTCGGAGTCGTACCACCGCATCGAGGACACCGACGGCCGGGTGCTGGGCCTCGCGATGGCCGTGCTGGACGTCACCGAGCGCCAGCAGGCCGCCGCCGAGGTCGCGCAGGCCCGCCGGCATCTGTCGGTGATCGCCGAAGCAGGGGTGCGGATCGGCACCACGCTGGACCTCCGGCAGACCGCCCGGGAACTGGCCGACGTGGTGGTGTCGCACCTCGCCGACCTGGCCGCCGTGGACGTCCTGGAGTCCGTCGTGGCGCACGGCACCATCGCGCCGGTGTCGGGCGGCGCGCCCGCCGAGTTCAGGGCACTGGCCGTCGCGGCCGGTTACCCCACCGACGCCATCCACGCCGCCGACCCGGTCGGCGAGCTCGCCACCTACGGTCCGTCACGGGTCATCACGCAGTGCGTCCGCAGCGCCCGCCCGGTCCTGGTCGAACGCGTGGACGCGAAGATGATGCGGCGCGTCGCCCGGGACGCCCGGGCCGCCCGGACCCTGCGCGAGGCCGGCGCGCACTCCTACCTGGCGCTGCCGCTGATGGCCCGGGGCAAGGTGCTCGGCACGCTCACCCTGTACCGCACGATCACCGAGCGCCCCTTCGACGACCGGGACCGGGTGCTCGCCTCGGAACTCGCCGCGCGCGCCGCGATCTGCATCGACAACGCCCGCCTCTACGGCCGCGAGCGCGGCACCGCCCTGACGCTGCAGCGCAGCCTGCTCCCGGCCACGCCCGCCGAGCGGGAGGGGCTCGACATCGCCGCCCGCTACCGCCCGGCCCTCAGCGAAGTCGGCGGAGACTGGTACGACGTGCTGCCGCTGGGGCCGGGCCGCACCGGGCTCGTCGTGGGCGACGTCATGGGCAAGGGCGTCCAGGCCGCGGCGATCATGGGGCAGCTGAGCACGGCGACCCGGGCCCTGGCCCGGCTGGACCTGCCGCCCGCCGAACTGCTGCGGCACCTCGACGACATCGCCGGTTCGCTCGGGGACGCGATCGCCACGTGCGTGTACGCCGTGTGCGACCTGCGGGCCGGCACCTGCGCGCTGTCCAGCGCGGGTCACCTGCCGCCCGTGCTCGCCGGGGCGGACGGCAGCGCCGAGCTCGTGGAGGTGCCCGGCGGTGTCCCGCTCGGGGTGGGCGGCGTGGAGTTCGGCACCGTGGAGGTGGAGCTCGCCCCGGGCTCGCTGCTCGCCCTGTACACCGACGGGCTGGTGGAGAACCGCGGGGAGCCGATCGACACCGGCCTCACCACGCTGACCCGTCATGTGCAGAACGCGGGACCCAGCCTGCAGCGCACCAGCGACAGCCTGCTCAGCGCGCTCAGCCCGGAACCCGACGACGACGTCGCCCTCCTGCTGGTCCGCACTCGGGCCTGGTCGCCGAGCTGACCGAGACACTGCACAGTGCGGACGCGGTCGTGTCTCACGGATTGCCCGGCGGCTGTTCGAACGGCGCCCAGGCGTCGTCCTTGCGGACGGTGCACAACGCCCAGATGATGAGCCCGGAGATCGCGATCATCACCAACGACCAGACCGGATAGGACGGCAGGGAGAGGAAGTTGGCGATGATGACGAGTCCGGCGATGCCGACGCCGGCCACGCGCGCCCACGTCGACGCCTGGAACAGCCCGATGCTGACGGCCACGGCGACCGCGCCCAGGATCAGGTGGACCCAGCCCCAGCCCGTGAGGTCGTACCTGAAGACGTAGTTGGGGGTGGTGACGAACACGTCGTCCTCGGCGATCCCCGCGATACCGCGCATGATGGCCAGAATCCCGGCGATCATGAGCATGACGGCCCCGAGGGCCATGGTGCCGACGGCCCATTCGCGCTTCGCGGTGTGCGGCCGGGCCGGGTGGGTGGCGGTCATCGTGCTTCCTCTTTTCGCCGGGTGGAGAGATCGGGGTCAGGGTGCCGACCGGCCGCTGCCGCTCAGGACCATCTCCTTCGCCCTGCGGAACTCCTCGTCCGTGATGTCGCCGCGGGCGCGGATCTCCGACAGCCTGGCGAGTTCGTCGGCGCTGCTGCCGCCCCCCTTGGCGGTCTCCCTGATGTAGCTGTCGAGCGCCTGCTGCTGCTCGCGGGCATGGGCCGTCTCCCGGCGGCCCATGTCCTTGCCGCGGGCGACGACGTAGACGAAGACGCCGAGGAAGGGCAGGAGGACGCAGAAGACCAGCCAGCCTGTCTTGCCCCAGCCGGTCAGGGAGTCGTCCCGGAAGATGTCGAGGACCACCCGGAACAGCAGCACGATCCACATGATCCAGAGGAAGAAGAACAGGATCGCCCAGAAGCTGCTCAGCAACGGAAAGTCATACGCGAGATAGGTCTGCCCACTCATGTCACTCCTCCGTCCCGGACCCACGCCCGGCAGCCGTACCGTGCCGCTCCCAGCGTGCTCACGGCCCTGGCCCGGCCGCCTCACCCGGGGCGGGTGACCGTCCGGCGGCGGGGTCCGCCCGGGCCGGGAACGGTGCCGGGCCGCTCCGATCGGGCCCGCACGCGGCCCGGCACCGGGTCACCCGCGGTGGGTGATCCGTACCCGGCGCCGCGGCGGTGAAGTGGACACTGCGTCCGACCCGACCGAGAGAGCGACCGAGAGACACGAGATGGACCGTCCAGCGGCTGCCCGGACCGGGCCCGCCCGGCCCCCGCGGGTGCGGGAGCACCAGCGCCGGGGGCGGGGCCCGCGGCGGCGCGCGGCGGTCTTCGCCCTCGTGCGTGCCGCCCTCATCGCGGTCGGGCTGGTCACCGTCTACTACGTGCTGCCCCTGGACGGGCGCAGCACGGGCGGCTCCTCGGCGCTGCTCGCCTGCGGCCTGCTGCTGGTCGTCGTGGTCTTCTGGTGGGAGGTGCGGGCCATCGTGTCCTCACCCCATCCCCGGCTGAAGGCCGTCGAGGCCCTGGCCGCCACACTGGCGATGTTCGTGTTGCTCTTCGCGAGCGCCTACTTCCTGCTGGAGCACACCACCCCGGGCTCGTTCAGCGAGCCGCTGACCAAGACGGACTCCCTGTACTTCACGCTCACGACGTTCACCACCGTCGGCTACGGCGACATCGTGGCCCGTTCCCAGACGGGACGCGTGCTGACGATGTTTCAGATGCTGGGCGGGGTGCTGCTGGTGGGCGTCGCCGCGCGGATCCTCGCCGGCGCGGTGCAGGCCGGCCTGCGGAGGCAGGGACGCGAGCCGGACGACTTCCCCCACCGGCCGGAGGACTGAGCCATGACCGTGACGAGCCCCGGGACGACCTTCCTGTCACCGGCCGAACGAGCGGCCGCGGGCCGGAGCGCGCGGCGGCGGGTCCCGCGTTCGTCCCACGGCTCCTTCGAGGCGGAGCTGGAGCGGTTCGACCCGGTCGACGTGGTGGAGCGCCAGTCGGCGACCCGGGTGGCGGATCTGGTGCCGATCCGCTATGCCCGGATGCTCGAGTCCCCGTTCCGCTTCTACCGGGGCGCGGCGGCCGTCATGGCCGCCGACCTGGGGGCCATGACGGACACCGGTCTGCGGGTGCAGCTCTGCGGCGACGCCCATCTGCTGAACTTCCGGCTGCTGGCCTCGCCGGAGCGCCATCTGGTCTTCGACATCAACGACTTCGACGAGACACTGGACGGACCGTTCGAGTGGGACGTGAAGCGGCTGGCGGCCAGCTTCGCCATCGCGGGCCGCGCCGACGGCTTCGAGACCGCGGTGCAGGACAGCGCGGTGCAGGCGTGCGTACGGGCCTACCGGCAGCGGATGCGGGAGTTCGCCGGCATGCGCACCCTGGACATCTGGTACGCGCAGGACGACGCCGACCAGCTGCGGGAGCTGATGGCCGCGTCGATGACCAAGGACACGAGGCGCCGCACCGCCGAGGCCACGGCGAAGGCCCGCACCCGCACCGGCCTCCAGGCCTTCGCGAAACTCACCCGGGCGACGGCCGAGGGGCGGCGGATCGCGCCCGACCCGCCGCTGATCACGCCGCTGCGGGACCTGGTGAGCGACTCTTCGTCGCACGGGCAGGAGAAGGAGCTGCGTGCCGTCCTGGAGGGGTACGCCCGGTCCCTGTCCTCCGAGCGCCGGCACCTGCTGGGCCGCTACCGCCTGGTGGACATCGCCCGCAAGGTGGTCGGGGTCGGCAGTGTCGGCACCCGGTGCTGGATCGTGCTCCTGCTCGGCCGGGACGACGACGATCCGCTGCTGCTCCAGGCCAAGGAGGCGCAGGAGTCGGTGCTCGCGGCTCACACCGACGGGGACCGCTACGACAACCAGGGCCACCGCGTGGTCGCGGGACAGCGGCTGATCCAGACCACCAGTGACATCCTGCTGGGCTGGACGCACGCGGTCGGCCTCGACGGGCACGAGCGGGACTTCTACGTACGGCAGTTGCGGGACTGGAAGGGCATCGCGCGTCCGGACACCATGAGCCCGGGCATGCTGCGGCTGTTCGCGCGGTTGTGCGGGGCGAGCCTGGCCCGGGCCCACGCCCGCTCGGGCGACCCCGTCGCCATCGCCGCCTACCTGGGTGGCAGTGACCGCTTCGACCGCGCGCTCACCTCGTTCGCGCAGGCCTACGCCGATCAGAACGAGCGGGACTTCGCGGCGCTGGGCACCGCGGCCCGCTCCGGCCGGATCCCCACGGCGACTCTGTGATCGTCCGGGTCATTCCGGGAGCCGGGGCGTCTGGAGGGTTCACAGCAGGTGCAGGTCGCGAGCGCGGCGTACGGCGTCGGCGCGGCGGCTCACCGCGAGCTTGCGGTAGATGCTCTTGAGGTGGGTCTTGACGGTGTTCGCGGAGAGGTGGAGGTCGGCGGCGATCTCCTGCGTCGACATCATCTGGGACAGTCCGCGCAGCACGTCCCGCTCCCGGAGGCTCAGTTCCTCGACGGCCAGGTCCGGGGCCGGGGCCTGCGGGGTGTGCGGCGGGGTGTGCCCGGACACGCGGTAGCGGCCGTGGCCGGAGACGAGCCAGCCCTCGGCCAGTTCCCGTGGCCGGCCGGTGCTCAGCAGCGGGCGGAGCCAGGGGCCGGCTTCCCGGAACGGCCGGCGCAGCCGCTCGCGCCGGCCGTCGAGGAGCGCGCGGGCGACGAGACGGCGGGCACCCTCCTGGTCCCCGGTCTCGTGGGCGGCCTGGGCGCGTACCAGCGTGGCGCGGACGGTGACCGCCGGGCCGGGCCGGTCGTCCTCGGGCAGGCCGTCCATGATGTCGAGCGCCTCCTCGGGGCGCCCCGCCGCGAGCCGGGCCCGCGCCGCCCCGACCGCACAGGCCATCCGGTGCCGTGCCACCGGCTCCACGACCTTCCCGGCCAGCTCGGTACGCCCTTCCGCCAGGTGCGCGGCGGACGCGAGCAGGGCGCTGTGGTCCCGCGCCCAGGGTGAGCTCACGGCCGCCGGCACGGACGCCTCAGCCGCTGCCAGCGCGCCCCGGGCATCCCCCCTGGCCAGCAGCAGGCGCCCCCGGGTGAGGGTCCGGCCCGCCTCCCACACCGGGTCCTCGACGAGCGACGGTGGGCCGGCCGCCGCGTCGAGGAGCGCCTGGGCCTCGTCGAGTTCGTCGCGGTCGATGTGCACGGCGGCCAGCACGAGGGGGCCGGTGCCGGACCCGGACCGGTGGGGCAGGCTGTAGTGCTCCGCCTGGCCGGCCGCCGCCCGGGCCTTGTGTTCCGCCCGGGCGGGCCAGCCGTTCAGGTAGTCGATCAGCGCCAGCTGTCCGAGAGCCTCCCACCGGGGCAACGCCATCGCCGCTCCGTCCGGGTGCGCCGCGACCGCCGACAGGGCGGACCGGGCGTCGTCGAAACGCCCCGCCCACAGGCGGGCGGAGCCGAGGTGGGCGAGCAGGAGGGCGGTGAGTTCCGGGTGCTCGTCGAGGAGCTGGGCGGGGACGTCCTGCCGGAGGACCCGCGCCTGCTCGGCGGCGCGCTCCGCTCTGCCCGGCGATCCGGTCAGCCGTCCCGCCAGGGCTTCCAGCAGGGCGCAGCTGAGCCGCCCCCGCGTCGGGTCGGTCCCGTCCCCGGCCAGTTGCTCCTCGGCCCGGCGCAGATGGGTCAGGCCGTGTTCGAGGTCGTGCCCCGCCAGCTCGCGTGCCGCGCGGACGAGGTCGGGCGCCGGGCCACTGACCTCGGAGCTCATCCGTGCGAACAGGGCGGACAGGTCCTCGGAGCGCAGGCCGGTGAAGAGCTGCCCGATCGCCAGGTCGTCGACGACCGCTCGGGTGGTGAACTCCCAGTCGTCGGCCGCCGCGCCCTGGACGAGCGCGTCGAGGAGGGCTCCGGAGCGGCGCAGCCACCGTGCGGCCCGGCCACGCAGTTGCGGTTCCAGGCCGGGCAGGCGCTCCCGGAGGTGGGCGCGGAGGATCTCCGCGAAGAGGGGGTGCAGGGTGTACCAGGAGTGGCCGAGGTAGTGGACGAACGCGTTCTGGCGCTGCAGCACGGCCAGGATCGACTCCGCGTCACCACGCTGCGTCAGGGCGTTCACCAGGTCGGGGCAGAAGCGGTCCAGGACGCTGATGCGCAGCAGCAGGTCCTGGGTGCCGGGTGGTTGCCGGTCGAGCACCTCGGCCAGCAGGAAGTCGGCCACCGTGCTGTGGTCGGCCTCGAACTGCTTCACATAGGCCTGGGGGTCCGGGCCCTGCCGGGCGGCCAGCGCGCACAGGCTGAGACCCGCGGCCCAGCCCTGGGTCCGCTCGACCAGGGCACGGACCGCGCTCGCGGGCAGGTGCAGGCCGTGCCGGGACAGCAGCTCGTGGGCCTCTTCCGAGGTGAAGGCCAACTCCGCGTCCCGGATCTCGGTGAGTTCCCCCGAGGCCCGGTACCGGTGCAGCGGCAACAGGGGCTCCGTGCGGGTGACGAGGACCAGGCGCAGGCCCCGTCCGGCGTGGCGCAGGACGAACTCCAGCTGTTCCGCGATCTCGGGCGAGGTGACCCGGTCGAACTCGTCGAGGACGACGACGGTGGTGTGGTCCCGGTTCTCGAGGTCGGCGGCGAGGCAGGTCAGCGTGCGCCGGTCGACGCGGCCGGCCTCCGCCGGGCAGCCGACCTCACCCGCCACGGGTACGCCGGCGGCACGCAGCGCCTCGAGCAGATAGGCCCAGAAGACCCCGGGGGCCTGGTCGGTGGTGTCGGTCGTGAGCCAGGCGACCGGAGTGCGCAGGCCGGCGGCCCAGTCGGCGGCCAGGAGGGTCTTGCCGGCGCCGGCCGAACCGTTGACCATCGTCAGGGGCGTGTCGAGGGCCTGGTCGAGGTGGCGGGCCAGACGGGTCCGGCGCAGGAACGTGGCGGGCCGCTCCGGCAGGGCGAACCGGGTGCGCAGCAGTGGGTCGCCGGTCGGATCGATGCCCGTGAACGCAGGCTCCGTACCGGTCACGTCGGTTGCGGCCATGGTGCTCACCACCGCCTGTCGTCCGTCAGGACACGAGCAGTACTCGTCTCGCTCAGGATCTCAGTGTTCCCTCCCCCACGCATGCCCGGGCCGGGTCACACCCGGCCGGTCACGGGCGCGGGGCAACCACCCGCCATGGGCGATGCGGGCACCCGCCGGGCCGGGGTTCGCTGGGAGCACACGGGCGGGAGACGGATCCGCACTCACCACCCACGCAGCCGCACGGTACGCCCGGGGCGGCCCGGAACGGGGGTACCGACCATGTGCCGCTGGCTCGCCTACTCGGGCACTCCCGTGCTGCTCGACGATGTGCTGTACCGCTCGGAGCACTCGCTGATCGACCAGAGCCTGCACGCGCGGATGGGCGTCGAGACCACCAACGGGGACGGCTTCGGAGTCGGCTGGTACGCGTCGCATCTGCGCACTCCCGCCATCATCCGCGACACCGGGCCCGCCTGGAGCAACCGCAACCTCCGGGAGATCGCCGACCACGTCCGCTCGCCGCTGTTCTTCGCCCATGTGCGTGCCTCGACCGGGGCCGCGGTGCAGCAGACCAACTGCCACCCGTTCCGGCACGGGCGGTGGATGTGGATGCACAACGGCGCGATCAGCGGCTTCCATGAGGTGCGCCGGGACCTCATGCTGGCCGTCGACCCGGTGCTGTTCCCGTCGCTCGAGGGGACGACCGACTCCGAGGTGATGTTCCATGTGGCCCTCACCCTCGGGCTCGACGGCGACCCGCCGGGCGCGGTGGCGCGGATGGCGGGGCTCGTCGAACGGCTGGGGCACGAGCACGGGGTGCCGGAACCGCTCCAGATGACGATCGCCGTGACCGACGGCGAAACGGTGTGGTTCTTCCGCTACTCCAGCGGCAGGGCTTCGCGGTCGCTGTACTACAGCAGCCGGGTGGAGGACGTGCGCGCCCTCCACCCGGACCTCGCGTTCCTGCGGCAGATCTCGGAGGAGACCCGCCTGGTCGTGTCGGAGCCGCTGGGCGATCTCCCGGGCGTCTGGAACGCCGTACCGGAGAGCACGTACGGCGTCGTCCAGCGCGGCCGGGACGTGTTGCGGCACTTCGAGCCCGAGCCCGTCTGAACCCGGCCGCGGCTCCCGGCCGCCACGGCGTCAGCGCAGTCGCGCGGCGAACGCCTCGTAGGCACGCTCGTCGAAGAGCACGAACCGGACCTCCTCGACGTCGGTCTTCGCCGCCCGCACCGCGTCCACCGCGATCCGGGCCGCGTCCTCCATCGGGTAGCGGTAGACGCCGGTGGAGATCGCCGGGAAGGCGACGGTACGGGCGCCGAGTTCGTCGGCGATCCGCAGGGACTCGCGGTAGCAGGAGGCGAGGAGGCCGGAGCGGTCCTCGGTGGCGCTGAAGACCGGGCCGACGGTGTGGATCACCCAGCGGGCGTCCAGGTCGCCGGCGGTGGTGGCGACGGCCTTGCCGGTGGCCAGGCCCTTGCCGTAGTGCCCGGCACGGAGCCCCCGGCACTCCTCGAGGATCGCGGGGCCGCCGCGCCGGTGGATCGCCCCGTCGACCCCTCCCCCGCCCAGCAGCGAGGAGTTGGCCGCGTTGACGATCGCGTCGGCGCTCTCGCGGGTGATGTCGCCCTGGACCAGTTCGATGAGGGTCATGTCTGCCTCAGTCGCTTCCAGACGGCCTTCGCGGCGTTGTGCCCCGACATGCCGTGCACGCCGGGCCCCGGCGGGGTCGCCGACGAACAGATGAAGACGGCCGGGTGGGGCGTCGTGTACGGGGAGAGGGTGAGCTTCGGGCGCAGCATGAGCTGGAGGCCGGAGACCGCGCCGGAGGCGATGTCGCCGCCGACGTAGTTGGCGTTCCGGGCGGCGAGTTCGGGCGGGCCGGCGGTGGCCCGGGCCAGGACGCGGTCGCGGAACCCCGGGGCGAAACGCTCCAGTTGGCGCTCTATGGCGTCGGTAAGGTCGCCGTTCCAGCCGTGCGGGACGTGACCGTAGGCCCAGAAGACGTGCTTGCCCGCCGGGGCCCGGGTGGGGTCGACGACGCTCGGCTGGACCGTGATCAGGAACGGCCTGTCGGGGGCGCGGCCCTCCCTCGACGCCGCGCGCAGGGCCGCGCCGATCTCCGCGCGGTCCGCGCCGATCTGCACCGTTCCCGCGACGCGGGCCTCCTTCGCGGTCCACGGCACGGGGCCGTCCAGCGCGTAGTCGATCTTGAAGACGCCGGGTCCGTAGCGGTAGTTGCGGTAGTGGTCGCCGAAGCCGGCGATGCGGGCCAGGGCGGTGGGCGAGGTGTCGAAGACGTAGGCGCGGGCCGGTGGCAGGTCGTCGAGGCGCTTGACCTCGTAGTCGGTGTGGACGCTGCCGCCGAGGTCGCGCAGGTAGGACGCGAGGGCGTCGGAGATGGCCTGTGAGCCGCCGCGGGCGACGGGCCAGCCGCGGGCGTGCGCCGCGAGGGCGAAGACCAGGCCGATGGCACCGGTGGCGAAGCCGCCGAGCGGCGCCATGACATGGGCGACGAGCCCGGCGAACAGCGCCCTGGCCCGTTCGTCGCGGAAGCGGCGCATCAGCAGGGTGGACGGCGGCAGGCCGACCAGGCCGAAGCGGGCGAGGGTGACCGGGTCGCGGGGCAGCGCGGTGAGCGGCAGCGACATGAAGTCGCGGGCCAGCACGTCCCACTTGGGCAGGAAGGGCTCGACGAGCCTGCGGTACACCCCGGCGTCGCGCGGCCCGAAGGAGGCGGCCGTCTCGCCGACCGAGCGGGCCAGCACGGCCGCCGTGCCGTCCGGGAAGGGGTGGGCCATGGGCAGTTCGGCGTGCAGCCACTCCAGGCCATGACGCTCGAGCGGGAGAGCGCGGAAAGCGGGTGAGTTGATGGCGAGCGGATGGGCGGCGGAACACGGGTCGTGCCGGAAGCCGGGGAGCGTGAGCTCCTCGGTGCGGGCTCCGCCGCCCACGGTGCCCCGGGCCTCGAAGACGGCGACGGAGAAGCCGCGGCGGGCCAGTTCCACGGCGGCGGTCAGTCCGTTCGGCCCCGCACCCACCACGACGGCATCGAGCATCGACGGCACCTTCGGACCCCTTCGTCAGCCGACGGCCACTGAGGATCAGGATATGCCCGGGGACGGACAGTCACCGGCCGCGGGGTGAATCCGGCCCTCAGAAGGCCCGACGCACGGCTGGAGCGACGGGTCGTGTACGGTGCGTGACCGTCACGCTCCGCCCGCCAGCAGTGTCGCGATCCGGCGGGCCGTGGCGGCGTCGCGGGCGGCGGTGAACGGCAGGGCGTTGCCGCCGGTGATCCGGAACGGCTCGCCCTCGCGGGTCAGATGGGTGCCGCCCGCCTCCTCGACCAGGAGTATCCCGGCCGCGTGATCCCAGGCCGCTTCCCAGGAGAAGGCGATCGCGTCGGACTCGCCCCGGGCGATGGCGAGGTACTCCAGCCCGGCGGAGCCGCAGGGGCGCGGTGCCACGCCCTCGGTGCGCAGGCAGAGCAGGGCCTGCTTCTGCTCGTCCGTCGTGTAGTCCGGGTGGGAGGTGGCCACGCGGAGGTCCCGGCCCGGCTCGGGCACACCGGCGAACAGCCGCTCTCCGTCGAGGTGGGCGCCCTTGCCCCGCTGGGCGGTGGCGAGCCGGTCGGGGACGGGGGCGTAGGTCCAGGACGCGAGCAGGGTGCCGCCCTGGGCCAGCGCCACGAGGGTGCAGAACCCCTCCTCCCCACGCACGAACTGGCGTGTCCCGTCGACCGGGTCGACGATCCAGACCGGGGCGTCGCCGCGTACCGCCTCGTACGACGCCGGGTTGGCGTGGACCGCTTCCTCGCCGACGACGACCGAGCCGGGCAGCAGGGCGACCAGCGCCTCGGTCAGGAACAGCTCGGCCTTGCGGTCGGCGTCCGTCACCAGGTCGTGCGGGCCGGCCTTCTGGTCGACCTCGTGTGCGGCGAGGCGGCGCCAGCGCGGCATGATCTCTCCGGCCGCCGCCTTGCGGATCGCCTCCTCGACGTCGGAGGCGTGCTCTTCGAGAAACTCTTCGGTGGTTTCGGTGCTTTCGATCACCCCTCCATGACAACACGCGCCACTGACAGTCCCCGGCCGCCCGGTGCACTCCGGATGGAATCCCGATGAACGCTGAACAGGGGCGCGTCCCGCCCGGGGCGCCCGGTCAGCGGCCGACCGCGTACCCCTGCATGCCGCGCGGGTTCGCCGCCGCCGACAGGACACCGGTCTCCGGGTCGCGGGCGACCACGCACATGCGGCCCTCCGACCAGGGGCCGCCCACGGTCACCTGGTGGCCGCGCCGTCGCAGCTCCGCGACGACGGCCGGGTCCGTGCGGGACTCCACGGTCACGCTCCCCGGCCGCATGCCGCGCGGGTAGAAGGAGCCGGGGAAGCTGTCGTTGTGCCAGTTCGGGGCGTCGATCGCGCCCTGGAGGTCGGGGCCGCCGCGGACCGGGCCGCGCTGCGCGACCGCCAGGAGGAAGTGCAGCTGCCACTGGTCCTGCTGGTCCCCGCCGGGTGTGCCGAACGCCAGGACGGGCACGCCGTCGCGCAGCGCGATCGACGGGGACAGGGTGCTGCGGGGGCGGCGGCCCGGGGTGAGGGAGCTGGGCAGGCCCTCCTCCAGCCAGGCCATCTGCAGCCGGGTGCCGAGCGGGAAGCCGAGCTCGGGCACGACGGGGTTGGACTGGAGCCAGCCGCCGCTGGGCGTGGCCGAGACCATGTTGCCCCAGCGGTCGACGATGTCGAGGTGGCAGGTGTCGCCCCGGGTGGTCCCGTCGGAGGTGATCTCCGGTTCACCCGGCACGGGGTCGGAAGGGCCGCCGGCGACCGTCGGTTCACCGATGCCCAGGGCGTCGAAGCCCTCCTGGGCGGCTCCGGCCACGCGCGCGTGGGCGCCCAGACGCGGGGTGCGTCCGCCGGGGCTGCCGGGCCGCAGGTCGTGGGAGGCCCGCTCGCCGACGAGGGCGCGGCGGGCGGTGTTGTACGCGTCGGACAGCAGGTCGCCGAGCGGCACGTCGGCGGCGTCGCCGTACCAGGCTTCCCGGTCGGCCATGGCGAGCTTGCAGTTCTCGACCAGGAGGTGGACGTGGTCGGCCGAGCCGTACGGGGGCAGTTCGGGCGGGAGGAGGGCGAGCTGCTGGAGGAGGACCGGGCCCTGGCTCCAGGGGCCCGGCTTGCACACCGTCCAGCCGTTCCAGTCGTACGTCACCGGCGTCTCGTAGGTCGCGGACCAGGCGGCGAGGTCGGCGGCCGTGAGGGTGCCGGTGTGGCGTTCGCCGCTGGTGTCCATGGTGGGGCGCCCGGCCTGGCGGACGAGGGCCTCGGCGATGAACCCTCGGCGCCACACCTGGCGCGCGGCTTCGATGCATGCCTCCCGGTCCCCCGCCCCGGCGGTCTCGGCGAGCAGGCGCTTCCAGGTGGCGGCGAGCACGGGGTTGGCGAAGAGCTCGCCGGGGCGGGGCGCCTTGCCGCCGGGCAGATAGACGTCCGCCGAGGAGGTCCATTCCGTCTCGAACAGCTCGCGTACGGTCTCGACGGCCTCACCGACGCGCTCCACGGGCGCGTGGCCGTGCTCGGCGTATCCCACGGCGTACTTCAGGACATCGGCGAGGGACTTGGTGCCGTGGTCGCGCAACAGCAGCATCCAGGCGTCGAACGCGCCCGGCACGGCGGCGGCCAGCGGCCCGGTGCCGGGGACGAGGTCCAGCCCGAGGCCCCGGTAGTGGGCGACCGTCGCCCCGCTGGGTGCGACGCCCTGCCCGCACAGCACCCGTACCTCGCCGCCGGCCGGAGCGAGCAGGATCGGCACCTCGCCGGCCGGGCCGTTGAGGTGCGGCTCGACGACGTGCAGCACGAACGCACCGGCCACCGCCGCGTCATAGGCGTTGCCGCCGTCCTCCAGGACGGCCATCGCCGACTGCGAGGCGAGCCAGTGGGTGGAGGAGACCATGCCGAAGGTGCCACTCAGGGTGGGGCGAGTCGTGAATTGCATATCTGACCTCGGTGTTCGCATGCGTCGGTGGGCCTGTGCAACAGCCGAACGGGCCGCGGGGAGACACTATGGGGAAGTCGACGCTTGCGTCTCCTGCTGTGCGGGCCCCATGGCTGGGCGTGCGCCGCGCTGCTAGCGTTGACGGGACCGCTCGGGAGGGACGATCGCCCGGGCGAAGGCCGGAGTTCGGTGGACGGGTGGGCACAGCCGGGAGACGGTCTTCGAGACGCGGCCATGGGGGGCGTGTGACATGGATGCCAGTGCTCTGGCGGGGGTTCACGGGATCCGCAACTACGGGTATCTGAGGGACGCGGCCGGCGACCTGCCCGACGCCCTCAGGGCCATTGCTGCCGACTGGTCGCGGTGGATCGGACACGGGCTGAGGAAGGTGGGCGGCGTCTCCCTCCAGGAGCCGTGCCCTGTCGCCTACTACGCCGACTGCGTCTTCCGGGGCGACCGCATGGGCCCCGCACAATCGCCCCGGCTGACCCCGTTCGCCGAGCAGTTGCTCGCTCAGTGGATCGAGGAAGTCCGTTCGGCGGAGACGGGGTCGGCAGCTGCGCCGCTGGTGAGTCAGGGGCGCCTCACGTCCGCGCTGCGCTCGATGACCGAGTGGTTCACGGAGCGGTACGGGCAACGGGCGCTGCGTATCGTCACCGCGGCGGTGAGCGAACTGGCGGCATATTTCGACCCGGCGTTTCCCGGGAAACGGGAGGAGGCGCAGGACCGGGTGGCCGCCGTGCTGCGCGAGCGCCGGCCGAAGGTGCTCCTGGCTCATTCCCTCGGCAGCGTGGTGGCCTACGAGGCGCTCAGCCGGGATTCCGGTCTTCACGTCGAGTTGCTGGTGACGCTGGGCAGTCCGTTGGCCATGCGGACGGTCGTGTTCGACCGACTGATACCGCCGTTGCAGGGGCGCGGATCCAAACCCCCCGGCGTCGTCGAGTGGGTGAACATCGCCGACCTCGGCGATCCGGTGGCGGTGCCGAAGGGGGGCGTTTCGCAGCGCTTTTCCGGGGTGGCGAGGGACCACGCCGCACGTATTCATCTCGTGGATCCGCACTCGGCGAAGAACTATCTGCGCTGTGCGGAACTGGTCGGGGAGATCAAGAAGTTCGTCGGGGATCGGGGCGCGTAGCGAGGTGCTGGAGCGCGTACACGCGCTCTCCTGCTCCGACGAGCACGATTCCTTCGCCGTTCGGTGCGATGGCGAAGATCGGCTGGCCGAGCGCGATCTCGTCCACGCACCGGCGCTCCCCGAGGTCCCAGACACGCAGGACGCCGTCGGTGCCACCGGACAGGGCGACGGGCCTGCCGGACAGGCGTGTGGCCACGATGACGGTGACCGCGCCCCGATGGCCGTCGGCAGTGATCCGGTCACCGATTCTGAGGTGCCCGTCGGTACCGGCATGAACGGTGATCAGTGTGTCACCTACGAAAGAGGTGGTCAGGCGTGGGTCAGCCGGCCCCCGATCCGGCTCGTCCCAGGGGATGCGGACCGCGTGCGCGCCCGAGGACGGATCCCAGAGACGGCAACCCCGAGGCGACCGAAGCATGACGACGGCGGCGCCGCCCAGGGCGATGTGTTCGATCCCGGTGACAGGGGTGCCGTCACCGGGAAGGGGCTCACAGATCTGCCGGCCGGTCAGCGGGTCCACGGCGTAGCAGGTGCCCTCCTCGTCGGCGTAGACGGCTGTGCCTGTCCTGCCGGTCGGGGTGTGCTTGCCGGTGAGGATTCCCACGCCGGTCACTTTGGGGGCCGCCGCGGAAGCCGCAGGGGCGTGTGGGACATCCGGGCCGGTGAGAACGGCGTGATGCACACCGTGCTGTCCGAAGTCCTGGAGCCGGCTGCGCCGGGTGAGGTTCCACAGTGTGGTGGAGCCTCCGCAGACCAGGCAGCACAGATCACCGTCGGTGGTGGGGTGCAGCGCGACGGCCCGGATCGGGTCGCCGTCCACCCGGATCGGCTCGCCCACCGGCCGGAAAGTGGAGAGGTCCCACACGGCGAGAGTGCCGTCCTGACTACCGATGACGGCGACGCAGTGCTCCCCCATTCGCCCCAGAGCGATGGCGTTCACCGCCGCGCGGCTCGTGGGCAGCACGCGCTTTCGCGTGCGGCTCTGCATGTCCCACACGATCGTCGTCCCGTCGGCGCAACCCGCCAGCAGCACCAGCCGCCCAGCCGAATGCCCGACGGCGACGCAGCAGGCGAGAGAGTCGGTCGGCCATTCCCGCAGTGACGGTGCGTCCGGGCCCCCGCTGTCCCAACTCCACAGTCTCCCGGCGCCGGACGTGCAGCCCACCGCCACGTAGGTGCCGTGCCCGACGGCTGCGAGGGTGGTGGGCGGCGCGTCAGGGACCGTCACCACCGGGCCCACCCGCCCACCCGACTGCAGGTTGTACGTCGTCACCTCACCGGCGCTGGTCGCACTGATGACGAGTGATCCTCCGACGTGGTCGGCGGCGGTGAGGGCGGTGACGGCATCCCCCTGCGCAGCCCAGGTGACGGTCCGCCCCTTGCGGTCGGCAACAGCTATCTGTCCCTGTGACGTCCCGATGATCAGCACGCTGCGCCCGTTGCTGCGGCCGAAGGCGAGTGCTCGTGGTGTCGCTGTGGTCAAGGCTTCGGCCTGGGGTTTCCCCCAGTTCCAGGATTGCAGGTCGCCGCCTGCGGTGAGCACGGCGACGGCGGGGGCGCTGCTGGCGGATGCGCTCGTCTCCCTACCCGCTGCCCACAAGGGAAGCCAGGACAACGGGGGTTCGCCGGGGAGGGTCGCGACCTGGAGAGCGAAGCCGGGCTCGTTCTCTTCGACGGCTGACAGCGCCAGGGCCACACGCCGCTCAGTGGTGTGCTGTGCCTTGAGCCATCGTGTCACCACTTGCCGCACCGGCCCTTCGAGGAAGGGGCCGTAGTCCTTCGCGTCGGCATGCAGGAGGTAGCCCGGATCGGCGACGACATCTGCCACCGCGCCGCAGTCGTCCGCATGGGTGAGCACATGTCGCAGGACGTAGGGCTCGGCGGCGGACCACTGGCGGCGGCCGGCGGGCCCGAGCCCGTCCAGGAGGGCGTGGAGAACCGGTGTGGACTGCTCCTCCCGATGGAGGTACCGGGTGAGTTCGCTGTGAAAGAGCCGGTGGACCGGAACGTTGTCCGTGTCGATGGAGCGGCGAAGGAAGGTGTGCCCGGCGGTGAGTGCCTCCTGGACATCCGCGAGTGACGGGGCGTTTGCGGGGTTCAGGGCAGCGACGGCACGCTGGATCACGGAGGCCGGCATGCCGTCGCCGTGGGCGTGGGCGAGGGCCGTCAGGACCCGCTGCAGCCACGGATGCGCGGTCGGGCCGGCCAGGTGGAGCTCGAGAACCTCGGGCAGGGTACGGGGGGCGGCTCTGCCCCACTCTTCGGCGGCGTCGTTTCCGAGGTGCGGCTCGAACAAGGTGGTGAAGTGGCGTGTGTAAAGGCCGGCCACGAGGAATTCGCCCCATCCGCTGCCCCGGTGGGCGACGAGGGCGTCGGCCAGGGCGCCTGCGAAGGCTCCGCTCATCTGATGGCGGTCGCGCAGCGCGGGGACGGCGCGCAGGAGGCCGCTCACGTAGGCGTGCAGGTCTGCGAGGAGAACGGCCGGTGCGACGTCGTCGAGATCGAAGCAGCACCCGGCTGCGGAGGCCTGAGCGCGCAACGCCGTGGTCTCCTCGTAGGCCCTGGTGGCCACGAGGAGCCGGACGGCAGCGGAGCCGTCGGAGCGTGTCAGGGCCATGAGGCGAGCCAGCCAGGTGACGGTGGCCTGGACGTCCGCGGCCTCGTCGAGCGCGTCGAGAACCACTGTCGGCGGCTGGGAAAGCCGCAGGGTCTGCAGGGGCGCCAGGAGCTGGTCGGGGGCGAGAGGACCCAGCGCGAGCTGGACGCCCAGTGACGAGGCGATGGCGGTGAGGCCGCGATCGCGGGCGTGGATGACCGCGAGATTCTGCACAGGCACCGGCGTGGCTGCCGCGGTGGCCCAGACGACCTGCGTGGGCTGGTGCAGGCGGGGGTGCGCGGCGCACACCAGCACGCCCAGGAGCGCGGACTTTCCGGCGCCGGGGCTGCCGGTGACGACGAAGATCTGCGCGGGATCGTCGCCGTCGAGCCAACGTGAGAGGCGGCGCAGCTCATGGGCCCGGCCGGTGAAGCCTCCGGCGTGCTGGGCCGCCCCCTTCCACCCTTCCAGTCCGGTCGCGGAGTCGACGAAGTGCCTCAGGTCCGGTCCGTGCTCCACCTCGTCGATGACGGCGCCGAGGGCAGGCGGTGCGACGGCCGTACGGCTGGAGGCACCGGCAGTGGTCTCGTCAGGTCCGGCGTCTTCCGCTGTGTGCGCGGGATTGGGGAACAGGGGAAGCATCACCTGCTCCGCGCTGACCTCCACTCGGCTCACCGTGACGTACTGGCGGTAGACGCGGTGGGCATCCGCCAATGTCAGGACGGCACGACGGACCGCGTCCGCCACAGTGCCGAGCGGGATGTAAGGCAAGTACGACGCCACGGACAGGCGCTGTGCTGTGATGTCACGCAGAACCTGGGTGAGTGCCCTGGTGAAGTGGCCGTTGAAAGCGTCCCGGTCAGGTTCACAGGCCGCGATCACCCAACCTTTGCGGCCGGTGCGGTCGTAGCGGGACTGCCACGGCAATTGTGTGACGGTGCCGGAGCTGCAGAGGTCGAGCGTGAACAGTACGGTCGGCCGGTCGGCGACGTGCTGCAGCCCGGTCAGCCAGCCGCCGATCTCCGTGCTTTCGTGCGGCACGGCGTCGGACCCCAGCGCGTAGAGGGCCTGGTCCCTGGCCTCGCCATGGGTGAGCAGGTGCACCAGGAGGACGGTGTCGGCTCCGGCGGATTCCAAGGTCTCCTGTACCAGCCGGCCCAAGCGGACCGCGGTCATGCTCTGCTCCATGACCTGAGTGACGGAGAAACCGAAACCCTCGCGGAGGACCGTCGCGAGATCCGTGATCGCGGCGGGAGCGAAGTCGAAGTCGCTCAGGGCTTCCTGTTTCTGAGTCATGAAGCCGGATATGCCGATGAGCAGCGCGCGTCGGTGCTGTGGCTGCATGGTCACACGGGTGCCGACGACATCCGGCGCAGCAGCCGTCGGGCTCGGTCGGCATGCGCGGACGGCAGCGGCTGGGGAGAGGTGACAGCCGCGTGCAGGGCGATGCGAGCCCGTTCGGTGTCTCCTTCGCGCAGCCGGGCTTCGGCTACCCGCCGTTGGGTTCTGGCCCGGTGCGGGACAAGAAGAAGGGCGTCCGCCAGTTCCGCCTCGCCCTCTGCCGTCCGGCCGAGGGCGATCAGACTGATCCCGCGGGCAGACTTCAGATCGGCACGCCGATGCGCCTCGTCATCGACGCGGGCGCGCAGGCGGTCCAGGTCGGCGAGGGCGAGACGTGGCCGGCCGAGATCGGCGTGGATCTGCCCTCTCGCGAGTAACGCGGCTCGGTTGTCCGGGTCGACGGCCAGCGCCCGGTTGAGGTGTGCCAGAGCGTCTGCCTCGTGCCCCGCGTACCAAAGGGAGTATCCGAGACCGCTCAACAGGATGGGGTCGTCGGGGAGAACGGTCAGACCCTCGTACATCACCTCTGCCGCTTCGTCGAAGTCACCTGCCATGAAGAGAGTCTCGGCGAGAGAGCGGTAGACCCGTGCCGCGGACGACAGGTCATCCACGATGGTGAACATCGACAACGCTTCACGGTAATGCCCGACCGCCGCACTCCAGTCTCCCGCGCAACGGGCGATCGCCCCGCGGAGAGCGAGAACGTCGGCAGCGCCCCATTCGTCGTTCACTTCGCGGTAGCCGATGCCGGCAGCTGCGGCCAGCTCCCTTGCCGACGTCAAATCCCCCAAGCAGTACGCTCTCTCCGCAGCGGTCCGCAGTTGGTCAGAAGTACGTGGCACATCTTCGCGGTGCTGCTCCGTTGACGGCGCCACGTCCCTGTACGGCATCGACAATTCGTACCACGGTGCGAATTCAATGTTCGTCGGCCCTCTGGTGCCGGAGCTCTCCGCGATGGAGTCCATCGGCGCCTCACTCATGGCGGCCTCCGAACAGGCGGCCACCCGAATCTCGTCGACTGCCCAACCAGGCATGGATGAACAAGTGTCCACCTCGGCAACTCACCTTGTCAATCAAAATGACCTCCTCCGCACCTCGCCATCCGCTATGCGAACGCCGCATTCAAGCCTTCGGTGAATATCTCGCCATGGCCGCCCTTCGAGGCCGACGGAACACTGCGGCGACGCACAACATACCGGCCGGAACCCCACACGGACCGGAGTTCGCAGGAACACATCCCGTTTCACCGTTAACACCCCAACGAGTGAGCCAGCGGAAATCATTGACGCGAAGCCAGGTTCACGCGGCCCCCACCGGCCGGAAAGCACGTACCATGGACAGCCCGCCCAGCGACATGCGGTCTCCTGCAATCGGAGTCACACCGTCCGAAACTCGATCGATAAACGACCAAGGAGCGGCTTCGTGGAAGCCTTCGCGCGCAGTCTGATCTTTGGCGACGAGATTCCTGCCCGGAATCCACACTTCACGGGCCGGGAGGAGGAGCTGCGGATACTGCGCCAGCGGCTGACAGCGTCCGCTGTCGAGGTTCTGAGCCAGCCCCCTCAGGCGGTGTTCGGCCTCGGAGGCATCGGCAAGACGGAGATCGCCGCCGAGTACGCGCACCGGTTCGCCAAGGAGTACGAGCTCGTGTGGTGGGTGCGGTCAGAACACGAAGATCGCATGCGCGACGCCTTCGTGAAGCTGGGAAAACGGCTGGGACTGGCCTCGACCGACGGGCAGCGCGACAAGTCGATCTGGACGGTGATGGACGCACTGCGCAGCGGCCCCTACGAACGATGGCTGCTCATTTTCGACAACGCGACGCAGCCCGAGGTCGTCAAACGCTACCTGCCCGTGGGCCGGCCGCACGGCCACGTCATCATCACCTCGCGCGAGCAGCAGTGGCGCCGCCACACCAAAGCCGAGGGCATCGAAGTCGCGCAGTTCTCCGAAGAGGAGACAGTCGAATTTCTCCGCAAGAGGGTTCCCGACCTGGCAGCACTCGATGAGCAAGGCAGGCCGCTCGACCCGGAGTCCGAGCAGAGCCGCCACAGCGATGCCGTACGCCTGGCACGTGCACTGGACAATCTGCCCATCGCCGCGGAACACGCCGCTGCCTACCTGGCCGAGACCAGGAGCTCGGCGAACGCCTATCTGGAAATGTTCGAAGAGAACGCACACGAGCTGTTCAGTGAGCACGTCGACATGGACTACCCCCACGTCGTAGCCACCACATGGAGCATTTCCAGCCGTCAACTCGGCGCGGACGCCACCGAACTCTTCAACCTGTGTGCATTCTTCTCTCCGGAGCCCATGGCAGAGGAACTCTTCCTCACCGGCGGCAGGAATGTGCAGGCTCCGGAAGCCCTTGCCGAAGTACTCGCGGACATCCGGCGCTTCCGGCAAGCAGCACGACGGCTGCACCGCTACTCCCTCGCGAAGACGGACGGCAAGCGCAATGTGCTGATCGTGCACCGGGTGGTGCAGCGCGTCACCCGCGGGCAGATCGCCATCGAACGCCCTCAGGACTGCGACGCATACCGCACAGCGGTACACACCCTCCTCGCGTCCACCAACCCGCGCAACCCGGACCGGGAGAGCAACGACGCACAGTACGAACGGTCCCTGCAGCACCTCATGCCCGCAGGCGCCCTGCACACCGACAACCAGGATCTGCGCCAGCTCATCGTCGACCAGGTCCGCCGCCTCCACCTGCGAGGCGGACACGAAGAGTCCCTACGGCTCGGGGAAGCCGCACTCAAGGTCTGGCGGGAGAAATGGGGACGCGATGACGAACGCGTCCTCCAACTCGCCGTCGAAGTCGGCATCGCCATGCGCCTGGCGGGACGTTCCAAAGAGGCGCGAGAGCTCAACCAGGAGACACTGGAGCTGCTGACCAGGAATTTCGGCGAGGACCACGAAGTCACCCTGATCTGCGCCAACAGCTACGGCGGCGACCTGCGCGCGCTCGGGAGGTTCGACGACGCGCTCGAACTCGACCGCAAGCTGCTGCCCCTGTTCGAACGCGTCTTCCTCCCGCACCATCCGCGTACCCTCAACGTCCGCAACAACCTGGGCGCCGACTACAGGCGGCTGGGCCGGTTCCGCGAAGCACTGCAGCAGGACGAGCTGGCCTACGCCGAGCGGGAACGTGTCCTCGGACCCACCAACCTGCGCACCCTCACGTCCAAGGACTCGATCTCACACGACCTGCGGGGCTGCGGCCAATATGATCTCGCCCTCGACGTGGCACGCGACGTCATCACCGCCCTCGCGCTGCGCACCGGCCCCGAAACGCTGGACTCCCTCAACGCACAGAAGAGTTTCGCGGTCGCGCTGCGCAAGGCCGGCCACTACGAAGACGCCCTCCAGGAAAGCGAGAGGGCAGTCCAGCGATACATCGACTTCCTGGGCGAGGAGCACCGCTACACCCTGCGGGCCCAGATCAACCGGATCAATGACCTGAGGGTCACCGACCATCTGCGCGAAGCCGAGGAGCTCGGACGCTCAGCACTGGCGATGTGCCCCAGGCTCGACAGCCCGAAGGGTGACATCACATGGGCCACGATGGTGAACCTCGCTCTGGTCCTCAGGCGCAACAACCCTGAAGAGGCGCGGGTCCTGGACGAGACGGCGGTGCAGGGTATGGGCGAGGTCTTCGGCCCGGAGCATCCCTTCACCTTGCAGGCGACGGCCAACCTGGCCAGTGACCTCGCAGCCGTCGGAGACACGGCCGGCGCCCTCGACCTGGGCGAACGCTGCTACGAGGCCGCCGGCCGGGTCCTCGGGGAGAATCACCCGGACACCCTCGCGATGGGAGCCAACCTGAGCATCGACCGGCGGGCCACGGGCGACACACAGCAAGCGGAGGACCTGCGGGCCGACGTCCTCCGCCGCTACGAGGAAGTCCTTTCCGTGGAACATCCGGTCACCCGGATCGCACAGCAGCGCGGGCGTATCAGCATCGACATCGAGCCTTACTGAAGAGCCCTGCCCAGGTCTGCCGACACCCGGCTCCGTATGGACGTGATCAGGTGCAGCAGATCCGGGCAGTAGACGGACGGATTCACGAAACCGCCGTCCTGGTGGTACCGGTGCGTGAACAGCCCGCCGCCACAAGTCCGCATGACCGGACATCTCCTGCAGATTGCAGCCAGTGAGTCGACGCCCCCCTGTCTCAGCCCGGTCAGCGGATGCGACAAGGCGGCGTCGAACGCGTCGGTCGACACATGCAGATCAAGGTCCGCGGCCCCCGCGTGAGCGGCCGAAAGCGAATCGAGTTGCTTGATCGACCCGTCCGTGTCCACCACCACCACGGTCGACGGCCGCAAGCCCAATCCCTCGACCGCGGGAGTTCCTCCCAGAACCGCCTGAGTGATCTCCCCGAACATCCGCACCCAGGTCTCCGCCTCGTCGTACCACCGGTCGAAGATCGCGAGCAGCCATTCGGCATACGGTGTGCCGGTGGAGCCTTCGCCGCGTC
The DNA here is from genome assembly GCF_040612515.1 of Streptomyces sp. NPDC006372. Taxonomy (NCBI): domain Bacteria; kingdom Bacillati; phylum Actinomycetota; class Actinomycetes; order Kitasatosporales; family Streptomycetaceae; genus Streptomyces; species Streptomyces sp. NPDC006372. The sequence goes on along the minus strand of NZ_JBEXQJ010000012.1, from coordinate 145,987 downwards.
CCGGGGGCGGCTGCGTCCACGTGCCGTGAGGGAGAAGGAAGTCGACCGCGGGTGGCGCGTACGCCAGCAGCGCCTCATACGTTGCGAGCGGAGGGCTCCTGAGGTCGATGGTGCAGAGCAGGCCGGCGAAGGTTTCCCGGAACCGCTCCCCGCTCAGCAATCGCAGAGCCCGATCGACATGGCGATGGCTGCCGTCGCCGCCCGCGAAGCGTCGATGCCGATCGGTGGCACCCGCGTCACCGTCCAGGCTCACGCCGATCCTCACATCGAGACCGGCCAGGACCTCGAGACGCTCCTGTGTGAGCAGGGTTCCGTTGGTCTGCATACTCACATCCACCTGAGCCGGGACTCTCTCGCGCACACGCCGTATCAGCTCGGCAAGAAACTCCGTCCCGGCCAGCAGTGGTTCACCGCCGTGCAGAACCACGGAAAGTGACGGTAGACGATGAGCGTCCACGTGCTCGGCGATCCGCTCGACCACCTGATGCATGGTGGTCCGGCTCATCCGGCGCGGCTGATACCGCCACGACTGATCACTCATCTCGTAGACGTAGCAGTAGTCACAGGCCAGATTGCAGCGACTGTGCACTTTCAGGACGAACTGCCGGAACGGAACCATCGTCATGACGAACACTCCGTGACCTCGGCGTCGGCAAGCCAACCCGCGAGTTCGAGCGGATCGATGCGGCTCCCGGTGATGTCATGAATTGCCGAATGCACGGCGAAGACGAGCGCAACCCGGCGACGCAGGAATGCTGCAGCCGGTCCCGGCATGCTGTCGGCCGCAGCCATGGAAAGACCCGACCAGACCTCCGGCTCCACGGGACGCCGACAAATCTCGGCCCGGTAGGCCGCGGTCGCTGAAGGCATGTCATCACGAAGCAACGCCACATCCGCCGCGCTGAGACGCAGACCCCCCGGACCGCCCGGCCCTTTCTCCTCCAGCAACTCCCGGAAGCGCTCGGGGTCTGCATAACGCATGGTCAGCAGAGTTCCCCTCGCATGAGCGGGCCGCTGATGGGCAGGCTGGACACGACGCTGCATCGAAGCGCACTCGGCCGGCTCTCGAGTCCTCCCGGCGTTCCACGCCTCGGCCAGCCGGACGACGGGTTCGGGATCGAACGAGACATGCCGCGCCTCCCACGTCGTCCGGTGCTCGCAGGAGGCAGCCAGGGCAAGGCGGGATGCTGTATCAGGCACACAGTCGCGCTGCCACCGACGCAACTGCTGCGCTGCCACCTCGACGAAGCGCCTTCCCTCTGCCGTCAGCCGGCCCGACACGAGCAGGCCCATGACGACCTCCAGGGTCTCCCTGCAGCGGCGGAAGAACTCGGCATGTCCCCGCAGCGCCCGATCGGGCGGCATGTGCCAACGCTGCACCTGCCAGAACCGGGTGACGCCGAGATAGGCGTAGGCGCCTTGCAGCAGTCCCCGCACGGGGCGGGGGTCGTCCCGCCAAGGCGCGTAGGACAGCGCTCCGTCTCCGGGTACCACCAACGGAAAGAGATCGAGAATTCCGCACAGTTTCAGGTGCTGGAACTCGTGGACCAGGGTCTCGGCCAGTGTCAAGTCATCAGCGGCCAACGACGTAGCGATTGCACCGAATACCGCGGGCGAGGTGGCGGCTACAGTTGACCCTTTCAGATCGGGTCGGAGAGGAACGATGGTCTGCACAGCAACAGACATGGCTGCCGCCGTGTCCGGATGATGCTCAGTGAGAATGCGCCAGGCGCCGGCGATCCTTTCGGACCACCTTTGCAGGTCGAGCGAACTCAGTCTCTCCGTCCGTCGATGCCGATAGCGATCCAGATACGGCGTGGTGTCGTCGAGATCGACAGAGAACGACACATTCCGATCCCGGACGCATACTCTGACCGGCACGGGTTCGGGTAACGGCGACGGAACCCCGCCCACCATGATTTCCAGTCGGGCACTACGACGCCGAAGTCGGACATCCCCCTGCACCGACACTGGCAATGCGCCAAGACCTGGAAGAACGAGCCGACCGTCCGGCACCACGAGCGGCAGATCAAAATCAATGCCGGCCCAGATGCAACCAGCGGCCGCGAAGGTCCCCGCCTGGGCAAGATCCGCCCTCAAGGCGGGACTCGCCTGATCGGCCTGAGTGACGCTTCTCAGACAGTCGACGGCCCACGCCCCCAACTGGGGCATCTGGAAAACCCTGCCCAATACTTCAGGAGCCTCCCGCTGAACGCGCCCCAGTGCCTCCCAGACGCCGGCCAACTCCAGTCCGGCGTGAAGTGCGGGAAAGCGCCGGGCGGCCTCACTGATGACACTGTGAAAGAGGAGGATGTGTTTGCTGCGTTCCGCTTCACACAGGCGCTCCACCGTCGCAACATCATTGACGCCTTGGGCAAGCCGGTCCAGATCCGCTCGCTGTAGACCATGTGTACAAACGCCCAAGCGCTCGATCATATGTTTGCATTGAACGAGTAGAGAGGCTCTTGCTCGTCCTCGAGTCTCTCCAGTAACTTTCGCATCGATGCCCGGAGTCCCGCCGACGGCAGTTCGTCGATCTGCGACAGCTGTAAATCAGCCAGTTCGGGAAGATTGGACTGGAGAATTTCTTCCGACCGCTCCATGAGTCGCCCCCCACATCGACGCGGCGCGGCTCCGCCGCTGCAGAGCCAGACCTGACTGCAACTTCTCTACCCCGGCGGAGGCAACCCTACGATTGTAGCCGCCAAATCCCGCCGTTGCGCGGACAATCAATTCGCACTGCACTCAGCCATAGCTGAGTCAGTAGCCCGCGGCTGCCCCAGGGCCTGACCGCCTGACCTCTCCACAGGGCGACGTCAGTCACAGTGCACGGCTCGACCGGCCCCGCACCCTGCGGAAAACGCGCAGGTCAAAGCTCGAATGCCGTCAGGTTATGAATCTCCGTGATGTCAGGCATTGGACGCATGCAACGCTGCGTCACACCCTGGAACGTCTGGAACGAACCCCGTCCCCACCTGCGAGGAGTCATCATGGGTACAGAGAGGAGCACCGTCGACGGTGTCATCCGGACGAGCGCGCGCGGACACGCTGTACTGAACAGTCCGCGTCTGAACCGGGGTACGGCCTTCACCCGGCCGGAGCGGCAGGAGCTGGGGCTGGTCGGCCTGGTGCCGCCGCAGGTGCTGACCCAGGACCAGCAGGCCGCCCGCGCCTACACGCAGTTCCGCTCCCAGCCCGACGACCTCGCCAAGAACGTCTATCTGACGGCGCTGCGCGACCGCAACGAGGTGTTGTTCCACCGGCTCCTCGGCGACCACCTGGCCGAGATGCTGCCGATCGTGTACACCCCGACCGTCGGTACGGCGATCGAGCGCTACAGCTACGAGTACCGCCGCCCGCGCGGCGTGTACCTCTCGGTCGACGACCCCGACGCCATCGAGCGTTCCCTGCGGGCCTCCGGGCTGGGCGCCGGCGATGTGGACCTGATCGTCGCGACGGACGGCGAGGCGATCCTCGGCATCGGCGACTGGGGGGTCGGCGGTATCGACATCGCGGTGGGCAAGCTCGCCGTCTACACGGCCGCAGCCGGGGTGGACCCGGCCCGCACCCTGGCGGTGATGCTGGACGTCGGCACCGACCGGCAGGAACTGCTGGACGATCCGCTGTACCTGGGCAACCGGCACCCGCGTGTGGACCGGGACAGCTACGACGCCTTCATCGACGCCTACGTCACCACGGCCACGAAGCTGTTCCCCGACGCCCTGCTGCACTGGGAGGACTTCGGCTCGTCCAACGCCCGGCGCATCCTCGACCGGTACCGCGAGAAGACGCTCACCTTCAATGACGACATCCAGGGCACCGGCGCCGTCAACCTGGCCGCCGTGCTCTCCGGGGTGCGCGCCGGCGGTGCCGCGCTGCGCGACCACCGGGTGGTGCTCTTCGGCGCCGGTACCGCCGGGGTCGGGATCGCCGAGCAGCTGCGCGACGCGATGGTCGCCGACGGGCTGACACCGCGGGAGGCCGCGGGCCGCATCTGGGCCGTCGACCGCCACGGGCTGCTGACCGAGGGCCAGCAGGGGCTGCGGGACTACCAGATGCCCTTCGCCCGCAGCCGTGCCGAGGTGGCCGGCTGGCGGCACGACGAGGACCTCGGTGGTGTGCCGCTGGCCGAGGTCGTCGACCGGGTTCGCCCGAGCGTCCTGATCGGAACGTCGGGGCAGGGGGGTGCCTTCACCGAGGACATCGTCCGCTCCATGGCCGCGCACACCGACCGGCCCGTCGTCCTGCCCCTGTCCAACCCCACCCGGCTGGCCGAGGCCGTCCCCGCCGACCTGCTCGCCTGGACGGGCGGCCGGGCCCTGATCGCCACCGGCAGCCCCTTCGCGCCGGTGGAGACGGACGGCGTCACCCACCACATCGGGCAGGCCAACAACGCGCTGGTCTTCCCGGGCCTGGGGCTGGGCACCGCCGTCGTCCGGGCCGAGCGGATCACCGACGGCATGCTGGTGGCAGCGGCCCGCGCCATCGCGGACCAGACCGACGCCACGGCGCCGGGCGCGCCGATCCTGCCCCCGATCGACCGGCTGCGCGACACCTCCGTGGCGGTGGCGGTGGCCGTGGCCCGCGCGGCGGTCGCCGACGGCGTCGCCCGGGACACGGCCGACGACACGATCGAGGAGCGCGTCCGTGCGGCCATGTGGCAGCCGGTGTACCCGCCGATCGAGGCCGTCTGACGGGCCCGGCCGCCCGGCCTCGCTCCACATCCCAGGGGGGCACCGACCGTACCCCCACGGCTCTCTGACCTGCCGTCACCGACCCGCACGGTCGCGCCTCCGCCCTGTTCCAAAGGAATGACGCAGTCATGTCTTTCGCCGAGATCTTCACCGTCGTGGTGCCGGTCTTCCTCCTCATCGCGGTCGGCTACGGCACCGGCCGGCGGGCGCTCTTCGACGTGGGCGGCGCCCAGGCACTGCGCGAGCTCACCATGCAACTCGCGCTGCCCGCCGCCCTGCTGCTGAGCATCTGGCAGACACCGCGGCACGTGCTGGTCGAGCAACTGCCCCTGGTGGGCCTGCTGGCGTTCGGGTTCCTCGCCGTGTACGCCGTCCTGCTCGGCGTCCTGCGCCTCGCGGCGCGCCGTTCGCTGCGGCGGGCGGCCCTGTTCGCGCTGGCGTGCGTCCAGCCGCAGTACGCCTTCATGGGCACCTCCATCCTGGGCGGCCTGTTCGGGACCGCGCAGGCCGCCGTGCCGATCGCCGTCGCGGGCATCATCGTCAACGTCGTGCTCGACCCGGTCGTCCTGATCCTCCTCGGCATGCCGGAACATCCGGCGCCCCGGACGGTCACCGCCGGGGCGGCGGCCCCCGCTCGGCAGCCGGCCCTGGCCACCGTCGGCGGGGGCGGGCCCGAGGCGGCCGTCGCCGAGCCGGCCCCCGCCGGGGCCGGGACGCCCGGCCCTCGCCCCTCCGTGCTGCGCACCGTCGGGCACGCCCTGCGCGAGCCGTTCTGCTGGGGCCCGGTCCTGGGCCTGGTGCTGTCGGTCGCCGGGGTCGGGGTGCCGGACATCGCCGACTCCGCGTTGAGCCTGCTCGCGGGCGCCGCCTCGGCGACGGCCCTGCTGTACGTCGGCGTGTCCGTCGCCCGCATCGGCCGGCCCACGCTCTCCCCCGCGGTGTGGGCGGTCTCGCTCACCAGCGTCGTCGTCCTGCCCCTGCTCGTCTACGGGACGGGACTGGCCCTGGCCTCCGAGGCCGTCGCCGCCCAGGCCGCGCTGATCCTCGCGTTCCCCGTCTCGCCCGTCCCCCTGATGTTCGCCGCCCGGCACGGCTCGGCCGAGGACGTGCGGACCATCGGCTCCGCCGTCGTGCTGAGCCTGCTCCTCTCCTTCGTGACCCTGCCCCTGCTCATCGAGCTGGTCGGCTGACCACGGCAGGCGGAGCACCCCCGGGGCCGCCTCGCGCGGCCCCGCGCCCGCCTCCCCGCCGACCACCCCGAAAGGACACGGCCTCATGACACCAGCAGCAGACACGCGACCGGACCGCCCGCGCCGCACGTCGCGCCCGCGGTGGCCGCGCTCCGTTCTCGGCCGCCTGCCTGCCTCCCTGCCCCTCGCTGCGGCTGCGCGGGGCGCCGTCGCGCTCGCGCTGCCCCTGCTCGTCGGACTCGTCACCGGGTACGTCGTGCCCTCGGTGATCGCCGCGATCGGCGCCCTGTGGGGGGTGAGCCAGGACGGTTCCGATCCGTACCGGGTGCGAGTGCGGCGGCTGGGCTGGACCGGGGTGTCCAGCACACTCGGCCTGCTCGCCGGTGAACTCGCCCTGCGCAGCGGGCACTCGGCGGCGGTGGCGGTGTGTCTGGTGGCGGCCGCGCTGGTGGCCGGCGGTGTCAGCCTGCGGGAGCGGATCGCGTCCGTGTCGGGCATGCACCTCCTGCTCGGCGTCACGATCGGCAGTGGCATCCCCGTGCCGGGGCCGTGGTGGCAGGCGCCGCTGGCCCTGCTCGCCGGTGTCGTCCTCGTCCTCGTGCTGTCCGCGGCCCCGTGGCTGTGGCGCCGGCACCACGTCGAACGGGCCGCCGTGCTCGCCGTGTACCGGAGCGCGGGCGAGGCCCTGGCGGTTGCGGGTACCGATGCCGCCGAACAGGCCCGCCTGCGGATGACGCTGGCCCTGAACCACGCCCACGAGGTGATGGCCCCCCATCTCGCCCCGCGCGGACGGCGGCAGGGCGGCGAGGCGGAGGAACTGGTCCGGGCATTCCACTACGCGGTGCGGCTGGGCGAGGCCGTGACGGCGGTGGTGTGGGAGGGCCGTGCGCTTCCGCCCGCCCTGACCGGCGTACCCCGGCACCTGGCCGGACGCCTGCTGCCGGGACACCGCGCGGCCCCGGAGGACCGGGTCGCGGAGCCGGCGCCGGTGCCCGACTCGCCGGGCCGGCGCGCCCTGGCCGAGCTGGCCTCCGCCGTCGACGGCGAACCGGACGCGGCAGGCCTGGAGTTGCGTCTGCCGGCACACGACCGGCCCGACCGCGCGGCGCGGGTGCGCTACGCCCTGTTGCTGGCGGGATGCGTGCTCGCCGCCCATCTGCTCGCCGAGGCGCTGCACCGCCCCCGCGGCTACTGGCTGCCCATGACGGTGGCCTTCGTCTACAAGCCCGACTTCGGCCCGCTGCTGCCCCGGGCCGTGCACCGCTGCGTCGGCACGATCGTCGGGGTGGCCGCCATCGGAGCGGTGTCCGCGGCGGCCACCGGTACGTACGCCGTGGTGGGTGTGGTGGCCGTGTTCGGCGCGCTCATGGCCGTCGGCGTACGGCACCACTACGCGCTCGCCACCCTGGGCCTGACCGCCGTCGTGTTCGTGCTCCTCGATCTGCTGGGCGACCATCGCGCGCTGTACGGCACGCGGGTGGTGGACACGGCGCTGGCGTCCGCGCTCGTGCTCGTCGCGCACTTCGCGGTGTGGCCGGACTCCTCCGAGCACCGGGCCGAGGCGCAGACCGAGGCCGCCGTCGCCGCCGCTCGCCGCTATCGCGACGCCGCGCCGGAAGCCGGCCCGGGCCAGCGGCAGTCGCTGCGCCGGGCCGCCTACCACCAGCTGGCCGAGGCGCGGCGCACGGTCGCTCACGCCCGGCGGGAGCCGGCCCGCCGCGGGCGGCCTCTGCCCGACTGGGAGAGCGCGATCACGGCCGCCGAACGGCTCTGCGACCAGGTGACCGGGCAGGCGGTCGCGGGGGCGGCGAGCCCGGTCCGCTGACGTCTCCCCCTTCGCGCGGGCCCTTCCCCTCGCCGGGATCCATGCCGCTGCCGCCTGGGCCACCAGCGACCCATGAGGGGGAAGAATGGAACCATGGACCTTCAGGTACTGCGTTCCTTCCAGGCCGTCGCCGAGGGAACGACGGTGACCGACGCCGCGACGGACGCCGGCATCACCCAGCCCGCCCTGTCACGGGCCCTGGCCCGGCTGGAGGACGAGGTGGGCGCGGCGCTCCTGCAGCGCGTCGGACGCGTGCTGCGCCTCACCCCGGCGGGGCGGGTGTTCAAGGAGTACGTCGACGGGGTGCTCGACAACTACGACCGGGGCCGCCGCGCCGTGGCCGAGATGGTCCACCCCGACTCCGGAGTGGTGTCGCTGGCCTTCCTGCACACCCTGGGCACCTGGCTGGTCCCCCGGCTCGTCACGGACTTCCGGCGGACTTTCCCGCAGGCGCAGTTCGAGCTGCACCAGGACGGCGAGATCGGACTGACCCGGCACCTCCTCGACACGACCGCCGATCTGGTCATCACCAGCAGCGACCCCGGCCACCCCTTGGTCACCTGGCGGCGTCTGCTGGTGGAGCCGCTGCGGTTGGCCGTCCCGGCCCGGCACCGGCTGGCCAGGCGGCGCCGGATCCGCCTGGCCGAGGTGGCCGAGGAGCGGTTCATCCTGCTCAAGCAGGGATACGGGCTGCGCGACATCACCGCGGCGCTGTGCCGCGAGGCCGGCTTCACCCCGGACATCGCCTTCGAGGGCGAGGAGGTGGAGACCCTGCGCGGCCTGGTCGCCGCGGGTCTGGGGGTGTCCCTGATCCCGTCGTCGCCGGACGTCACGCCGGCCTCCGAGGCGCCGATCCGCTACCTGGAGATCACCGACGTCCGGGGCGCCCGGGACATCGGAATCGCCTGGCTGGGCTCGCGCGCCCTGCCGCCGATCACGCGGCGCTTCCTCGACCACGCTCTGCGGGCTGCGGCCGACCGGACGACGTTCGAGACGTGAATGTCCCCCCTGTGCCGTGAAGTCGACGCATGTCCCGCCTTGCCCAGGGGGTGAAGGCCCGATTCGGGCTGCGCAGTGCGACCGAGCCGAAGCGAACGGTATTCCTGCGGCCTGTGTGGGAGGCGGCACTTCCGCCCCACAGGGACTCATGTGACACTGTCGTCCCGTCCGCCGTGCGGGCCTGATCCGCACCGTCCGTCCCCCCACGAGAAGGGCGCCGTGCGTTCCCTACCTCTGCCCCTCGCCCTGACCGCACGCCTGTCGCCGGTGGCCGTGCTCGCCGTGGCGGGCTGGGCGCTGTCGTCCGGTCCGCTCACCGCGCCGCAGGCCGCCGAGCACACCTCGGCCGAAGAGAAGACCGGGACGCGGTCCGCGTCCGGGCCGTCGACCTCGACCGAGTCGAAGGCGTACACGGCCGCGCCCGCCCCGTGCGAGAGCGTCACCGAGAAGACCGTCACGTCCCTGGTGCCGGGCGTCAAGAAGACCGGCAAGGAGATCCCGTCCACGGACTCCGCGTTGCGCCGCACCTGCTCCTGGAACGCGCTGAAGGGATACGACTACCGCTGGCTCGACGTCTCCTTCGAGATCATGGCGTCGGACGAGGCCGCGCAGAAGTCGTACACGGCACGCACCGAGGAGAAGAGCGGCGGAGGGGACGTCCCGGGGCTGGGCGACAGCGGCTACTCCGTCGTGAACCTGACCACCGAGGACAAGCAGGAGACCCGCGAGGGCACGGTCGTCGCCCGTGCCTCCAACGCGCTGGTCGTCGTCACGTACAACGGCAGTGACTTCGAGTCGAAGAAGGCGCCCGACACGGACACCATCAACAAGGGCGCCCTCAAGGCCGCGAAGGAAGCGGTCGCCGCGCTGGAGGACGGTGGCGGCAAGGGCTGACCGCCCTCCGGCGCCCGCGTGTTCCGTCAGACGGTGGTCCGGTTCCGGCCCGTCGCCGCCATCAGCACCAGGTACAGCAGCATCGACGTACCCAGGCCCACCGCCCAGCCGTAGTCGGCCAGACCGGCCAGTGCCGGGACGGGACGGCCGTCGATCAGCGGGGCGAAGCTCGCGCCGCCGACGGCCAGGACGCCGCCGGCTACGAAGGCGACGACGGCCCGCCAGTTCCAGCCGCCCGCGTACCAGTAGCGTCCGCCCGTGCGGTACAGGTCGGCCAGGTCCAGCCGGGACCGGCGCAGGATCCAGTAGTCGGCGATGAGGATGCCCGCGACGGTGCCGAGCAGGCCGCCGACCAGGCCGAGCCAGGTGAAGATGTAGCCCTGCGGGTCGGAGTACAGCTTCCAGGGGAAGATGAGCACGCCGAGCACGCAGGTGGCGAGGGCGCCCGCCCGGAAACTGATCTTCCGCGGGGCGATGTTGGAGAAGTCGAACGCCGGCGAGACCAGGTTGGCCGCGACGTTGACGGACAGCGTCGCCACCAGGACCGTGACGAGGGCGAAGAGCAGGCCCACCGTGTTGTCGGCCTTGGCGGCGAGTTGCACCGGGTCCCAGATGGCTTCGCCGTAGACGGCCTGGGATCCCGAGGTGACCATCACCGACAGGAACGCGAAGAGCGTCATCGTCGTCGGCAGGCCGAGCGCCTGGCCCCAGGTCTGCGCCTTCTGGCTCTTTCCGTAGCGCGTGAAGTCCGGGATGTTCAGCGACAGCGTGGACCAGAAGCCGATCATGCCCATGAGGGCGGGTGCGAACAGCTTCCAGAAGTCGGCGCCCCAGCCGAGCTTGGACGGCTGGTCGAGCAACGGCCCGAACCCGCCCGCCTTGCCGCTCATCCACCACAGCATCACGAACGCCCCGACCAGCACGAAGGGCGCCGCCCAGTTCTCGAAGCGGCGGATCGTCTCCATGCCCCGGTAGATGATGACGACCTGGAGGGCCCAGAAGATCGCGAACGACAGCCACATGGTCCAGGCGTACCCGCCGACCTTCGCGGCGTCCGTCCAGCCGGTGCCGATCAGCTTGCCGGCCAGGAAGTAGATGGCCTCGCCGCCGATCCAGGTCTGGATGCCGAACCAGCCGCACGCCACCAGCGCCCGTACGACGGCGGGCAGGTTGGCCCCGCGGACACCGAAGGAGGCCCGGGCGAAGACGGGGAAGGGTATGCCGTACTTCGGTCCGGCGTGCCCGGTGAGCAGCATCGGTATCAGCACGACGACGTTGGCCAGGGCGATGGTGAACACCGCCTGCTTCCAGTCCATGCCGACGGCGATCAGACCGGAGGCCAGGGTCCAGGAGGCCGTGTTGTGGGCCATGCCGACCCACAGCGCGGAGAAGTTGTACGTGGTCCAGGTACGCCCCTCGACGGGGACCGGCAGCAGGTCCGCGTTGGCGTAGCGGCCGGTCGGTGCGGGGGCGCCCGGGGCGATCTCCACCCGGCCGTCGGCGAGGGTGACTTGTGAGGTCGGCGGTGTGGCCGTGGGAGCGGTGTCGGTCATGGGCCAGGCCAATCAGGGGAGGCGGGACGGGAAAGGCCATGCGGGTGACGCCGATGGGGGGTGCGCTCGGGAGCGTCCTGGGCCCCCTCCCGGGCCGCCGGGAAGGGGGAGTTCGAGAGGAGTCCTGCGAGGGAGGGGTCAGCCGTTGACGGCCGGGATCACCCGCGATCCGTACGCGTCGATCACGGCCTCCTGCGCGTCGTGCATGTCGTAGACGGCGAACTGGTCCACGCCGAGCGCGCGCAGCGCGTTCAGCTTCTCGATGTGCCGCTCGACCGGGCCGATCAGGCAGAACCGGTCGACGATCTCGTCGGGCACGAACTGGGCGTCGGGGTTCCCGCTGCGCCCGTGGTGGGAGTAGTCGTACCCCTCGCGCGCCTTGATGTAGTCGGTGAGTTCGTCGGGGACGGCGGCGGAGTGCTCCCCGTACTTGGCCACCAGGTCGGCGACGTGGTTGCCGACCATCCCGCCGAACCACCGGCACTGCTCGCGCGCGTGGGCGAGCGCCGCCGGCGAGTCGTCCTCGGTGACGTAGGCCGGGGCGGCCACGCAGATGGTCACCTCCGCAGGGTCGCGCCCGGCGGCGACGGCCGCGTCCTTCACCGCCTTGACCATGTACTCGGTCAGGTACAGGTCGGACAGCTGGAGGATGAATCCGTCGGCCTCCTCGCCGGTCATCTTCAAGGCCTTGGGACCGTACGCGGCCATCCACACGGGCAGTTCGGCGTCCGGCTTGATCCAGGGGAACCGGACGACGGTGCCGCCGCCGAGGTCGGCCTCGCGGCCGCTGCCGAGGTCCCGGATGACCTTCATGGCCTCGCTGATCCGGGCCAGCGTGTTCGGCTTGCGGCCGGCCACGCGCATCGCGGAGTCGCCGCGCCCGATGCCGCAGACCGTGCGGTTGCCGAACATGTCGTTGAGGGTGGCGAAGGTGGAGGCGGTGACCTCCCAGGTGCGGGTGCCCGGGTTGGTCACCATCGGCCCGACCTTCAGCTTCGAGGTGTTGGCCAGGATCTGGCTGTAGATCACGAACGGCTCCTGCCACAGCACGGCGGAGTCGAAGGTCCAGCCGTACGAGAAACCGTTGCGCTCCGCGCGCTTCATCAGGCTGATCACCCGCGAGGCCGGCGGGTCGGCCTGCAGGACGAGTCCGAAGTCCATCTGCGCCACTCCTAGTTGAGGTACTGACAGGTGGATCGCGGGGTGAAGACGCCGTGTCCGGCGTGACCGGTGTACTCCCGCTCGGTGATGACGGGCACGCCGCGCGAGAGGACCGTCTCGACCCGGCCGGTGACGCGCCTGCCCTCGTACGCCGAGTAGTCGACGTTCATGTGGTGCGTCTCGGCCGACATGACCTGCTCGGCGTGCGGGTCGTAGATGACGACGTCGGCGTCGGCGCCCGGCGCGATGGTGCCCTTCTTCGGGTACAGGCCGAACATCCGGGCCGGGGTGGCGCAGGCGATCTCGATCCAGCGGCGGCGCGAGATGTGCCCGTCGAGGACCGCCTGGTGGAGGAGGTCCATACGGTTCTCGACGCCCGGGAGGCCGTTGGGGATCTTGGAGAAGTCGCCGCGGCCGAGTTCCTTCTGGCCGACGAAGCAGAAGGGGCAGTGGTCGGTGGAGACGACCTGGAGGTCGTTCGTCCTGAGCCCCCGCCACAGGGCGGCCTGGTGTTCGCGGGGCCGCAGCGGTGTGCTGCACACGTACTTGGCGCCCTCGAAGTCCGGCTCGGCGAGGTTGTCGGTGGACAGGAACAGGTACTGCGGGCAGGTCTCGCCGAAGACGTTGAGCCCCTCGTCACGGGCCCGGGCCAGCTCGGCGACCGCCTCCGTCGCCGAGACGTGCACGACGTACAGAGGGGCGCCCGCGACCTGGGCGAGCTTGACGGCGCGGTGGGTGGCCTCGGCCTCCAGCAGGGCCTTGCGGACCTCGCCGTGGTAGCGCGGGTCGGTCTCGCCGCGGGCCAGCGCCTGCTCCACCAGGACGTCGATGGCGATGCCGTTCTCGGCGTGCATCATGATCAGGCCGCCGTTCTCGGCGGAGCGCTGCATGGCGCGCAGGATCTGACCGTCGTCGGAGTAGAACACCCCCGGGTAGGCCATGAACTGCTTGAAGGAGGACACGCCCTCCTCGATCAGCAGGTCCATCTCCTTGAGCGTCTCCTGGTTCACGTCGGAGACGATCATGTGGAAGCCGTAGTCGATCGCGCAGTTGCCCTCGGCCTTGGCGTGCCAGGTGTCGAGGCCCTCGCGCAGGGTGTGGCCGACGCTCTGCACGGCGAAGTCGACGATCGTCGTCGTGCCGCCCCAGGCGGCGGCGCGGGTGCCGGTCTCGAAGGTGTCGGAGGCGAAGGTGCCGCCGAAGGGGAGCTCCATGTGGGTGTGGGCGTCGACGCCGCCGGGGATGACGTACTTTCCTTGGGCGTCGATGACCCGGTCGGCGGTGAAGGATTCTGCTGCGGGGGTGTTGGAGGTCGCGAGGGCGGCGATTCGGCCGTCCTCGATCAGGACGTCGGCGTGGATCTCGTCGGATGCGGTGATGACGAGGCCGCCGCGGATGACTGTACGGCTGCTCATGTCGTGGTCGCTCCTCGCGGTGGATGCGTGCCGGTTGTCGGTGGTTGCTCGCGCCCGCGCGGCGGTAGCTGCATGTCGGATACAGCCCCGCGCCCCTAAAGGGCCGTCAGCGGGCCGTACGTTCCGGGGGCCCGGTCCCGGTAGAACTGCCAGCGGTCGCGGACCTCTCGGAGTTTGGCCATGTCCAGGTCGCGGACGACCAGTTCCGGTTCCTTGTCGCTCGCCACCTCGCCGACGAACTGGGCCTCCGGGTCGACGAAGTACGAGGTCCCGTAGAAGTCGTTGTCGCCGTACTCCTCGACACCGACCCGGTTGATCGCGCCGACGAAGTACTCGTTGGCCACGGCCGCGGCCGGCTGTTCCAGCTGCCAGAGGTAGCCGGAGAGGCCGCGGGAGGTGGCCGAGGGGTTGAAGACGATCTCCGCGCCCGCGAGGCCGAGGGCCCGCCAGCCCTCGGGGAAGTGGCGGTCGTAGCAGATGTAGACGCCGACCCTGCCGACCGCCGTGTCGAAGACGGGCCAGCCGGAGTTGCCCGGGCGGAAGTAGAACTTCTCCCAGAATCCCCTGACCTGCGGGATGTGCGTCTTGCGGTACTTGCCGAGGTAGGAGCCGTCCGCGTCGATCACGGCGGCGGTGTTGTAGAGGACCCCGGGCTGCTCCTCCTCGTACATCGGCAGCACCAGGACGATGCCCAGTTCCTTCGCCAGTGCCTGGAAGCGGCGGACGATCGGGCCCTCCGGGATCTGCTCGGCGTACTCGTAGAAGGCAGGGTCCTGGACCTGGCAGAAGTACGGTCCGTAGAACAGCTCCTGGAAGCAGAGGACTTGGGCGCCCTGCGCGGCGGCGTCGCGGGCCGCCTGCTCGTGGACCTGGATCATCGACTCCTTGTCGCCGGTCCAGGCGGTCTGGAAGACGGCGGCACGGATCACTCGGCTCATCGGGACCTCCGGTCGCTCGGTGTGCCGTGAGCCTAGGGAGGGCGAAGGGCGTCGTTGAGTTGCACCGTGTCACGTCCCAGGGCGTGCGGCGTGTCACCGTGTCACTCTGCCGTGGACCCATGTGTCACCGCCGTTTCCCCAGGTGGTCGGGTGTTTCACTGCTGTTGCGCGTCGTGCGCGAGGAGCGCGATGTGCACCGAGGCGGCCTGCTCGAAGTCGTCGAGGTCCACGCCGAGACGGACCTGTATGGACTCCAGACGGCGGTAGAGGGCGGGCCGGGAGACGTGGTGGAGCAGGGCCGTGCGGGACTTGTTGCGGCCGGTGGCGAGGTAGGTGCGCAGGACGGACAGCAGGCCCTCGTCGGTCTCGCGCAGCAGCCCGTCCAGCTCCCGCTCCGCGAAGGACTGCACATGCGGGTCGTCCCGCAGCAGCCGGATCAGGCCCCGCAGGTGGACGTCCTTGAGGCGGACGACCGGCGGCAGTTCGAGGGCCGCGGCGGAGTCGGCGACGGCGTCCGCGACGTGCTGGGCCTCGCGCAGTCCGGTGGGCACGTCGTCCCAGTCGGCCCGGGGATCGGCCGCGGCGACGACCGTGCGGGCGGTGCCGGACTCGGTGCGCAGCCGGGTCGCGAAGTGCGTGGCGAGAGCGCCCGCGTCCTGGTCGCGGGCGAGGCTGAGCAGCACGGCGGTGGCGCCGTCGGCCAGTTCGGCGACCAGTCCGGGCAGGCCCAGCAGCCGCAGCAGCCGTTCCAGCCGGCCGGTGTCGCCGTCGCCGACGACCAGCGGCACGAACGTCCGCCGGTTCACCGGCAGCCCGGCCGCCCGCGCCCGGGGCAGCAGTTGCCGCGCCGGTACGACGCCGCTGACCAGGTCGGTGAGCAGACTCTGCGCGGACTGCTCCTCCCACGAGCAGGCGGCGCCGGCGAGCATGCGGTGCAGGACGAGGGCCTCGGCGGCCCGGTCGGCGAGCAGCCGTCCGGTGGCGGTGTCACCGCGGTAGCCGCAGAGCACGATCCGGCCCCACCGCTCCCCGCGCCCGCCCAGTTCCGCCCGGATCCAGCCGTCGCCCTCGGTGCCTCCGGCCTGGCGGGCGATGCGCTCCCAGTCGCGCAGCACGTCGTCCACGGCGGGCCGCTCCCCCGCGGTGCCGAGGACGCGGTGGGCGAGGTTGGTGACGACGACCGGGCAGGCTCCGTGCCGGGCGACCTCGTCGAGCAGGCGTTGCAGCGGGGCGCCGGCGGTGATGAGGGCGGTGAGTTCGGTGCGGACGGCCTCGGAGAGGCTGACGGCGGCGAACTTGCGCCGCACGAGCCGTGACTGGACCTCCTCGGTGAGCTCTGCGAAGGGGAAGGGCCGGTGCAGGACGACCATCGGCAGTCCGCACCGCTCGGCGGCCCGGCGCATCACGTCCGGCGGGGCGGGGAAGGCGCGGCCGAGTCCGAGGACGACGGCGGCGGCCTCCGCGCGGTGCAGCGAGCGGACGTACTCGGCCTGCTTGTCCTCGTCGCCGGCGAGGAGTACGCCGGTGGTGAGGACCATCTCGCCGCCGGTGAGCATCACGCCGACGTCGGCGGCCTCGGCGACGTGCACCCAGCGGACCGGCCGGTCGAGCTGGCTCGCACCGGCCACCACCTCGGGCTCCCCGGCGAGCACCCGCTCCAGGGTGAGGACCTGACGGACCGACAGCGCGGGTTCCAGGGAATCCAAGGTGATGGTCATGGCGCCGTATCCCTTGTTTCGGTCGTTCAGTCCACTGCTACTGGATGCTCCTCAGAGCGTTCTCGAGGATCGCGGCGCCTTCCTCGGCCTCCGCGACGTTGAGGGACAGCGGCGGGGCCACGCGCAGCGAACTGGTGTTGTGGCCGCCGCCCTTGCCGATCAGCAGGCCGCCCTCGCGGGCCGCCTCCAGGACGGCCGCGGCGGCCTTCGGGTCGGCGGTGTCGGTCCCCGGTTCGGTGATCTCGATGCCGATCATCAGGCCGCGTCCGCGTACCTCCCGTACGGCCGGCACCTGCGCGGCGGCGGCCCGCAGCCGCTCGATGAGCAGGCCGCCGACGCGCCGTGAGTTGCCCTGCAGATCGTGTTCCAGCAGGTAGTTGAGGTTGGCGAGCCCCGCCGCCATGGTGATCTGGGTGCCGCCGAACGTGGAGATGCTGTTGGAGTCCAGACAGTTCATGATCTCGGAGCGGGCGACGACACCGCCGATGGACATGCCGTTGCCGATGCCCTTGGCGAAGGTCAGGATGTCCGGCGGCCCGTTCTGCCCGTGGGCCTGCCAGCCCCAGAAGTGTTCGCCGGTGCGGCCCCAGCCGGTCTGCACCTCGTCGGCGATCCATAGGATGCCGCGCTCGTGCAGCACCTCACGGAACGCGGCGTACAGCCCGTCCGGCGGTGAGGTGAAGCCGCCGACGCCCTGGATGGGCTCGGCGATCAGCGCGGCCGGGGGGCGGGTGTGCCCGAGCAGGTCGACGAGGTCGTCGACGCAGGCCGCGATGAATTCGGCGTCACCGAGGGAGGCGTACGGGCCTCGGGTGCGTACGCCGCCGTGGACGTACAGCGTCTGCAGGGGTGACAGCGAGGTCGGGGACCAGCCGCGGTTGCCCGTGATGCCGACGGAGGTGAAGGAACGGCCGTGGTAGCTGTTGCGCATGGCCAGGATCGTGTTGCTGCGCCGGTACGCCGTGGCGAGCAGCAGGGCCGTGTCGTTGGCCTCGGTGCCGGA
This sequence comes from Streptomyces sp. NPDC006372, assembly GCF_040612515.1. Lineage (NCBI taxonomy): Bacteria > Bacillati > Actinomycetota > Actinomycetes > Kitasatosporales > Streptomycetaceae > Streptomyces > Streptomyces sp. NPDC006372. The sequence goes on along the minus strand of NZ_JBEXQJ010000012.1, from coordinate 128,597 downwards.
GGTGGTGAAGAAGACCCGGGCGTCCGGGATGCCGCTCAGCTGGGCGATGCGCTCGGCGAGTTCGACCATCGGGCGGTTGAGGTACAGGGTCGAGGAGTGGATGATCCGCCCGGCCTGCTCGCTCACCGCCTTCGTCACCTCGGGCAGCGCGTGCGCGGTCATGGTGGTGAGGATGCCGCCGAAGAAGTCGAGGTACCGGTTGCCCCGGGCGTCCCAGACGTGGCGGCCCTCGCCGTGGGTGATCTCGATGGGGTCCTCGTAGTAGAGGGCGAGCCAGTCGGGGAGCACGGCCCGGTGGCGGCCCAGCAGGTCGTCGGTCACGGCTGCACCAGCCCTTCGTAGGCGTCGGGGCGGCGGTCGCGGTAGAAGGCCCACTGCTGCCGCACTTCTTCGATGAGGTCGAGGTCGAGGTCCCGGACCACGAGCTCCTCCTTGCTGTCGCTGGCGACGTCCCCCACGAACTGCCCGCGCGGGTCGACGAAGTAGCTCGTGCCGTAGAAGTCGTTGTCGCCGTACTCCTCCTGGCCGACGCGGTTGATCGCGGCGACGAAGTACTCGTTGGCGACGGCCGCGGCGGGCTGCTCCAGCTGCCAGAGGTGGGAGGAGAGGCCGCGGTGGGTGGCGGAGGGGTTGTAGACCAGCTGGGCCCCGGCCAGGCCGAGCTGCCGCCAGCCCTCCGGGAAGTGGCGGTCGTAGCAGATGTAGACGCCGACCCGGCCGACGGATGTCTCGAAGACGGGCCAGCCGAGGTTGCCGGGCTTGAAGTAGTACTTCTCCCAGAAGCCCTTGACCTGCGGGATGTGGTGCTTGCGGTACTTGCCGAGGTAGCTGCCGTCGGAGTCGATCACGGCCGCGGTGTTGTAGTAGAAGCCGGACTGCTCGATCTCGAAGACCGGGACGACGATCACCATGCCGGTCTCGCGGGCGAGGGCCCGCATCCGGCGCACGGTGGGTCCGTCGGGTACGGGCTCGGCCCAGCGGTAGTGCTCGGGCTCCTGGACCTGGCAGAAGTAGGGGCTGTTGAAGACTTCCTGGAACCCGATGATCCTCGCGCCCCGGCGGGCCGCCTCGCGGGCGTGCTCCTCGTGTTTCGCCACCATGGACTCGGTGTCGCCGGTCCAGGTGGCCTGGACCAGAGCGGCACGTACGACGTTGGCCATGAGCTGCTCCTTCGACGCGACGTCAGCGCCTCTACGCCCGTAGAAACGGGCCGTAGAGCCACGAACGTAAGCCTCCGGCGAGGGCTTGCCAAGACCATCGTCCCCAACCCGCTGGGCCGACCGCCATTCGCACTCCTGTGGGTGAGTCGCCCGGGCCGCCGCGATTGTCGGTCAGGCGGGGAATCCGGCGACCCGGAGGGCGTGCACGAGATCCCACCGGCGCTCCTCCGACACGCCCTGGGCGGCCTCCAGCAGGAGCGGTACCAGGCGCCGTGGGTCGGGTTCCGCGCTGCGGGCCGCCTCCTCCGGGGTGCGGGCCCTGACGTAGGCGTCGAGCAGCGCACTCACCTCGCGGCGGCGTCCCTCGGCGACGAGCCCGAGCACGGCCCGCCCGACCTCGCCCGGGGGCCGGGCGACGCCCTGCCGCAGGATCTGCTGCCCGTCGCCCGCGCGCCCGGCCGCGCGCAACGCGTCCGCCGCGGCGACCAGCCGTCCGGCGGGCAGCGAGGCGGCCTCCCACAACAGCGTCTGCCAGTCGGCGCCCAGCCCGGCCCGCTCCAGTTCGTCCGCGAGCAGCGGGAACGTGGCCGGGGAGCAGTCCGCGGCCTCGACCAGCAGCGCGTGCGCCTCTCCGCTGCGCCCCTCGCCCCGCAACCGCGCGAGTGCCGCGACGGTCCGCGCGACCTCCCCGCGGTCTCCCACACCGATGGTTTCGGCCCGCGGCTCCGGGTGCTCCGCTCCCCCGCCTTCAGCGGCCCAGGCGAACCGCGCGCCGCGCGGGCTGCGGCCGGTGACGGGGGCGGGTTCGGGAAGGGTGGGCACGGCAGCGGGCGGTACGACGACGGGACCGGCCTCCTCGTCAGCCATCCCGGCGAAGCGCGCGCTGCCGCGACGGCGTTTGCGTTGCTTGGGGGTGGGCGGCCGGGGGTCCGGAGGTTCGGGGGTGGCGAACGACCGGGAGGCCGGAGACTCGGGGGTGGCGGACAGCGAGGCCGCGGGCGGCTGGGGCCTGGCGTCCGCCGACGCGGCGGCTTCCCCAGGGGCGCTCCAACCGGTCGCCTGCTCGTGCGGACGACCCTCCCGCCCCGGGGCCCCGCTCGCACGCCGCGCGCCGTCCGGACCGGAGTAGCCCGTCTCGTCCGGCAACTGCTCGGTGCGGTGCCATGACGGGGCGGGTGTTCCGGCGGCCGACGGGCCGCGGGGCCCTGGCCGGGCGGCCTCCTCCGCCGCCGCGAAGCGGCCGTCTGACGGGCGGTGCCGCGCTCCGTGCCCGCCTAGGACGTCGCGTCCATCCGCCACCGCCCCGTCCGCCCCGCCCCCGGCACCGCGGGGGCCCGGGGCGACCGGCGCGCCGGCACTCGGCGCACGCGAGGCGTCACCCGGTCCGCCCCCGTCACGCGCCGCGGAACCGGGCGCACCGTGCCCAACGGGACCGCGCCGCACGGCCGCGGCCTCGCGCTCGCGGCGGTCCAGGTCGGCCAGCCGGGCCCGGAGTTCCGCGCACCGCGCCGTCGCGCGTTCGTGGTCGTCGTGGGCCCAGGCCAGGTCGAGGCGGAGGCTGTCGGCCCGGTCGCGGGTGGTGGCCGAGGCGAGGAGGCGGGTCAGCTCGGCCTGACGGTCGGCGGCGTACCTCTGCTCGCGGAGCATGACGTCGATCCGGTCCCCGAGGGCGTCGCGGGCGCCCGGCCGGGTGTCGTACGCGGCGAGCGCGGACGCGTGCAGGGTCCGTGCGCGTTCCGCCTCCGGGCCGGCTCCCCCGGGGCCGTACTGCCCGGCGAGGTCGTGCAGCAGCGCCTCCACCACGTCCCAGGGCGGCAGTTCGCGCCCGTCGAGGCAGGCCCTCATCCCCTCCGGGTCACGCTGCCAGAACACCGCGCACCAGCCGCCGGACGGGTCCAGGCGTGCCAGCAGACCGTCCAGGTAGTGCGCGAACTCCCGTACTTCGGCCGGGAGTTGATCCGCTGCCATCGCTCGACTCCCGCGTCCGGACCGAAGGGCTCCGTCGAGTAGGCAACACCAGTCGTGTTACGGGCGTGCTACGGGGAGTTTTCACACGCGACGCAGGAGCCTCAGCGCTATGCCATCACACCGTCGTCAGACAGGGGTCAGTACGCACTGTCCCGCCAGTTCGTCCATGGACAGCCCTAGCACACCGGCCAGCGCGGCCACCGTGAAGAAGGCCGGGGTCGGAGCCCGTCCGGTCTCGATCTTCCGGAGGGTCTCCGCGGAGACGCCCGCGCGGGCGGCGATCTCCGTCATGCTCCGGTCGCCACGCGCCTCACGCAGCAGCTTGCCGAGCCGCTCGCCGCGTTCGCGCTCTTCGGGGGTGAGAGGGGTGCGCACCATGCCACCCATTCTAATACCGGTATAGTAATTGGCATGGTGGAGCTGAAGACCGACACATCGATCGATGCCATGTACGAAGCGGGCCAGGTCGTCGCCCGCGCCCTGACGGCAGCACGACAGGCCGCGGACGTGGGCGTCTCCCTGCTGGAACTGGACGAGGTGGCGCACGACGTGCTGCGCGAGGCGGGCGCGAAGTCCCCGTTCCTGGGATACCTGCCCTCGTTCGCGCCGACCCCCTTCCCCGCCGTCCTCTGCGCCTCGGTCAACGACGCGATCGTGCACGGCGTCCCGAACCGCTACCGGCTGCGCGACGGCGACCTCGTGTCCCTCGACTTCGGTGCCGAACTGGGCGGCTGGGTGGGCGACTCGGCGCTCAGCTTCGTCGTGGGCACACCGCGCGAGACCGATCTGCGCCTGATCGAGACCGCCGAGCGGGCCCTGGCGGCGGGCATCGAGGCGGCCGTCGTCGGCAACCGCATCGGAGACATCGCCCACGCGATCGGCACGGTGTGCCGCGCCGCGGGCTACGGCATCCCGGACGGTTTCGGCGGCCACGGCATCGGCCGCCGTATGCACGAGGACCCGTCCGTGCCGAACGAGGGCCGCCCGGGACGCGGGATGCGACTGCGGCACGGCATGGCGCTGGCCATCGAGCCCATGGTCATCGCAGGCGGCACGGACGGCTTCCACGCCGCCCCCGACGGCTGGACCCTGCGGACGGACGACGGCTCCCGCGCCGCCCACGCGGAGCACACGGTCGCGATCACGGACGCCGGGCCGAGGATCCTGACAGCACGCTGAACACCGAGCCGCCTGCCCCTGTTCAGCCACATATGTCCCGAAGGTGCCCTCCTCGGGCGATCGTGCGAAGGTGTTCTACGAGTGCGCCCCAGGTGTAACGGGCTGCCACCCGGGTTACCCGACCCCGGCACGTCGACCAGCGAGGGCGTCCCCCGCCCGGGCGCCGGGGACGCCGGGAACGGAAGGCCCATGAGCAGCGGCTTCACCAGCCCGGAGGGCTACGGCTCGGACCCCTTCGGAGAATTCCTCGCACGCTTCTTCGGCGGACCGCGTCCGAGTCCCCGGCAGATCGACCTCGGGCGGCTGCTCAGCCAGCCGGCCCGGGAGCTCGTCCGCGGCGCCGCCCAGTACGCCGCCGAGCACGGCAGCCGGGACCTGGACACACAGCACCTGCTGCGGGCGGCGCTCGCCACCGAGCCCACCCGGACCCTGCTCAGCAAGGCCGGGGCCAATCCGGACTCGATGGCCTCCCAGATCGACGAGCGGTCGGGCCCCACCCAGCACGGCCCGGACGACGCGCCGCCCCCGACCGCCCTCTCCCTCACACCCGCGGCCAAGCGGGCCCTGCTGGACGCGCACGAGCTGGCCCGGGCCCGCGGCTACGGCTCCATCGGCCCGGAGCACGTGCTCAGCGCCCTGGCCTCCAACCCCGACTCGGCCGCCGGGCACATACTGAACGCGGCCCGCTTCGCGCCGGCCGGCCCGCCCGAGGCACCGGAGGCCCCCCAGGCCGAACGGCCGCGCGTGACCAACACGCCGACCCTCGACAAGTACGGCCGCGACCTCACCGAACTGGCCCGGCAGGGCCGTATCGACCCGGTGATCGGCCGGGACCAGGAGATCGAGCAGACCGTCGAGGTCCTCTCCCGGCGCGGCAAGAACAACCCGGTGCTGATCGGTGACGCGGGCGTCGGCAAGACCGCCATCGTCGAGGGCCTGGCGCAGCGCATCTCCGAGGGGGACGTGCCCGACGTGCTGATCGGGCGCCGTGTCGTCGCGCTGGACCTGACGGGCGTGGTCGCGGGCACCCGCTACCGGGGCGACTTCGAGGAGCGGATGAACAACATCGTGAGTGAGATCCGCGCCCACTCCGAAGAGCTGATCATCTTCATCGACGAGCTGCACACGGTCGTGGGCGCCGGTGCCGGCGGCGGCGACGGCAGTTCCATGGACGCCGGCAACATCCTCAAGCCGGCCCTCGCCCGCGGCGAGCTGCACATCGTGGGCGCCACCACGCTGGAGGAGTACCGCCGGATCGAGAAGGACGCGGCACTGGCCCGCCGCTTCCAGCCGATCATGGTGCCGGAGCCGACCGCGGCGGACGCGATCGAGATCCTGCGTGGTCTCCGCGACCGCTACGAGGCACACCACCAGGTCCGCTACACCGACGAGGCCCTGGTGGCGGCCGTGGAACTCTCGGACCGCTACCTCACCGACCGCCGGCTGCCCGACAAGGCCATCGACCTGATCGACCAGGCCGGTGCCCGGGTGCGGCTGCGGGCCCGCACCAAGGGCACGGACATCCGGGCCATGGAGCGGGAGCTGGAAGAGCTGACCCGGGACAAGGACCAGGCGGTCGCGGACGAGCAGTACGAGCAGGCCACCCAGTTGCGCGACCGGATCGCGGACGTGAAGCGGCGGATCACCGAGGCCGGTGGCGACGGCGAGATCGACGAGGGCCAGGACCTGGTGGTCGAGGCCGAGGCGATCGCCGAGGTGGTGTCCCGCCAGACCGGCATCCCGGTCAGCAGCCTCACCCAGGAGGAGAAGGACCGGCTCCTGGGCCTGGAGGACCATCTGCACCAGCGGGTCGTCGGCCAGGACGAGGCCGTGCGGGTCGTCTCCGACGCGGTGCTGCGCTCCCGCGCCGGTCTGGCGAGCCCCGACCGGCCGATCGGCAGCTTCCTCTTCCTCGGCCCGACCGGCGTCGGCAAGACGGAGCTGGCCCGGGCGCTCGCCGAGGCGCTGTTCGGCAGCGAGGACCGCATGGTCCGCCTCGACATGAGCGAGTACCAGGAGCGGCACACCGTCAGCCGTCTGATCGGCGCCCCGCCCGGCTACGTCGGCCACGAGGAGGCCGGCCAGCTCACCGAGGTGGTCCGCCGCCACCCGTACTCACTCCTGCTGCTGGACGAGGTCGAGAAGGCCCACCCGGACGTCTTCAACATCCTGCTCCAGGTCCTCGACGACGGACGCCTCACCGACTCCCAGGGCCGCACGGTCGACTTCACCAACACGGTCATCGTGATGACCAGCAATCTCGGCTCCGAGGCGATCACCCGCCGCGGCGGCGCCCTGGGCTTCGCCTCGGGCGGCGCCGACGCGGACGAGGAGGCCCGGCGCGAGCAGATCCTGCGCCCCCTGCGGGAGCACTTCCGCCCCGAGTTCCTCAACCGCATCGACGAGATCGTCGTCTTCCGCCAGCTCACCACGGAACAGCTGCGCCGGATCACCAACCTGCTGCTGGACCGCACCCGTTCCCTCGTCCAGGACAAGGGCATCACGGTGACCTTCACCGACCAGGCGGTGGAATGGCTGGCCGACCACGGCTACCAGCCGGAGTACGGCGCGCGCCCACTGCGCCGCACCATCCAGCGCGAGGTGGACAACGAACTGTCCCGGCTGTTGCTGGACGGCAGGGTCGAGGAGGGCGGCCGGGTGACGGTGGACGTAAAGGACGGCCACTTGGCGTTCCAGACGCAGAGCTCGGCATCGCCTTCTTAGGGGCGCGGGGCTGTGTCGATGTGCGGCTCCGCCGCGTGTGCGCGACCAGCCCCCACGCACCCGCAGACGAAAGCGGTCAACGCACCACCATCGCCGATCCCCCACCCCGCCGCACAGTCTCAGCGGCTGCCAGCCACTTCCCACCGGGCAGCCGCTGAACCCCGGTAGCCGCACCGATCTCCGGGTTGACCTTGAAGGAATGCCCGATCGCCTCGAGCTGCTTCCGCAACCCGGCGTTGTCGTACAGCCCCGGCTCCAGCTCCGTCTGCGCGGCGTTGCGCTGACTGGCCCGGGGCGCCGCGATCGCGTCGACCAGCGGCAGCCCCCGGTCCAGGAACCCGACGAGCGTCTGCAGCACGGTCGTGATGATGGTCGCCCCACCCGGCGACCCCAGCGCCACCACGGGCTTGTCGTGCCGGTCGAGCACGATCGTCGGCGAGATCGAGGAACGGGGCCGCTTCCCCGGCCCCGGCAGGTTCGGGTCGTGCACGGCGGGGTTCGCCGGGGTGAAGGAGAAGTCCGTCAGCTCGTTGTTGAGAATGAACCCGCGCCCCGGCACGGTGATGCCGCTGCCGCCCGTCTGCTCGATGGTGAGCGTGTAGGCGACGACGTTCCCCCACTTGTCGGCCACGGTCAGGTGCGTGGTGCTGTCGCCCTCGTAGGTCGTGGGAGCAGCCGTACCGCCGGAGCCGCACCGCTCGGGATGACGAGGATCGCCGGGCGCCACCGGGCTGGTGAGCACCGCGTCGTCCTTGATGAGGCACTCACGCGAGTCGGCGAACCTCTGGGACAGCAACTCCTTCGTCGGCACGTCCTCGAACGCGGGGTCGCCCACCCAGCGCCCCCGGTCCGCGAACGCGATCCGACTGGCCTCGATGAAGCGGTGCAGGTACTTCGCCTCGCTCGCCTTCGACAGGTCGGTCCGCTCCAGGATGTTGAGCGCCTCGCCCACCGTCGTCCCCCCGGAGGAGGACGGCGCCATGGAGTAGACGCCGAGACCGTGGTACGAGGTCCTGGTCGGCGCCTGGAGCTTGGTGCGGTACGCCGCGAGGTCCTTCGCGGACAGGTCGCCCGGCCGGGCGTTCCAGCCCGAGCCGGGGTCCACCGGGGGCTTGTTGACCGTGTCGACGATCTCCCGCCCCAGCGAGCCGCGGTAGAGCTCCCCGACACCCTTGCGCCCCAACTCGGCGTAGGTGCGGGCGAGATCGGGGTTCTTGAAGGTGGATCCGACGACAGGGAGCTGTCCGCCGGGCAGGAACAGCCGGGCGGTCTCCGGGAAGTAGCGGAAGCGCGTCTCGTTGGACGCGGTCTGCGAGCGGAAGGTGTCGTCGACCGTGAAGCCGTCGCGGGCGAGCCGCTCGGCCGGCTTCAGGACACTGGCGAGCCGTTCGCTGCCCCACTGGTCGAGGGCCGTCTGCCAGGTGGCGGGCGTGCCGGGGGTGCCGACGCTCAACCCGCTGCTGACGGCGTCGGCGAACGGGATGGGCTTCCCGTTCTCGGTGAACAGGTCCTTGCCGGCGCTGAGCGGAGCGGTCTCGCGGCCGTCGATGGTGCGCACCTTGCGGGACTTGGCGTCGTAGTAGACGAAGTAGCCGCCTCCGCCGATGCCGGCCGAGTAGGGCTCGGTGACGCCGAGCGCGGCTGCGGTGGCGACGGCCGCGTCGACGGCGTTGCCGCCCTTGCGCAGGACCTCGATGCCGGCGGCCGAGGCGTCGGGGTCGACGCTGGAGACGGCGCCGCCGTAGCCGACGGCCAAGGGAGATTTCTCCTCACCGGTGTGCCGCGCGGTCGGCGGCGCCGCCGCTCCCACCGACACCACCACGGCGGCCGAAACCGCCAGGACCGTCAGATTCCGTGCGACAGGGCGACGCATCCGCACCTCCAGTCAAAGGCCGTTCGCGCAGCTTAATTCATGGCCAGGGGCGCGTCAGGCACACGTCGAACACCGGTGCGTCGGGCCCGCTACCATGCGCGGCCATGAATGACGACGTGCGCAACATCGTCCTGGGCGTGGTCGCGGCGGGGGTCAGTGCCGCGATCGGCTGGGTGGCCCGCACCTACCTGTGGAAGCGCAGGCTGCGCCGGAAGCAGGCCTTCTTCGGGCTGCCCGACAACTCCGAATCACTCCTGGTGGTGAACCGGGGTGCCGGGGGACCCGAGTTCGCGGTGATGCGCTACGACGTGTTCGCACTCCTCGAACTCGCCGCGCTGATCAAGGACTGCAACGCCCACGCCCAGATACTCCCGCACGACACGGCACGTCAGGGCTTCGGCGAGCGCACCGAGTTCTGCGTCGGCGGACCGGCGTCCAACCGCCGTATGGCCGCCCACCTGTCCTCCCTGCTCCCCGGGGTACGGGTGAACGTCGACGCCGAACCGGGCCCGGACCGGGGCTCGTTCCAGGTCGGTTCCGAGCGCTACCGCGTGGAGAACGGGAGGGAGGAGTACGCGCTGCTCGCGCGGCTCACCGCGGACCGGAGTCAGAACATACGCCCCGTCTTCCTCTTCTGCGGTCAGACATCGATCACCAACCAGGCGGCCACCCGCTACCTCGCCCGCAACCACGCACGGCTGGCCCGCAAGTACGGCAACGGCTCCTTCGTGCTGCTGCTGAAGGTGATCAACTCGCAGGCGTACGGCCCGGACGTCGTCGAGCTGGTGGAGGACGTGACCCGGGCGGCACAGACCCCGCTGCCCGCGGCCGAGACTCCACGCAACAGCCACCGGTCCTCCTGAGGTCCTCCACTTCTCAACAATCGTTACTGGCACGTAACTTACCGACGGGTTACCAGCGGTAAGGAGGCGAGGTTACCGTCTGGTCACTTTGCACTGACACGAGTGAGGAGTGACCCGTGGGACTCCACCGCAAGGCCCTGCGCACCACCGCCGTAGGCGCGGTCTCGGCGACCCTGGTCGCCGGCACGGCCCTCGGGCTCGCCCCCACCGCACAGGCGGCCGCGAACCCGGTCCGGTTCGTCGACATCACCGGCGACGGCGGCACCGTCCTCAAGGCCAACGTCGTCACCCCGGCCGGCGCCGACGGCACACGCCGCTATCCGCTGCTCGTCATGCCCACGAGCTGGGGGCTGCCCCAGGTCGAGTATCTGGCGCAAGCACAGAAGCTCGCCGACTCCGGGTACGTCGTGGTCACGTACAACGTGCGCGGTTTCTGGCAGTCGGGCGGCGAGATAGAAGTCGCCGGCCCGCCCGACGTGGCCGACGCCTCGAAAGTCATCGACTGGGCGCTCACCCACACCCCCTCGGACGCCGGGCACATCGGCATGGCGGGTGTCTCCTACGGGGCCGGCATCAGCCTGCTCACGGCCGCCCAGGACAAGCGGGTGAAGGCCGTCGCCTCACTGAGCGGCTGGGCCGACCTGATCGGCTCGATCTACTCCGGGCGCACCCAGCACGTCCAGGCATCGGCCCTGCTGGACGGCGCGAGCCTGGTCACGGGAAGGCAGAGCGCCGAACTCCGGCAGGTCTTCGACGACTTCTACGCCTCCAACCTGGCGAAGGAGCCGGAGCTCGTCGCCTGGGGGAAGAAACGTTCCGCTGTGACCTACGTCGACCAGATCAACAGCAACGGCGCGGCGGTCATGCTCGCCAACGCCTGGGGCGACACCGTCTTCCCGCCCAACCAGTACGCCGACTTCTACGAGAAGCTGACCGGCCCGAAGCGCCTGGAGATGCGTCCCGGGGACCACGCCACGGCCGAGCTGACCGGCCTGTTCGGGTTGCCCAACGATGTGTGGAAGGACACCGAGCGCTGGTTCGACCACTACCTCAGGGGCGAGGACAACGGCATCGACCGTGAACAGCCCGTCCAGCTCAAGTCCCGCTCCTCCGGCGGCTACGAGGGCTACCCCGACTGGAAGTCGGTCGCCGCGACGGACCGGAAGATCGGCCTCACGGGCACCACCACGATCCGCGCCAACGTGAACTCGGGCGCCGACGGCGGGATCGTCTTCCTGTCCAGCATCCTCGACCAGGTGGCCCAGCTGCCGCCGATGGCCTCCATCCCCCTGCTCCCCCGCCGCTGGGCCGCCGTATGGCAGTCGGAGAAGTACGCCGCGGCCCAACAGGTGCGCGGGACGGCGAAGGTGCACACGACCGTCACCCCGACCAAGGAGAGCGGCACCCTCGTCGCCTACCTCTACGACGTGGGGCCGCTCGGCCTCGGCAAGCTGGTCACCAACGCGCCGTACACCTTCCACGGGCGCACCCCCGGGAAGGCGTTCGGCGTCGACCTGGAGCTGTACTCCACGGCCTACGACGTCCCGGCCGGGCATCGCCTCGCCCTGGTCGTCGACACGGTCGACCCGCTCTACATCGAGCACAACCCGTCCGGCGCGCAGCTGACCTTCTCCTCGCCGCCGAACGACCCGTCGTACGTGTCGGTTCCGCTGCGCGAGCAGTGATCTCCGGCTGCCGCCGGACGGGCCTGGCCGATGTGAACCGCCGCCCCCGTGGCCCGGAAGGGCCGTGGGGGCCGCGCCCGGCGGGCAATGACCCGCGGACCGGACGGGCGGTCTGCTCGTCCCCGGCGGGATCGGCGGATTTCGGCGAAGTCCCCCTCTCCGACAGGGATGAAGGACACATCGTAGTCGAGGTCCGGCACGATGAGCTGTCCGGCTCCTGCCCGTTCAGTGCTTGAGGATCTTGGAGAGGAAGTCCTTGGCGCGGTCGCTGGTGGGATTCGTGAAGAACTCGTCGGGCGTGCGGTCCTCGACGACGCGGCCGTCGGCCATGAAGACCACCCGGCCCGCGGCCGAGCGGGCGAAGCCCATCTCGTGGGTGACGACGATCATGGTCATGCCCTCGCGGGCCAGTTGTTTCATGACCTCCAGCACCTCATTGATCATCTCCGGGTCGAGGGCGGAGGTCGGCTCGTCGAAGAGCATCGCCTTGGGCTCCATGGCGAGAGCGCGGGCGATGGCCACGCGCTGCTGCTGGCCGCCGGAGAGCTGCGCCGGGTACTTGTCCGCCTGGTTCGCGACACCGACCCGGTCGAGGAGTTCACGGGAGCGCCGGTCGGCGTCCTCCTTCCGGCGTCCGCGGACCTTGACCTGTCCCAGGGAGACGTTCTGCAGGACGGTCTTGTGGGCGAAGAGGTTGAACGACTGGAAGACCATGCCGACGTCGGCGCGCAGCCGGGCCAGGGGTTTGCCCTCCCCCGGCAGGGGCCGGCCGTCCAGGACGATCTCGCCGGACTCGATCGTCTCCAGGCGGTTGATCGCCCGGCACAGGGTCGACTTCCCCGACCCGGAGGGGCCGATGACGACGACCACTTCTCCCCTGCCGACGGTGAGGTCGATGTCCTGAAGGACATGCAGCTCCCCGAAGTGCTTGTTGACTTCACGCAGCTCGATCAGCGGATCCACGGCCATACTCAGCCCTACTCACTCTCAGCTGTGTGGTGGTTGCCGCAACGTATCCAGGCAAGATCGAACGTGTGGGGGCGACACGCACCTTTCGATCATTAGCCGTATTTACGGCGGACCTTGCTCACGCCTCCGCTACTTCCGCGTACAGCTGGGACAGCTCGGGCACCCCGTTCGCGGCCCACTCGTGGCCGGAGTCCACGACGTCGAACTCCCGGCCGGAGGCGAGCCGCACGACGGGCTGCCCGTCGGACCGGATCTCCCAGGCGGCTCCCGGCACGGTGCGCACGAGGACGGTGCCCAGGTAGAGCCCGGCGTCGTTACCGAGCCAGTGCAGGATCTCCTCGTCGTCCCGCCAGCGCGGCACCAGCTGGTCCAGCGCCTCCAGCGAGGCCACCGAGTCGTCCAGCCGGACATCCGCCCGGGACGCCTGGGAGCGGAGCAGTTCGCACTCGGCGAGGAGCTCCGCGATGCCCGCCGGATCGGGGAACCCGAGCTTCTGGCGCCGGTGGCCCAGGAAAGGGATGTTCATACGCCCAGCGTGTCATTCGTACCGGCGTACGCACCACAGGGCGCGCGGACCGCCTGTTGCGGTCGAGTTCCCGCCGAGTTCGCGCACGGTTCGTTGACGAGTCCCTGATGTCTCCCTAGCTTCACCGTGCACCAGCTTCACCGTACGTCAGCCGCACCGTGCGTCGTGTTGTCGGTCGAGCGGGAGGAGTCGGCCGTGGGCCGATGTGTTCGGGGGGTTCTGTCCGTCCTGGCCCTGTGCGTGGCCCTGTGCGGGTCCGTACTGCCGTCGGCGCCGGCGCAGGCCGCCGAGGAGCGGCGGGCCGCGCCGGTGCCGCTGGAGAGGCTGTTCGACAACGTCGCGGTCAGCGACGACGACCGGCCCGGCCTGGCCGACTTCGACGGGTCCGGCGCCTCCCTGTCGGCGCGGGACCTCGCCGCGGCGGGCTGGAAGCCGGGCCGCGCCCTCACCGTCCAGGGGGCCCGGCTGACCTGGCCGCGGCGGCAGCCCGGCGAGCCGGACAACGTCCGCGCGGCCGGGCAGGAGGTACGCGTGGCGGGGCGCGGGGACGCCCTCGCCTTCCTGGTGGCGGGCACCACGGGCACGGAGGTGGGCGGCGCGGGCACGGTCACCTACGCGAACGGCACCCGCTCCGGGTACCCGCTGACCGCGCCGGACTGGCGTACCGGGCCGCTCGCCACGAAGGCGGTGGCGCTGCCGCACATCAACACACCGGGCGGGCAACTCGCCGAACGGGCACGCCTGTACGTGGTGACGGTGCCGCTGGTGCCGGGGCGGGCCGTCGCCTCGGTCCGGCTGCCGCGCGCGGCCGGACTGCACGTCTTCGCGGTGACGGTACGGGCCGCCACGCAGGGCTGGACGGGCAGCTGGACGACGTCGACCGGTGGCTACGGCGCCGTGGGGCCCTGGACGGACCGGACGCTGCGGCTGGTCGTGCACACGTCGGCCGGTGGGCCCCGGGTGCGGGTGCGGTTCGACAACACCTTCGCGGCGGAGCCGGTGCGGATCGGGAGCGCGACGGTCGCCGTGCGGGCCTCGGGCGCCGCGGCACAAGGGACGCCGGTGCCGCTCGCCTTCGGTGGTGCGGCCGGCGTGGAGATCCCGGCCGGCGCCCAGGCCCACAGCGACCCGCTGGGCTTCGCGGTGCCGGCGGACGGCGATCTGCTGGTGAGCTTCCATCTGCCCGGTTCGGTGCCGGCGGCGCCCGTGCACCGGCTCGCGCAGCAGCGGTCCTACGTCAGCGTGCCGGGCGACCACGCGGCGGACGGTACGGCGGCGGCCTACACGTCGATGATCACGAGCTGGCCGCTGCTCACCGGGGTCGATGTGAGCGGCGGTCCCGGGTCCGTGGTGCTGCTCGGGGACTCGATCACCGACGGCGACAAGTCCACGGTGGACGCGAACCGGCGGTGGCCCGACGTGCTGGCCGGCCGGCTGCGCCGGCAGGCCGTGGTCCCGCCCTACGGGGTGCTGAACCAGGGCATCTCGGGCAACCGTGTGGTCACCGACCGGTATCCCGGCGACGGGGTGTCCACGGACGGGGCCGGGGTGAGCGCCCTGCACCGGTTCGACCGGGACGTGCTCGCCCAGACGTCGGCACGTACGGCGGTCGTCTTCGAGGGCGTCAACGACCTGCGGTGGGGCACCCCGGCGGAGCAGGTGATCATGGGGCTGTCGGAGCTGGCGGAGCGCGGGCACGCCCGGGGTCTCAGGATGCTCGGGACCACGATCCTGCCCTGTGAGGGCGAGGCGCGGTGCACGGCCGCCGTCGACGCCGAGCGGGTGGCGGTCAACGAGTGGATCCGGGGCGGCGGGGTCTTCGACGGCGTGCTCGACTTCGATGCCGTCGTGCGAGACCCCGCCCACCCGTCGCGCATCCTCGCCGCGTACGACAGCGGGGACCATCTGCATCCGGGGGACGCGGGCCTCGCCGCCATGGCCGAGTCGGTCGACCTGTCGCTGCTCGTGCCGTGACCGGGGGCCCCGCTCAGACGTCCAGGTCGACGACGACCGGCGCGTGGTCCGAGGCGCCCTTGCCCTTGCGCTCCTCGCGGTCCACGTACGCGTCCTCGACCGCCTTGGTGAACGGTTCGTTCGCGTACACCAGGTCGATGCGCATGCCGCGGTTCTTCGGGAAGCAGAGCTGGCGGTAGTCCCAGTACGTGAACGGGTGCTCGTACTTGAGGGGCCGCGGGACCACGTCCGACAGGCCCGCCTCGCGCAGGGAGGCCAGGGCGGCGCGCTCGGCCGGGGTGACGTGGGTGGAGCCGACGTAGGCGGCCGGGTCGAAGACGTCGTCGTCCGTCGGCGCCACGTTGTAGTCGCCCATCACCGCGAAGGGGCGGCTGCCCGCCGCGTCACCCGCGACGGCGGCCTTGAGGGCCTCGAACCACTGGAGCTTGTACGCGTAGTGCGGGTGGTCCACCTCACGGCCGTTCGGCACGTAGACCGACCAGACGCGGAGCGGGCCGCAGGTCGCCGAGATGGCACGGGGCTCGACCGAGCCGTCGAAGCCGGGGTCGCCGGGCAGGCCCTTGACGACATCCTCGATGCCGACGCGGGAGAGCACCGCCACGCCGTTCCACCGGCCGGTGGCGTGGACCGCCGACTCGTAGCCCAGTTCGCGCAGTTGCTCCGTGGGGAACTGCTCCTCGGCGACCTTGGCCTCCTGGAGGCACAGCACGTCTGTGCCGCTGCTCTCCAGCCAGGCCAGGAGCCTCGGCAGGCGCGCGGTGATCGAGTTCACGTTCCAGGTCGCGATGCGCATGCCCCACAACCTACCCGGCGGGTCCGACAACGCCGTCCCGGCCTCAGAGGTCGGCCGACGTCCCGGGGGTGAGCCGCAGGTGCTCCGCGCCGCCGAGCTGCCCGATCTGGCGGTCGTAGACCGGGCGGGCCAGGTCGGTGAGCAGGGCGTCGTGAATGTCGTAGGCGCGCTGCGGCTTCACCTCGCGGACGTAGTCGATGACCTCGGAGATCTTGCTCCAGGGGGCCATGACCGGCAGCATCAGCGTCTCCACCGGATGGTCCGGGACGGTGAGGGCGTCGCCGGGGTGGAAGACCTTGCCGCCGTCGACGAGGTAGCCGACGTTGGTGATGCGCGGGATGTCCGGGTGGATCACCGCGTGGAGCTCGCCGTGGACCTGGATGTCGAAGCCGGCGGCGGTGAAGGTGTCGCCGTGGCCGACGGTGTGGACGCGGCCGGGGAACGCCGGAGAGATCTTCTCCGCGACGGACCCCAGGGTCCAGATCTCGGCGGCCGGGTTGTGCTCCATCGCGGCGCGCAGCCGGGACTCGTCGAAGTGGTCGGGGTGCTCGTGGGTGACGAGGATCGCGTCCGCGCCGAGCGCGGCGTCCTGCTCGCTGAACCCGCCCGGGTCGAGGACGAGGGTCCGGCCGTCCTTCTCCAGGCGGACGCAGGCGTGCGACATCTTCGTGAGCTTCATGACTCCATCCTGCCTCCGCGCCCGGCGCGGGCTCACTCCTGGGGCGTGGTCTCCTCACGGATGACCTGCTGGGCGACCTTGAACGCGCTGTTCGCCGCCGGCACGCCGCAGTAGACGGCCGCCTGGAGGAGCACTTCCTTGATCTCGGCCGGGGTGAGGCCGTTGCGCAGGGCGGCTCTGGTGTGGAAGGCCAGTTCGTCCAGGTGGCCGCCGGCGACCAGGGCGGTGAGGGTGACGCAGCTGCGGGTGCGCCGGTCCAGGCCGGGGCGGTCCCAGATCTCGCCCCAGGCATAGCGGGTGAGGAACTCCTGGAAGTCCCCGGAGAAGTCGTCGGCCTGTGCCAGCGCCCGATCGACGTGGGCGTCGCCCAGCACCTCGCGGCGCACCTTGAGCCCGGCGTCGTAGGGGTCGGGCCGGCCCTGGGCCTGCGGCGGGATCGCGACCGGGGCGATCTCGGCGACGGGCCCGGTCTGCAGGGGCTGCGGCGGGGCGGGCGACAGGACCGGCTTGACGGCGGCCGCGGGCAGGGCCGTCTGGCCGGTGGAGGTCTCGTAGGCAGGCTGCCAGGCGGTGGAGAAGTGCCGTACCAGGAGGTCGGTGACCGCCGCGGGCTGCTCCACCGGCACCAGGTGGGAGGCGCCGGGGACGACGGCGAGGCGGGCGTCCGGGATCCCGGCTACCAGGGTGCGGGCCTCGGCGGGGCCGGTGACCTGGTCGTCCGAGCCGACGAGGACCAGGGTCGGCACGCCGACGCGGCCGAGCTCGGACCGGACGTCGAACGAGGCGAGCGCCTCGCAGGCGGCGATGTAGCAGCCGGGGTCCGTGGTGCGCACCATCTGCACGGCCCACTCGGTGATCGCGGGCTGCGCGGCGGCGAACCCGCCGGTGAACCAGCGCTCGGGCGCGGTGCGGGCGATGGGGTCGAGGCCGTTGGTCCGGACGATCACGCCTCTCTGCCGGAACTCGTCGGCCGTGCCGAAGCGGGGCGAGGCGGCGATCAGCGCGAGGGAGGCGAGCCGCTCGGGGTGGCGCAGGGCCAGCTGGATGCCGACGGCGCCGCCGAGCGCACAGCCCGCGTAGCCGAAGCGCTGCACGCCGAGCCCCTCGAGGGTGGTCAGGAGCCGGGTGGTGAGGTCGGTGACCGAGCCCGCCGGGTACGCGGGCGCGCCGCCGTGCCCCGGCAGATCGAACCGGAACACGCGCCACTGCTTGGTCAGCTCGGGAATCTGGCGGTCCCACATGTGCCATGTGGTACCCAGTGAGGGACCCAAGATCAGGACGGGAGCCTCTTCTGGCCCGTCAAAGCGGTATTGCAGGGTGTTCGGTGGTGTCTCGCTCACCCGTCTGAGCCTCTCATCTGTCACGACAGCCCCTATGAGCGGGGTGCTGGTTGTGGCTGTTTGACCAGGTGGAAGACCTCCCGGGCTGCGTAGCGTTTGAGGCAACGGACGATTTCGCGTCGGGTCTTGCCCTCCTTGATGCGGCGCTCGTAGTAGTCCCGGGTGCGCGGGTCGTGTCCACTCCCAAAACCACCTCCCCCGCAGGGCGACGACGGCAGGTCTGCGGAGCAGGCGGCGCACTGGGAATGGTCGATCTGGACATGCCCGTTCCCCTTCCCGTCCTGCGGCGCGTTGCGTTGCCGGCACCGGGCCGCGTCGGGCGGTCAGAATCGTGAGGACGCCACAACGATCGGCAGGCCCCTATCGGGACACGCCCCGCCAGCCCGGCACCGACAACGCACCATCCCCGGCCACCAGCCGACTGACACCAGGACACTTCGGTCAGAGAAATCATGAGTCAGGCGCCGGGCCCGGGACAGCACCCGCCGATCCTCTCGCCCGTCGCGGCATCCCCGCACAGAATTATTGAGCATGCTCAGTCCCAGCTCTTGGGACATCCTGGATCTGACTCTGGCCGATCGTTATGCGGCGCAAAGGCCGACATCTTGGTTCAGGTTGCTTCACGACCGGTGCGGCTTCTCCACGGCTGTGTGCGCCACGGGGCAGGGCACCAACGTGTCGGCGTTCGGGTCGATCTGCAGTGGGTGGCCGAGCAGCGGCGCCGCCCGCTGTGGGGCCCTCGATGCTTTCGCAGACGCGGCAGCCGGGCAGCAGGCGACCGGACCGTTCGATTCCCCCAGGAGCCTGCAATGGTCCGCACGGTCGCCGGTTTAGCCAACCGGCGATCGTGGTCTACATTGCGCCCGCCAGCGATTGGATCCGACCCCACCATCCCCGCTGCGACCTCGATCAGGAGCCCACCCCAAAGGACCGACGTAGCCGCGCTGCACTTCCACGCGGTGCACGGCGCCCGCAACCTCACTTGCCTCGCGGGATGAGCTTTGGCGCTCGTTCCCGCCGCCTGACGGTCCCGGGACCTGCTCATACCGATCTGGCCCGCTGTCCTGACCAGGCGAAATGGGCAGATCAGGTGAGGTTGCGCAGACTCGGGGAAGAAGGTGCGGCAACCGACAGGAGGTTGCTGTGAAGGGTGGAGATCTGGAACTGGGCGAGTTGCTGGCCGCTGCGGAAGCGGCCCCGCCCGGTGAGTCCGTCGACGTCGTGGCACACGACCTGCAGAAGCGATTCGGTGCCGAGACCGTGTCCTTCCTGTTCGTCGACCTCATCGGCCAGCGGCTGGTACGCCTCGCCGCGGCGGGCGATGAGCCCGCCGACCCTGGCGAGCCGATCGACCTGCAGGGCAGCGTCTATGACAGCGTCCTGCAGCGCCAGCGCCAGCATGTGGAACCGGACGGCCAGGGCGGCCGGCGCGTCATCACGCCGGTCACCAACCGCGGCGACTGCATCGGCGTCCTGGAGGTGAGCCTGCAGTGCGCGGACGACACCGTGCTGCGACAGGTCCGCGACGCGGCCCACGCACTGGCCTACATCATCGTCACGGACGGGCGCTTCACCGACCTGTACCACCTGGGCCGGCGCACCACCGAGACCAGCCTGGCCGCGGAGATCCAGCACCAGTTGCTTCCCTCGGCCCCCTGCTGCGAGGCCGCCCAGTTCACTCTGGCCGCCGGGCTGGTCCCGGCCGACGACATCGGTGGCGACACCTACGACTACACGCTCGACCGCGACACTCTGCACCTGTCGATCACCGACGCGATGGGCCACGACACGAACTCCGCTCTGTTGGCCACCTTGCTGGTCGGTGCGCTGCGGCGGGCGCGCCGCAGCGGCTGTGACGCCCTCAAGCAGGCCCACCACGCCCACGAGGCCCTGTTGAGCCACAGCCGCGGCCTGGCCACCGGACAGCTGCTGTGCGTCGACCTCGAAACGGGCCTGTGCGAACTGGTCAATGCCGGCCACCCCCGGCCGCTGCTGCTGCGTGACAACGCCGTCGAAGAGGTGGAACTCGCCGTCAACCTGCCCTTCGGTGTGGCGGCGCCCGCCCCCTACCGCCTACAGGAACTGCAGTTGCGTCCCGGGGACCGCCTGGTCCTGCTCACCGACGGCATGCAGGAGCGCGGTGCCGCGGCCGTCGACCTGGCCTCGGTCGTTCACGACACTCGCGCGCTGCACCCGCGAGAAGCCGTCCGGAGCCTGACCGCCGCGGTACTCGACGCCTGCCACGGCAACCTAAAGGACGACGCCACGGTCCTGCTACTGGACTGGCACAGCAATCGCAGCCGGCCGGCCGAAACCAGACCCGCCCCGCAGCGATGAGCCGCAACGGCCTACTCCCTGAGTCCTACTGAGAGCGCCGGCCGGTGACGCACCCTAAAGAGTGTCCTGAACGCGGCCGTTGGCCCTACGAAGCGCGTGTGAGCGTGGAGGGGAGGGCGACTCGGCGGCTGGGGCATTGGGGAAACAACACCTCGGGCCCTTCGCCATCCCACAGCCGACGAAGAGCCATCTGACCGGTGTGATCTACACGGCACAGCGAGCGCGTCTTGCTGATGCGGTCGTGGGCAGGCGTACCAAAGACCTCGCCCCGTATGGAGACCAGTCATGACAACCTCCCGCGCGCAGCGGCCCTCGCCCGAAGACAGACGTGACGACGCCACGATCGCCGGCCTGAAGCAGGAGAACGTACAGTTGCAGCATGCTGTCGGCTCCCACGCGACAGTGGACCAGGCCATAGGCGTCCTCCTCGCGACCCACCGGATTCCGCCGACGGCCGGGTTCCAGGTGCTGCGCGAGGTCTCCCAGCGCACCAACGTCAAGCTGCACAGCATCGCGGAAGCCCTGATCGCCTGGGCAATGGGGCGGCCAATGCCGGAACCAATGGGCCAGGAACTGGACGCGGCGGTGCAGCGGCACCCGTAGCGGGTAGACGCTCCGAGCCAGCAAGCCGACGGGGGGCCTCACGTGTCACACAGCCCCTATGAGCGGGGTGATGGCTGTGGCCGTTTGACCAGGTGGAAGACCTCGCGGGCCGCATAGCGTTTGAGGCAACGGACGATTTCGCGACGGGTCTTGCCCTCCTTGATCCGGCTCTCGTAATAGTCCTGGGTACGCGGGTCGACCCGCAGGCGGGTGAACACGATGCGGTGGAGCGCGGCGTTGGCCTGCCGGTCGCCGCCGCGGTTGAGGCGACGGACCTGCCGGCGTCCCGAGGAACGCTCGACGGGGCTGACCCCGCACAGTGAGGCGAAGGACGCTTCACTGTCCAGCCGTTCCGGGTTGTCCCCCACCGTGATCAGAAGAGCGACCGCCGTGTCCGGACCGATCCCCACCACGTCGAGCAGCTGCGGGGCATGCCGTTCCACAAGCCCGGTCAGACGAGCCTCAACGTCCCGGATCTCCTCGGAGAGCCGGCCGATCCGGTGAGCCAGCAGGCCCAGCGTGATCCGGGTGGCCTGCACCACCGACTCCGCGCCGCCCTCCTCGCGACCATGCGCATCGGTGAACCGTGCGCAGGTACGGAAGAGTTCGGCATTGCCCAGTCCGGCCAGTTCCTCCCGCAAGACGGGGTCCGCAGTGACGAGTACGGCCTTGAGCTGGTTGATGGCCTGCGTGCGGGCTTTGACGGCCGACACTTTCGTGAGTTTGTACATTCTCGCGATCTGCACCGGCCCGTAGCCCGTTTTGGCCCGGGCACGGGCCCGCCCGCTCAACACGGCTCGCGCAGCATTCTGGGCATCGAGCGGATCCGACTTGCCACGCCGACGGCGATCCGCACGGTCCATCCGATTCACGTCAAACACGTCCACGCCCTGGGCCAGCAGATAGCGGGACAACGACGCTCCGTAAGAGCCGGTCCCCTCCACCCCGGCCCGCCTCACGGTTCCCCACTTCCTGGCGCACTTCAGCAGATCGCGGTATCCCGCCGCGGTGGCCGGGAACTCATCGGTGGCAAGGACTGCCCCTGACACGGAGAGCACCGCAGCGACGTGAACATCCCGGTGCGTATCCACTCCCAGCACTACCTCCCCCGCAGGGCGGCGGGTCCGCGGAACCGACGATGTACTGGGCACGGTCGAACTGGACATCCCCGTCCCGTTCCTCCCTTCCGGTCCGATGACGTGTCGCGTTGCCGGTACCGGGCCGCGTCAGACGGTCAGAATCGTGAGGACGCCACAACAATCGGCAGGCCCCTATCGGGACACACCCCGCCGGCCCGGCACCGACAACGCACCATCCCCGGCCAACGGCCGACACCGTGTGATCGAGACGCTTCGGTCAGAGAAATCATGAGTCAGACCCCGGACCCGGGACAGCACCCGCCCATCCTCCCGCCCCTCATCTCGCTACCACGCAGGAACCGCAGGACATGCTCAATCCCCTCCACGCGACACCCCCAACCTGATCCCGACCGAGCACAACAGCGCACGAAGGCGAGCGGCGCGATCAGAGGTCGCCAGCAGCAAGTGCGGCGCATGAACAAGTACGTACTCAAGATCTCCCGGCTCCAGCCGGAGTTCCGCCGCGGCATGCTCCACGCCGTCAACCCAGTCGGCGTGGCCGCCTCCGGCCTGTCCATCGCCATGTACCTCCACGTCCTCGGCGACACCCTCCAGCCGTACTCTCCCGTCGCCGCCGTCATCGCCTTCGTACTCACGCCGCTGATGGCGATCGCCACCAAGGACCGCTACTACCTCCGCCGCACCGACGACGGCATCGGCGAGCCGCTCCGTGACACGGACGGGAACCCCAGCACCGTCACCCTGGACTGCCACGTCTGCCGCCAGCCGTACGAGCGCCCCGACCTGACCGCCTGCGCCACCCACGACGCCGTCGCCTGCTGGGCCTGGCCAACCCGAAAGTGACCAACGGGCGCCCTTCGCCATAGTCGCACCAGTACGCACATCGGATCAGCTAGTAGCTGATCGGGGTAGACCTCACACTCTGCGTGACGAGTAGGGAGCCGCCATCGAGCAGGTGTCACCGCCAAGCTCGAAGGACCGGGGCGGGCGGAGCCTGTGGAGCCGCCGACCGCTCTCGACCTGATGTGCGCCCTGGAGGGGGGGTCTGCCAGGTCCGGCGCGCGGTGGGTGTAGTCGACGGCGGGGTGGACATGCCGCAGTCGGCGTAATGACCCCGCACGGCCGATGTGCGGCGGCGCTCTGTATGAACTGTGCTCGAGAGGGGCACCGTGCCCGTCGCCGGATACGCGCGAGTGGCAGCTCCGGGACGCTGGAGGGAGGGTGGGGTTATGGCGGAAGGCGGCCGGAAGCCTCGTCGGAGCATGCCCGACCGGTCGGAAGGATTCGGTGAGCGGCTGCTGGGCCTGTTGTTGGACCGGGCCCACGAGATGCCGCCGCAGCTGATCGCTCCCCTGGTCGCGGAAGAGGTGGCCAGGATCGGCGGCCGCGAGGTGTCGATCCTGCTGCAGGACTACGGACAGGAACTGCTGGCGCCGCTGCCGGGCAGGGGACTGCTGGTCGGCGGACCCGAGCCGATCGCCGACTCTCCCGCCGGCCGGGCGTTCCTCAACGCGACCCCCGTCGAGGTCCCGCAGGCGAACGGCGTCCGGATATACCTGCCCCTGCTGGACGGCAGCGACCAGGTGGGGGTAATGGCCGTCACCCTGGACACCGTCGACGACGACGACCGGCGCCTGCTGAGCAGGCTCGCCGGACTGGTCGCCGACATCATCGTCACCAAGCACAGCTACACCGACCAGTTCTTCCAGGCCAGACGCCGCGAACCCATGAGCGTCGCGGCGGAGATGCAGTGGTCCCTGCTGCCGCCGCTGGCGATGGCGGTTCCGCAGGTCGCGGTCGCCGGGATCCTGGAGCCCGCCTACAACATCGCCGGTGACAGCTTCGACTACGCCCTCAACGACACTATCCTGCACGCCGCCGTGTTCGACGCGATGGGCCACGGCCTGGAGGCCGCCACGATGGCGACCGTCGCCGTCGGCGCCTACCGGCACGCCCGGCGCGCCCAGGTCGACCTGTCCGAGAAGTACATCTTCATGGACCAGGCCATCGCCCAGATGTTCGGGCCCGAACGATTCGTCACGGCCCAGATGATGCATCTGGACATCGTGGAGGGCAGTCTGCTGTGGGTGAACGCGGGCCACCCGGCTCCGCTGCTGATCCGCGACCACCAGGTCGTGGAGCGGCTGGAGAGCGTGACCACCCTGCCGGTCGGCTTCGGCGGACAACGTCCCATGATCAGCGGGCGACAGCTCCGGCGCGGTGATCGCGTGCTGTTCTACACCGACGGCGTCATCGAGGAGCGCAACCTCGCCGGAGAGACCTTCGGCGAGGACCGTCTCATCAACTGCATCAACAGCATGCAGCCGGCAGAAGAGGGACTACGCGGAGAGCTTCGCCGGCTCTCCCACACCCTCAAGGAAGAACGAGGCGGCCACACCAGCGACGACGCGACGCTCTTCCTGGTCGAGTGGCGCGGGGGCACCGCCGACCACCCGGCCATCCCGGCCTGAGCTTGTCCCACCACCCGAGCGCGGACTCGAAGCAGCGATGCGCAAGACCGTCGGACCCGGGGCTTCGGTATAGCTGTGAGCTTGTCGCGTCTGATGGCTCAACGCACCCCAGCCAGCCGCGTCACTAACCTGCCCGAACAGCACACCTAGACGAGTAAGATCAAACGATCACCGATCGCCTACGACCATTGAAAACTCGGACTCACTCATCTAGCTCTGGTCGGTCAGCACAACTTGAGGCGGATCGTGCTGAGCGAGCGTCATGGAGGTGTTGCCGCGTTCGGCGCTTACGGCGGGCGGTGAGGGGTGGGGGTCGGCTGCGGTCAGTCGGGATCGGAGGTCGGTCAGTTCCCGGGCGTAGGGATCGCGGTGGCCGTCGGTGCGCGGGAGGGTTCCCCACATGGCGCTCCGGGCGTCCAGGGCGGCGACGAAGGCCGCGGTGGGACGCCGGGGTAGCCGTGGAGCAGGGTGCTGTTACCGGTGAGTGCGATGATTCGTGCCAGCGCCGAGGGCGGGTGGTGCAAGCGCAGGGACCCGCCGGCCACGGCAGTGGCCCGCGACGCGTAGAGGAAGGCGTTGAGGCCGGTCACGTCGCAGAAGGTGACCGTGGTCAGGTCGACGTCGACGGCGCGGATGCCGTCGCGCACACATTGACCCAGTGACTGCGCACGATGCCCCCCGTTGTCAGGTCGATCTCACCCGCCAGGGTGATCAACGCCCGGCTGTGCCTGTCGTGCCGGTAGAGGGTCAGCTGTGGAAAGGGCATGGCACCTCGGTTCAGGAGACCGGCCTGGCGGCGCCAAGGGCCGGACATCCGGCTCTTCCTGCGCTCGGTACACGGTCGTGCTCTCGTGCAGAAAGGCGAACGGCCGGTTCAGCAGCCTGTGTTCCAGGCGCAGGGCCGACTGGTTGCCTCGGGGGATGCGCCGGCGATCGGACGAAGTCCACTACCGCAGACATCTGTGCCAACAGCAACGCGCATCGGGATCTGGGGCAGAGCCGTTGTGCAGGGGGTTCACGTCTCGGTGCGGTGCCACGGCCAGAGCCGCCACCGCCGGGAACGGCCGGAGGGCAAGGTCGGCATGCGATCAGCGTGGCGCGTGGTGAAGAGCTGCATCAGGAGCACGCCCAGGGCGACGCCCACCGTCGTGACGGTCTCCACGCCTCACCTTCCTTCTGCCGGGGTGGGCACGTGGTCGATGACCGCTCCGGCAGAGGCATGTGAGGCCGGGCGGCGGGCGTCATGCCCGCCTTCGGAGTCCCAGACCGCCTCCCGGAGCGAGTCCGAGCCGGCCGCTTCCTCTGCCGCGATCCGGAAGCGTTCGGCCTCATGGATCAGACCGGTCGCCGTGAGACTTCGCGACGGGTCGGTGGCCGTGGCCATCAGCCGGGCGGCGATGGCCGGTTCTGTCTCCGGTGGGATCACCAGCAGGTCCCAGCGGCCGATGGTGTAGGAGAGCAGCAATAGCTTGTGCGGGTCTTGCTCGGCTTCGAACCAGCCGACGTGCACCACGTGCCCTTGGACGGGCACCTTTCGCGGGATGACCGGCCAGAACGTGGGGTTCACCGTTACTCGGGTGATCCGCCCCCACAGAGGGTCGAGGATCTCGATGAGTGCCGGAAGCTCCGCAGCCAGGTCGCGGGAGCGGGGCCACCAGGCACCGTCGATCAGGACCGGGGTGGTCTCGCCAGGTGCCAGTACGAGTCGGGGCGGCAACGCAGAAGGGGCCCGCTCTTCGACCGCGGGCGTCAGCAGAATGGTCGCGGTCATGATGCGGACCCAACCCCGGGCCGGTCACGGCCGACCCGGTTGTCATGAATCGCCGAGAACGACCCGGCATGGAAGCCGCTGTACGAAATGCTCTCGGTAATCACCAGGGTACTCCTCGCCGAGGCCCGGCGGACCGAGAGGGAGTGACGGGTTGAACGGAGCACGAGCAACACCTCTCACGTAACGCAGCCAAGGAGTGCTGGGCCAGGGCGCGCGCCATCAGCGTGAGACCGATCCGGTTACGACGTGCCCCGCCGCCCGCAGCGCACTCCCGTGGGTAGCGGCGGCCGCTTCGCGGAATGCGGAGACGTCTCCAGGGCCCGCCCCGGCGTGTACGGAGTACCGCGGATACCACCGAGGGCATTTCGCACACTGGCTTCCACGCCGGGTCGTTCTCGGCGAGAGATGGAGCCCGGGTCGCTGTACGGGCGGCCCGGAGACGGGTTCTCATGATGTCGGCGACCTTGCCCCAACCCCTGCCACACCACGAGCCAGTCGCAGCCCCGGCCGCGCGTCTCGCGCTGAAGACCGACGGCACGTCCCGCGGCCTCTTGGACAAGCCACGTAGCGCCGATTATTGATGAGGCCGTTGCCCTTGGCAGGATGGGCGCCATGACCGAGATCCGTACACCCCGCCTCCTCCTGCGTCGCTGGCATGACGACGACCTCGCGCCGATGGCGGACATCAACTCGGACCCGCGGGTCATGCGCTGGGTCGACGACGGCTCGGTGCGCGATCTGGACCACACGGTAGAGGCCATCGAGCGGTGGGAGGAGGAGTGGGACGATGAGGGCTTTGGACTCTTTGCCGTCGAGCTGCTGGCTTCGGGTGAGCTGGCCGGCTTCACGGGTCTGTCCGTGCCTGAGTTCCTGCCGGAGGTACTGCCTGCCGTGGCGATCAGCTGGCGGCTCGGCTCACAGTTCTGGGGTCAGGGATACGCATCCGAAGCCGCCCATGCCACGCTGGAGTTCGCGCTCCAGGACCGCGGCCTCGACCGCGTCATCAGTATTCACCGGGTGGGTGACGACGCCTCGGAGAACGTCATCCGCAAGCTCGGCATGGTGCCGGAGCGGGAGACAGCGCACCCGGTGTACGGCTCTCCGCTGCGCGTTCACACCATCGATCTCACCGAGTTCCAGGCGTGAACCGGCCGAGCCGTCGATCGCCACAAGACAACCGACCTCTGTCCATACGTCCCTGCCCACATTGATCGCCACGGAGTGGACACCCAGGCGAGAGACGTTGCTTTCAGAGTGGAGGGCGACCGGGCATGGATCCAGCGCATCTGCATGGCGCCCGGTTGGCGGCAGCGCGGGCTGGGCGGTGCCCTGATCACAGCCCTTGAGCAACGGCTGCCTCCGACGGCGTCCGGGCGGTGCACGCCGTCCCGCCCGAGGACGAGACGCCACCGCTCTGCGCAACTGCGACTTCGGCGCCCGCTCCGGACTGGTCTGCTTCGAGAAACGCGGGCCGGTGACCCCACAGTCCGTCGGCACGCTGTCCTCGCTCGGAACGCAGCTGCCGCCCGGCGGACTGTGGCAGAAGGTTGCGGGCACGCAGAACGAGAGGCGGCTCATCGAGAGCCCCCTGGTCCTGCCGCTAGCCCATCCCGAACTGGCCGCACAGCACAGGGTGGAACTGCCCCGGCGGTGATGCTGTTCCGCCCGCCCGGGACCGGCAAGAGCACGTTGGCGCACGCGATCGCCAGCGGCCTGGGCTGGCCCTTCCTCGAACTGTTCCCCGCACGTCTGGCCGGCGAACGCGGCGGCGCGGACGCGACCGCTGTCGGCGTCGTCGACGAAATGCTCAAGGCGATCGTCCGGTTCCGGAGCCAGGACGGGCGGCCCCTCGTCTGCGCCACGAACAACCTGACCACGCTCGACCCCGCCTTTCTGCGGCACGGCCGCTTCGACTACGTGCTGCCGATCGGCCCTCCCGACCACACCGCCAGGACCGCGCTGTGGGAGAGCTACCTAGCCCGAGCCGGCGCGCGGGCGGACAGCGCGGTACTCGCGTCCGCCAACGAGGGGTTCACCCCCGCCGACATCGCCCGCGCGGCGCGAACCGTCTCCCAGGCCCAGTTCGAGCGCACCTTCGACACCGGAACCAGGACCGCCCCCACCACCGACGACTACCTGGACACGATCCGCGACACCAGGGCCACGGTCAGCGCCGCCATGGCCCAGGAATTCGCCCAGCAGACGCAGAAGTTCGCCCGCATCTAGCGTCTTGGCCGGCGGGGAGTCGATCTGCGACGGAGGTGTCAGGCCGGCGTAGGTGGCGTGTCGCTGCCGGTATCGATGAGGATCTGTTTGGCCTCGGTGACGTTGTCGGCTCGTACCGCCCTGGCCATCGCGTCGCGTGCAGCGTCGGGCGACATGTCCGGTGGGACCAACAACAGGGAGAAAAGGTCCCGGTCGCCTCGGGTGATGAGGACGGTGTCGTCACCGACCGGGAAGGAGTCGATGTGCACGACTCGGCCGTCAACCATCACCCGGGTCGGCAGTTCGTCCCAGGCACCGCCGTCCAGGCCGACCCGGGTGACAGGCCCGAGATGCTCGCTCAACGCGGAGATAAGCGAGGGGAGCTCGGCACCGATGTCCCGGGACCGCGGCCACCATGCGCCGTCCAGGATTGCCTCGCGTGCGTGTGTCGTCTCCAGCCTCAGCAGGGCCGTCCCGGGTTTCACCGACCGGTGGACGGCGTCCGGCAGGAGCCTGGGGAGGCCGGGGGTGTCGGAGTCGGCCATGGTGTCCGTCCGTCCGCAGAGAGCTGTGCGACTGCAGGGCGTGCGACCGCCGCACGAAGTGATCCTGCCACCTCACCGTACTGCGCACGACGCTCAAGCGAGCGCTTCGCCGCAGGCGGTACCGGAGACAGGCAACGGCTCCGGCGTATACCCGCCGGAGCCGCCCTTCCGGGTCCTTGCACGTGAGCGTGCGCCGACCCGCTTTCCACATTACGCCAAAGGGATTACTCCGGCATAAGCACTCCTTGCGAAGGTCACTGCGGTCCGAGAAGCCGACGCGGCGGCTCAGCTTCGCCCTTCCTCTTCTGTCTCCATCTGCCGGATCCCCTGGTGTGTGAGCGTGATCATCGCGGGCGTGTTGCCCCTCGCCCAGTCCACGACGACCCAGCCTTCGCCCGCCAGGTACGTACAGGCAGCCGCCATGTCCTGCTCAGGGATACCGAGATCGTTGCGGAGCTTCGCCCCATCGACGCCCAGGAGGCGATTGCCTTCGGCGGCTTGGTACAGAGCCTGCATGATCCTCTCGCGGTACGTCTTCCGGTCTCGCAATATCGCCATGACGCGCCTTCCTCTACTGCCCACCGTCGGGCCGAAGCCGATGTCATCCGCGGCCGCCGTCGCGGTGGGGCGCGTCGGAACGCTCGCGTCCGCCGACGACCGACGGTGCCTCCGGGGCCGACGCCCGATCCCCGGCAGAACTTCGCTGTAGTGGAAGGCAGCGATCCGTTCGTCGTGCTGACCGTTGAGCTGGTGGATCAGAGCGACTCCGACGGCGATCAGGACGAGCAGCACGGCCACGGCGATGACGAGCACGGGATCTCACCTCCGCCGACCGGCGGGCGAAGGCCCCGCCGAGCCGATGGGCCGGGGCAGGGACGACGGTCGACCTGCTCCGCCGTCGGCCTCCCAGGCTTCCTCCCTGTTTCGTGCATCGATCCCGTCTGCCGCTTGCTCCCGGGCCGGGACATCGATGCCGTCGCCGGCCATCAGCTGCGAGGCGGCATCCGCACCGGATTCCGGCGGAATCACCAGCACGTCCCGGCGGCCGTCAGCGGAGAAGAGAGTGAGTCTGTGCGGATCCTGCTCCTCGGTGGACCAGTCCACCTGCACGGTGCGCCCGGCGTCGGACACCCAGTGCGGCAGGACGGGCCAGTAGGCCGGGTGCACGGTGACACCCGTGATACGACCCCAGACATCGCCCAATGCGGCCGTCAAGGACGGCAGCTCACGCGTGAGGGCACGGGAGCGGGGCCACCACATGCCGTCCAGCCCGCCCGGCGCGGGTATCAAGGACAGCCGGGCCGTCGGCGGCGGCGTGCGCCTGCCCGATGTCGTACGGTCAATGGTCACGGCCATGGCGCGGACCTGTCCCCGGGCTCGTGGGTGCGGCCCGGCGCTGTCGATCACCGGGAACGGCACCCGCAGCGGAGCCGGTGCGCGAAGAACTCCCGGTTTCTTCACACTACTCCGCTCACCGGCCCGAAAAGCCCGGGATGGCCAGGTAGTTTCCTGCCTTCGGGACCTGGTCGCCGGTGCCGATGCCGGTCAGAGCCAGTCCTTGCGCTTGAACGTCAGATACAGCAATGCGGACAGGAGCACGATGACGGCGGCGGAGGTGATGAATCCCGACTCGTGGCCGAAACCGGGATAGGGGAGGTTCTGGCCGTAGTAGCCGGTGATCGCGGTGGGAACGGCGATGATCGCGGCCCAGCTCGTCACCTTCTTCATGATCAGATTCATGCTGTTGGCCTGGACCGAGAGGTTCGTCTCCATGACCGAGGCCACCAGGTCCCGCAGTGATTCCGTCCACTCGGTCGCACGCAGCACGTGGTCGTAGACGTCCTGGTAGTACGGGACGAGAGGGTCGGTGATCAGATGCAGGCCGGGGCGCATGAGCCCGTTGACCACCTCGCGCATCGGAAGCACGACGCGGCGCAGCCGGACGAGCGACTTACGCAGTGCGAAGACCCGGCGCTGCACGGCTTCGATCTCACGGCGCCCGGCCGCGAAGAGCAGGCCCTCCAGCTCCTCGATGCTGTCGTCCAGTTGCTGGACGGCGGCGAAGTGTCCGTCCACGAGATGGTCGAGCAGGCCGTGCAGCAGGAATCCGACGCCGTGGCCGGCCAGGTCCGGGCTCTCGTCCCAGCGTGCGACGACGCCCTCGATGTCGAGGCCGTCGTCCTTGCGGACGGTGATCATGGCCTGGCCGGTGAGGAATACAGCGATCTCGCTGTACGTCAGCTGCGCACCGTCCGGGCTGACGGTCACGGCATAGGCGCTGAGGAACTCGTGGGTGCGATAGCGGTCGAGTTTCGGCCGCTGTCCACGCTGGGCGGCATCCTCCAGAGCCAGTTCGTGGATGCCGAACTCCTGACCAAGCATGGTGAGTTCGGCGGCTCCGGGCCGGTGCAGGTCCAGCCACAGGACCGACGCCGGATCAGCGAGATGCGCAGGGACGTCACCGACGGGAAAGTCCTCCAGGACCAGAGTGCCGTCGTGATACAGCCGGGTACGCGTCACCATGGCCCGAGGCTAGTGTCTTACTCCCCTCTCATGCCGCTTCGCCCCGATTGCCAGCGCGGCAGGTTCATCGACAGCGGCCACCCTCCGGGGAGGATCTCACGACGTCAAAGCCCGGCGACATCCGCAGGCTCCGGCCGGCGAGCACCAGGGTGCCGGTCCGAAGGCAGGAATGCGGGTACCCGGCTACGGCATCGCGCCGGCGTACACCGCCCGACCGGATGCGGCCCGTCAGCCAGGAAGGACACGCCGACAGCATGACCGCGTATACCCCTCCCCGTCGCCCACCGCCCCCCGCAGGCGGCAGTGATTTCGCCCGCCTGTCCAAGAAGATCGCCGAGGCCGGCCTGATGAACCGGCGCAGCGGCTACTACACCGTCCGGTCCATCGCCGTGGCCGTCGCCTACGCCGGGGGCTGGAGCGCGTTCGTCGTCATCGGCGCCGGCTGGTGGACCCTGGCGCTCGCCGCGTTCCTCGCCGTGATGTTCGGGCAGGTGGCTCTACTCGCCCACGACGTCGCGCACCGCCAGGTCTTCCGCCGACGCCGGCCCAGCGAGACGGCCGGCCGCATCGCCGGGGCCGCGATCGGGATGGGCTATGGATGGTGGCAGGACAAACACACCCGCCACCACGCCAACCCCAACCACGAGGACCTCGACCCCGACATCGCCCCCGACCTGCTGGTGTGGTCCCAGGACCAGGCCCGCGCCGCCACCGGACTGCCGAAGCTCATCGGCCGTCGGCAGGCGTTCCTCTTCTTTCCCCTGCTCCTGCTCGAAGGGGTCAACCTTCATGTCTCCAGCGCGCGAGCACTGGGCAACCGCGCACTGAAGAACCGCGCCCTGGACGGCACGCTGCTCTACGGGCACACCGCCGCCTACCTGACCGCAGTGTTCCTCGTCCTCCCGCCCGGCATGGCGATCGCGTTCCTGGCCGTCCACCAGTGCCTGTTCGGCCTGTACCTCGGTTGTCTGTTTGCGCCCAACCACAAGGGCATGCCGATCCTGACCGGCAAGGACCGCCCCGACTTCCTGCGCCGCCAGGTCCTCACCGCACGCAACGTACGCGGCAGCTGGTTCACCGACCTCGCCCTGGGCGGCCTGAACCACCAGATCGAACACCACCTGTTCCCCAGCATGCCCAGCCCCAACCTGCGCAAGGCCCGGCCCCTCGTCCGCCACGACTGCCAGGACCTGGGAGTCGACTACCTGGAAACCGGACTGATCGCCTCCTACCGGCAAGCACTCGCCAGCCTCCACCGAGCAGGAGCCCCACTGCGGCGAGCCCGTATCGGCAGTGCCCCAGCATGACGCACCGGCGCCAGCGGCGTACTCCAGAGCCCTGTCCCGGTGCCCGGCTGCAGTGATCCGGTGAAACGCAACTGCCGGAACAGCCCTGTCGGCTTCCCGGCGGGGCTGCGCCGCCTCACGGCTCCCCTTGAGGTGGCTGCTAACGCGGTCGCGCGAGCGCGGCCACCAGGCGGGTCCAGCAGAGCCGGTGCGGAACCGGTGGGAGCGAGCGTGAGGCGAAGGACGGGGCGAGCCCGCCTTCGGGTGAAGCCGGGCGGGAGATGGTCGCAGTCATGACGCGAACCCTGCCTCAGGCCGACCGGAACCGGCCCGGCGTATTGGATCAACGAGAACGACACAGACATGAGGGCCGGTGTTCGGCCGGTGTTCGAAGGATCCTCGGTAACTCAATGGCAGATGAGTTTGCAGGAGCGAGGAGTGCCTCCCGCTTGGG
Source organism: Streptomyces sp. NPDC006372 (assembly GCF_040612515.1). NCBI lineage: Bacteria > Bacillati > Actinomycetota > Actinomycetes > Kitasatosporales > Streptomycetaceae > Streptomyces > Streptomyces sp. NPDC006372. The sequence continues at coordinate 95,569 of NZ_JBEXQJ010000012.1, read as the reverse complement.
CGCGGAGAGTCCCGGGTGACAGGCTGTGCCTCGGCCGTCAGAGCGGCGGCGTCGCCCCCTCCTCGCTTCGGGTGCTCAGGAGGGGAGAAGCCGGGCGCAACGGTGCCCTGGACGGACGTTGCACGCACCTGTTTGAGAAGCCCCGTCGGACCGCACCGGCGAGGCTTCTCGTCGAACACCGCTATCACACAGCCCCTATGAGCGGGGTGCTGGTTCTGGCTGTTTGACCAGGTGGAAGACCTCGCGGGCCGCGTAGCGTTTGAGGCACCGGACGATTTCGCGTCGGGTCTTGCCCTCCTTGATGCGGCGCTCGTAGTAGTCCTGGGTGCGCGGGTCGACCCGCAGGCGGGTGAAGACGATGCGGTGGAGCGCGGCGTTGGCCTGACGGTCGCCGCCGCGGTTGAGGCGACGGAACTGCCGGCGTCCCGAGGAACGCTCGACGGGGCTCACACCGAGCGACAGCGGTGTCCGGACCGATCCCCACCACCTCCAGCAGCTGCGGGGCATGACGTTCCACCAGCCGGGCCAGACGAGCATCCACGTCCCGGATCTGCTCGGAAAGCTGACCTATCCGGCGAGCCAACAGGCCCAGCGTGATCCGGGTAGCCCCCAGCACCGACTCCACGCCGGCCTCCTCACGACCGCACACATCGGTGAACTGCGCACAGGTACGGAAAAGTTCAGCGTTGCCCAGTTGGGCCAGTTCTTCCCGCAAGGCGGGATCGGCAGTAATCAGAACGGCCTTGAGCTGGTTGATGGCCTGCGTGCGGGCTTTGACGGCCACACTTTCGTCAGCTTGTACATCCTGGCGATCTGTACCGGTCCGTCGCCCGCTTTGGCCCGGGCACGGGCACGCCCGCTCAACACCGCTCGCGCCGCGTTCTGGGCATCGAGCGGATCCGTTTTGCCGCGGCGACGGTGCTCTGCCTGGTCCATTCGGTTCACGTCGAACACGTCCACGCCTTGGGCCAGCAGATACCGCGACAAGGAGGCCCCATAGGAACCGGTCCCCTCCACCCCGGCGCGCCTCACGGTTCCCGACTTCGTGGCCCACTTCAGCAGATCTCGGTAGCCCGCCGTGGTGGCCGGGAACTCCTCGGTGCCAAGGACTGCCCCGGACAAGGAGAGCACCACAGCCACATGGTTATCGCGGTGCGTGTCCACTCCCACACCATCCCCGGCCAACGGCCGACACCGTGTGACTTGGACACTTCGGTCAGGCATGTCATGAGTCAGACCCCGGACCCGGGACAGCACCCTCATATCCTTCCGCCCCACTCAACACGTTGGCCCCTGTGTTCAGACCCGATCGTCAGTGGGGACAATTCGACAGCCGATGCCCAGCGCCGACAGCAAGCGGGTTCGCTTCAGTGAGGCAGGTGCCTCTCCAAGTCGGCCTGTGGTGAGCAGAATTGCGCAGGGCTCCGTCCACCTCTCAGTGACGGACACGTTGGCGTGTATCCCCGTACCACCAGGTCTCACCTGCCGCCAGACTGGCCCTCCAGCCAACCCGTCGAGCACTCGGTCGGGCCATTCCAGGATCCGCAACTCTGTTAGCAGTGAAGACACTTCGTCAGCAGTGACTACGAGCAGTAGCGGTCGGTCGTATGGCACTTCCGTCAGCTTGCGGGTCGCCGGTTCGACACGATGGTTCGGCGGTGATGGCGAGCAGGGCGGTGTCGTCGTCGACCCGGTCGGGGGTGTTCAGCAGCTCCAGGGCCCGTTCGGTGATCTGCTGGGGTCGGTGCGGGCGGCGGCGGGCAGCGCGCCGCAGGTCTGGCACAGGGCCGCCAGGCAGTCGTCCAGGGACAGTGCCCGGTTTTCCACCAGGCCGTCGGTGTACAGCAGCAGGCTGGTGCCGGGCGGGAATGCCACGTCGCGGTCGACCGGGGTGCTGCCCAGTCCCAGCGGCAGCGCCGGGGGCAGCTCCAGGTAGGCGGTGTCGGTGGATACCAGCAGCGGCGGCAGGTGCCCGCTGGCTGCGTAGCGCAGACAGTGGCGGTGTGGGTCGTAGACCGCGTACAGGCAGGTGGCGAAGCGTTCGGCGGCGAGCGACTGCAGGTAGGCGTCCAGCCTGGCCAGCACCTGGGCCGGGCCGGCGCCCTCCATCGCGAGGCTGTGCAGGGCGGAGCGGAGTTGGCCCATCACGATGGCGGCTTCCACGTCGTGGCCCATGACGTCGCCGATGGCCAGCCCCACGGCGCCGTCGGGCAGCGCGAGCACGTCGTACCAGTCGCCGCCGACCTCGGCGCCTCGGTTGCTTGCCCGGTAGTGGGTGGCCAGGCGCACCCCGGGTACCTGGGGCAGGCGGTGGGGCAGCAGGGCGCGTTGCAGGGTCAGGGCGAGGCGGCGCTCGTTGTGGTACCGGGTGGCGTTGTCGTAGGCCAGGGCCAGGCGGTGGGCGAGGTTCTCCAGATACTTGCGCTCGACCGCGGAGTAGCCGGTGTGCCGGACCAGTACCAGGGCGCCCAGTGTCTGGTCGTGGGCGTGCAGCGGCAGGGCCAGCATGGAGGCGGGCGGCGGGTGCGGGCCGGCTGGGGTCGGGGCGGTGCCGTTGATCGCGTGGGTGGCGGCGTTGGCCAGGGCCTCGCGGGCAAGAAGGGGTGCGCCGGCGATGTATGCCGGGGGCGACTGGGCCGGGGCGGGCTTTGCGGCGGTGAGGTGGATGCTGATCTGGTCGGCGAAGTCGGGCAGCAGGATCTGGCCGGCAGTCCGCAGTATCTGGTCCGGGTCGAGGGTGGCGGACAGCCGCAGGCCCGCCTCGGCCAGGGAGCCCAGCACGGCCAGCTGGTTGCGGGTCTCAGTGAGGACTTGTTCGCGCAGCCGGGACAGCTCCAAACCGGTGCGGACGCGCGCCAGCAGCTGACGCGCGGAGAAGGGTTTGGCCAGGTAGTCGTCGGCGCCGGCCTGCCGGCCCTGCACGGATTCCTCCTCGCCGGCGCGGGCGGTGAGCAAGACGATGGGCAGGCGGGCGGTGCGCGGGTCGGCGCGCAGCGCCCGGACCAGCTCGAAGCCGTCCATGCGGGGCATCATCACGTCGCTGAGCACCAGCTCCACCGGCTGCGCCAGGGCCGTCTCCAGGGCGGCCCGGCCGTCCGCGGCGAGCAGCACGTCGTAGTCGGGGTCCAGGAGCTGGGTGAGGTAGGCGCGCATGTCGGCGTTGTCGTCGACGACCAGCAGGCGGGCCCGGCGGGGGCGGTCGGTCTCGTGCGGGCCGGGGCCGTCGGTCGCGGGGGCGGGCGGGGCATCGTGGGTCGCTGGGGCGGGCGGAGTGTCTGCCGGGGGGCTCGCCGCGGCGGGGACGAGGTCAGCCGTCAGCCAGCCCAGCGCCTCGTCCACATAGGCCGCGGCGCGGCCGGACCGGCCGCCTCCGCCTTCCCTGAGGGTCTCCCCGGGGAATCCGACGCTGTCCGCGGCCGGGTTCGGGCGGGGCCGGTGGGCGGCGGCGAACGGAAGGTCCACGGTGATGCAGGTGCCCTCGCCGAGCAGGCTGTCCACACCGACGGTGCCGCCGTGCGCCTCCACCAGGTCCTTCACCAGCACCAGGCCGAGGCCGCTGCCCTCGTGAGAGCGCGAGCGTGCGCCGCGGACCCGGTAGAAGCGCTCGAACAGGCGCGGCAGCTCGTCCGCGGGGACGCCGGTGCCGGTGTCGGTCACGGTCAGCCGGGCCCGGGCGCCGACCGCTGCCACCCGCACCCGGGCGCCGCCGGTGAAGGTGAACTTCAGGGCGTTGCTGAGCAGGTTGAGGATGATCTTCTCCCACATCTCCCGGTCCAGGGACACCGGCCGGGGCAGCGGCGGGCAGTCCACCTCCAGCGTCAGCCCGGCCGCCTCGAAGGCGGAGCGGAACACCCCGGCCAGCTCGGCCGTGGCACGGGCGAGGTCGACCGGCTCGAGGGCCGGGCGCATCTGCCCGGCCTCAGCCCTGGCAACCTCCAGGAGGGTGTTGACCTGCTTCAGCAGGCGCAGGGCGCCGCGCTCGGCCAGCTCCAGCTGCTCGCGGCGTTCGGGCCGGTCCTCGTCGGCCAGAACCTGCTGGAGCGGGCCCAGGAGCAGGGTGAGCGGGGTGCGCAGTTCATGGCTGACGTTGGCGAAGAAGGTGGTCTTGGCTCGGTCCAGCTCGGCCAGCGCCTCCGCCCGCCGGCGCTGTTCGTCGTGGGCGAGCGCGGCCGTCAGCGCCCCGGCAACGGCGGCGGCGAGCACCTCCAAGAAGTCCCGGTAGGTCCCGGCCGGAGGGAAGCACGGGTTGGCGCCCACCACCAGGACGCCTCCCACCTGCCCCGCACAATCCAGCGGCAGAGCCAGCGCCTCCTCGACCGGGAGCCAGGATGCCGCGGCGTGCTGCCCGGCCGTGTTGCCGCCGGTGAGCGCGGCGGCCGGCAGTGTGGCAGGGGCACCGTCGGCGGCCACCTGCGCCAGCCGGGCCGCGGCCTCCGACCCGTCGGCCGCAATCGGCAAGACGGCCTCGGGCGCCGGCTGGAGCCCGGCGGAGGCCGCCGGCCGCAGCATCCCCGACTCGGAGGCCAGGTACAGGCTGAGGAACGGGATCTCTTCGGGATAGGAGCCCAGCACCTCCGCGACGACGCGGGCGACCTCGCCCGGCGTGGGCAGCCCGGCAGTGCGGGCGCCGGCCTCGCTCAGCAGGCGCAGCCGGCGCTCGCCCAGAACCCGGCCGGTGGTCTCGGTGAGGATCTGCAGCACGCCGCCGGCGGTGCCGTCGTCCAGCAGCACGGGCTGGAAAGAGGAGTCGAAGTAGCACTGCTCCAAAAAACCGTGGCGCTCCATGATGAGCGGCTCATCGGAGATCAGCAGGGACTGGCGGGTGTCGGTCACATAGTGGAAGTGGGAGCTCACGGGGGCCCAGACCTCGGGGAACACCTCCTTATACGGCTTGCCGAGCGCCCAGGGATGCTTGGCGCCGGGAATGGGGGCGGCGCCCAGGTTGTACAGCGTGGCGAACTCGGGGCCCCAGTACAGAGCCATACCGTGCTCAGAGGTGAGCATGAGGCGCAGGGTGTCCACCAGGGGCCCCGGCCAGCACTCGGGGGGCCCGAGCGGCGTCGCCGCCCACTCGATCCCGGCCAGAAGCTCGCCGAACGCACCGGCCTCGGCGAACATCCGGGCCGCCGCGGTGCGCGGGTCATCGGGCCGGGTCATCGAGAAGTCTTCCTCCTGGCGCCTATGTGATCCGCCCGCGCCCTCCGAAGGCTGCCGGCGGCCACTCGCTGCGGACCTTCGGGCAGAACGGACGCCGGATCCGACGGTTCTGGCTACACTCCTGCCAAAATTGCGCGGTTAAATCAGTCTAAGCTCCGATTTTCTCGGAAGTATAAACTTTCAAGCGTGCGCCGTCGGCGGCGATCATCGACTCGCAGATCCTGTGGGTGGCCGACAGCGTCGGCGCCGACGCTGTCGGCCAGGGCGAGGGGAAGACGGTGGCGGGCCGCAAAGGGCAGGCCGTGGACTGCCTCGGATTGGTGCTGGTGATGCTGGTCACCGCCGCGAGCATCCAGGACCGGGCCGCTGCGGCAACGTCTGTGTGAACTCCACCGCAGGATCACCCTGGTGTGGGCGACAGCGGATACGCCGACTCGTCGACTCCGCACCCGACTCCGCCTCGCGCTCACCATCGTCAAAGGCGACCTTCAATCACAGCGCCGAGTTCGTGTCGGCGACCTTCGAGCGGGCAGACAGACTCGGGCCGTTGGTCTGTGCCGGACAGGTGGTGCTGTCCAGCCGCATCGATCGCCCGGCTGCGCGAAAACACCCACAGCGGCGAATCAGTAAGGGGCGGGCGTCAGGGCGGGGGCCACCCCGCACCACCGTGGGCCGCTCGCGGGGCGGGCCCGGGCCGGGCTGCCAGGGGCCCGTGGCCACCGACGTCAGCGCTTGCCTCGTGGTGTGACGGCGATCTCCCGCCAGGCCACCAGCCCCGGCCGTGCCCGCGCCGGGCTGCCGTCCTCGAACAGCACCGTCTTCCCCCGCACTACCCGCAGCACGATGTCCGCGTCCCGCCCGGCGGGAACGGTCACTGCGTACCCGCCGGTGTTGTCCGTCGTCGCTGTCGCCAGCCCCTCCCCCGCCGCGTCCCGCACCTCCACCGTGACCCCCGCCACCCCGCGCCCTTCCGCGTCCGTCACCCGCCCGGTCACCACCTCCGCCTCGTCCACCGGCTCCGGCAACGGCGTGAGCACCCGCTGCGCCTCTGCGACCTCCGCAGCCCGCCGCCGCTCCAGCCGCTCCGTCCGCCGGGCCAGCTCCTCGGCTCCCTCGGTGTCGCCGTCGGCCTCGCAGCGCGCCCGCTCCACGGCGAGCGCCTCCAGGGTCCGCCGGTCGTCCTCGGCGGCGGTGAGCAGGGCGGCGACGCTGATCACGTCCAGATCGGCGACGGCGTCGACCAGGGCGCTTTCCAGGCCGGTGGGTTCGGGCACGGCGGGGCTCCTCAGGTTCGGTACGACGGGACGGAGTCGGGACGGGGGTTACTTCGGGCGGGGCCGAGCCCCAGTCAGCCGCGCCGGGTCCACGCCCCGCAGGGCTGGCGCACACGCCTCGGGATTACTCAGCTGCGCCTCGGACAGGTTGTCGCGGTTCACGACCAGGGTTCCGCCCACCTGGATGCAGTGCGTCGACTGGTTGAGCGCGGTGGTGTTCAGCGTTCCCGACACCAGCGCGGAGAGCTGGGCGGTCCCAGGCGCCTCCCGCAGGCGGTTGCCGGTGACACGCACGATGTTCCCGCCGAGCAGGCTCCCGAACGACGGCCGCGCCAGGGACGCCGACTCCACCAGGTTGTCCGCCACCCCCACGTCGTCCCGCCCCGCCACCACCGCTGTGCTCTGCACGGCCGTGGCCTCCGATGCGTCCAGCCGCACCCGATTCGCCGCGAACAGCACTGGCCCAGCGCCCTCGACGGCGGCCCGCGCCACGGCCCCCGCCGCGAACGGCCGGTCCACCGTCGCCCCCACCGCGTGCAGCCGGAACCCGGGCCCGGCCGCCCTGGCGCCGTGGGTACCGCCCCCGCCGGGGTTGGACGGGGTCGCGTCCAACAGGAACACCGCCGACCCCAGCGAACTCGCGATGTACCGGTCGAACTCGTCCCGCGCCGCTCGCGCCCCCGCCGCCGACTCCAGGGCGGCGGCCTCGCGCAGTGCGGCGGCCCGTGCCCGGAACACCTCGGCGCTGGTCGACAGCCGCGCGGTCGAGGAACGCACCTCCTGCGGCTGCGGCAGCGCGGTCCCGGCGAGCAGGTTGTCCGTCACCGACACCGCGCCCTCCGCGATCAGCAGCAGCGCCCGCCCGGACGGGTGCACCACGGTGTTGCCCCGGACGACGGCGGCCGGAGGCGCCTCAAGGCGCTCGTCGTCCGCGCCGACGTCCCCGAGCCAGGTGGTCGCCCGCCGCACCGCGATCCCCGCCCGGTAGCCGGGCACCGGCTGCCGGGCCCAGCGTCCGTTGTTCAGGATCTGGTTGTTCTCGACGATCACCGTCTCCGCGGCACCGACGAACACCCCGCACACCGGGTGGTCGTACGAGGTGCCGTTGCCCCGCACCAGGTTGTCCCGCAGGGTCAGCGTGTGCGCCTCGCCGAAGGTGATCCCTCCGAGCGCGCTGCGGGGGTCGTCCGAGGGCTGGGCCTCGATCCGCAGGCAGCTCTCGATCCGGTTGTCGTCCACCAGGGCGTCCTGGAGGTAACCGGCGCCCACGGTGTCGGGCGGGTAGTCGGCGGTGGCGATGCCGTTGCCGCCCATCGCGGCGATCCGGTTCCCGGTGATCCGGACATCGCGCACGCGCCCCTGGGCGACCGGCGTCCAGGTGACGACGCCCTCCGGCCCCCCGGCGGGCGGCCGTTGGGGTGACCCCGGCTTCAGGTGCAGGCATCCGCTCTCGTCCACCACCACCGACAGCCCGCCCAGCCTGATCGCCCGGCGCACCGCCGCCGCGTAGTTCTCGGTGAGCAGCCGGATGTCCTCCGACGGGACCCACACGATGCTGCCCAGCGTGATGCCGTTCCCGTTTCCGCCCTCGACGCGGTTGCGGCGGATCTCCACCCGCCGCGAACCCCCGCCGATCTGGAGCCCGCCCAGCGGCAGCCGCAGCCGGACCGCCCTGATCCCCCCGAACAGGCCCGGGGAGCGCTCCGGATCCGGAGCGGTGATCGTGCACCCCTCCACCAGGACGTCGGTGCCGCGCACGAACACCCCCGGGTCCGCGCCCGCGCCGGGCTCCCCGGCGCCCAGCGGCGTCCCGAACGGTGGTCCCAGCGGGCGGAGTTCCACCCGGCAGTCCAGCATCCGCAGCCCCTCGACCCGGTTCACGGTGACCGCCGATCGCGCGGCGGAGTGCACCAGCAGGTCGCGCAGCGTGATGCCGGAGGTGATCACCGCCTCGCCGCTGGTATCGGTGACAGCGATGCCGACGGCGTCACGGCTCTCGACGGTGAAGGACTCCAGCGTGATGTCCTGCGCGTCGGTGACGGCCACCACGGGGCCGTCACCGTCCGGCGCTTCGATGACGGTGCGCGGCCCGCACCCGTGCACGGTCACCCCGCTGCGGTCGCGGATCTCGAACCGTTGGACATAGCGTCCGGGCAGCACGCACACCGACCCGCCCTCCGGCGGAAGCCGGTCGATGGCGTGCTGGATGTCGGCGAACTGCCCGTGACTGCCGACGCCGTCGCCGACCGTGTGGGTGCAGCAGCCGCCCAGCCGGGTGAGCGGGTCGAACGACGGACGGCAGTCGTCCACCAGCGTGCCGGTCGCCGCGCCCGGTTCCCAGCGGATGACGCCCAGTGGCGCGACCCATCGTCGGAAGCCGTGCGGCGGGCGCCCCTCCTCGAGTTGCCACGGCAGCACCTGGGTCGGGGTGTGCGGCCGGGCCGCGATGATCCAGTGCTCGCCCGCAGTGCGGCGGTTGCCGGCGACGGTCACGTGCAGCCCGGTGTGGGCCAGTGGGACCGCGGTGCCGTCGGGGCAGGTGAGGGCCAGGGGGGACGTGGTGTCGGCGCCGCGGTTCCACACCCGCAGGTAGATGAACTCCTCCCCGAGCGCCGCCGCGTCCGGACGGGTGCGCCAGGCGGCGCCGAAGTCGGCCGGGGCCGGGGTGTCCAGGGTGAGGGTGAGGGTGTCGGGGTCGTAGGAGCCCTGGACTCGGGCCAGCAGCCCGGTGCGTTCGGCGATCTTCTCCCCGTTGGGCAGCACGGCCGCCCACGGGAGGAGTTCGACGACCTGTCCGGCGGTGGGCCAGTGCGCCTGGTCCGGCGGCTCGGTGAGCAGGGTGACCACGGTGCGGGCGCCTGCGGCGTCGGTGGACAGCTTGGCCCGGTACAGCGGCGCACTGTTGTCGTATCCCCAGGTCAGTGCGTGTCCGTCGCCGACGAGTTGGACGCGGATGGCCTGGTTGTCGGCGCCCAGGTAGCCGCCTGCGACCGAGGGCGAGCACAGCGAGTCGGTGTCGGCGGCCGGGTCGTACCCGACGGTGAGTGTGGTGTCGCCGACGGCCTCCAGATCGGGCCCCACCCCCACGCCCAGGTTCTTGACCACGCGGGCCCAGCCGTCCTCGCAGCGGGCCGAGCCGATGTCGGGGGTGATCCGGACGCGGCGCACCACCCGGGTGCGGGCGGAGGTGTCCCAGGCGCCGAGGGCGGCGTCCTGGAGTTCGGCGTCCTCGACTGCGGTGACGTCCTGGAGGACGGCTTCGATCCACACCAGGTCGTGGCGTGCGTTCCCCTCGGCGGCGGGTGCGCCGGGCCGGTCGGCGGGCGTCTGCTGGAGCCAGTCGTCCTGGGCGCGGAAGGTCTCGGTGCCGTCGGTCTCCAGGCGCAGCCCGCCGAGGTAGAGGATCCCGGCGCCCAGGGTGAAGTCGAGGCCGTCCGGTCCGACGACGGGATTGGTGGGCAGGAACCCTCCGTCGGGTGTGCCGCAGGCGCCGATGACGTCGGCGAGGGCGCGGCGGCGGTCGTCCTCGGCGATCTCGGCGCCGGTGTTGAGGTCGTCGTCGAGCAGCACGCGGCCCATCTGCATCCGGGTGCCCTGGTACTGCTTGCGCCGGTCGTGGCCGGCGCGGGACAGGTCGATAGCCACGGTGCTGGTCGCTCCTGCTTCTGTCGCTGGGGTTGGTGGGACGGACTTGGGGGGACGGAGCCGGGGGGTGATACAGCGTCAGGTCTCCAGGACGTAGTGCGGTAGGAGCCCGAACGGCGCGTACTCGTCGATCTTGGACCGCAGGCCGTCCAGCCGTACCGCCTCCCGCAGCGAGGACCACACGCCGATCTGCGAGGTGTCCTCGGCGCCCCGGGCCACCGCCTGGGGCGCGGACGCGGCGAGCTGGGTGTATCCGGAGTCGCCGAAGGTCAGCGAGGTGAACAGGCCCGCGGTCGAGGCGAGGGTGTGCGAGCGGTAGGGGTGGGGCAGGCGGCTGCAGGGTCCGGCCGCGCCGAAGCGGAAGCAGCCGTGCTGGGTGTCGGTGACGGTGACGGTCCCGGCGGCCAGGAGCTCGGTGGCGCGCATCCGGTTGACGACGATGCCGCCGACCACCGTTGAGCGGGCGGCGTCGAGTTCGGCATCGGGGGCGTTCAGCGCGGTGCCTCCGGCGACGTCGTGGATGACGCTGTCCCGCAGCACCAGGGTCCCCAGGCGTCCGCCGAACGCGGTGGCCACCGGCCCGCACACCGAGCGGTCGATCTCGAGCGTGTCGACGTCGCCCTCGATGACCAGCGCCACCGGCGCCGGGTCGGGCGTCTGGCCGGGCACGGGGGGCGCCCCCGGGTCGAGGGTGGTGTGGCGCAGGACGACGCGGGCGAAGCTGCCCCGCAGCCGCGTCACGGCGACCGGCGCGCCCAGCGGGGCGCCCCACCACAGGCCGTCGAGCAGCAGCGTCGCGTCACCGCCGGGCGCGCCCTCCCACACGACGTCGGCGCCGAGCGAGACGTAGGGGCGGTGCCGGTCGGCGGCCTGGAGCGCCAGCGCCCGTACTGGCGCTCCACCGGTCAGCGCGGTGTAGGTGCGGCTGTCGGCGACCCGGACCACCCCGGAGTCGGGCAGCGCGCCCGGCGCGGGGGCCGGGGTGGGCGGCGGCGGGACGGCTACGAACGGCCCGCCCCCGGACGCGGTCGCGTCCGCCGGCAGCTGCCCGGCGGAGCGGTCCCAGGGCCCGGCGCCGACCGGCCCGGAGAACCCGATGTGGTGGGTGGTGGCCAGGGCCTGCCCGGGCGCGGCGCCCCGGAACAGCATCCGCCCGCGCTCCGGGTCGACGACCAGCCGCACCCCGGCTGCCGGGCTCGCCCATCCGGATAGCTCCCCCGCCGTGATGCGGTGCGTGGGGACCGCGATGGGCGGTGTGGACTGCACGCTCAGCGAGGTGGGCAGCAGCCCGGCCTTGCCGCAGTCGCCGGCCAGGGCTGCCGCCAGCAGGGCCTGCCAGGCGGCGCCGAGCAGAACGGCGGAGCTGGCGGCGGGCAGCAGCGCGACCGAGGCCCGCAGCGCGGCCTCGCCGTCGTGGCGGCGCCCGACCAGGCGGCGCAGGTCGGCGGTGACGGCGTCGGTGAGCCCGGCGGCGTCTCGGACCTGGGCGACACCGCGTTCGGTGAGCGTGTAGGCGGCGTCGCCCAGGACCCGGCAGCGCATCGGCGCGGCGGTCTCCCAGGGCCGGGCGGGCCGCCACTGGTCGACGTCGTCGGGCCGGTTGCGGCGTTGGAACAGCGGGACGTCGCGGCCGGACGGGTCGAAGGTGCGGGCGCGGGCGTCCGGGGCGCCCGGCGGGGTGCCGGGTTCGCTGCCGGTGATCCGCCAGGCGGGGATCCGGTACAGGTGCACGGCTAGGCGGTTGACGTTGTGGCGGCCCGCCCGGCCGGGCACGGTGCCGTCGCGGGGGCGGCGCAGGTCGGCGGTGCGGTGGTACTCGTCGAACGGCCCGTCGGCGAGTTCGGCGCCGCGTACGGAGCGCAGGTCGGCGAGGCCGCCGGCCGGGGTTCGGGTGGAGCGGCCCGGCGGCGGGCCGGGCACCGGGTCCAGGGCGTGGGCGAAGCGTCCCAGGCGGCGGTACATCTCGACGACCACGCCGTCCCACCCGGTGAGGTCGGCGATCAGCTCCTCCAGGATCCGCACGGTGCCCTTGCGGCGGCGCCGGTGGATGGTCCGGGCGACGTCGACGCGCCGTCCGCGGGGGTTGAGCGCGGAAACCAGCCGGGTGGCCACCAGGTCGGCCAGGTACGGCACGGCCCAGTCGTCGGCGCGCTCCACGAACGGGTCCTCGCCCAGGCGGTCGACGCTGCGGCGGGCGGCGGCCAGGTCGGCCCCCACCGCCTCGGCGAGGGCACGCAGCACCCCGGGCCCGGTCTCCCCGCCGTCCGCGTCCCGGTAGACCGCGGGGATCAGCGACCACAGCAGCTCGGTGTGCAGCCGCTCGTAGTCGTCGCGCGGCGGACGGGCGCTCATCGGGCGGCCGCCGCGTGCACATCGAGGCGGTCCACCAGGTCCAGCCACCCGCCGTCGGGCGGCGCCAGCGCGGGTGCGGTGAACGGCGCCCCGTCCACGGTCGCGCCCTGCACGGCGACCGTCCCGGGCACGGCGAGCACGGCGGCGAACAGTGCGCTGCGGCGTAGCGGTCCGTCGACGCCCAGCGTCGCGGGGGCCAGCGGGGCGCGCGGCCCGGCCGTCAGTGCGGCCCGCACGGCGGCGGCCACGGCGGCGGGGTCCTCGGCGGGGTCGGGGGCCAGGTGCAGGGCCAGGCGGTGCGGTGCGGGCATGGCGGGCGCGGCCTCCAGGGGGGTTGTCGGGTCGGTCAGCGCGCGCAGGGTGCGCAGCAGCACGGGTGCGAGCTCGGGCGGCCCGATGTAGGCGACGCGGACGACCGGCCGCTGCCTGGTCGCGCTCCATCGCCATCCGGCGCGCACCCCGACAGCCCCGGGCACGCCGGCGGCAGCGGCCTCCATGTCGGCCAGCGACACGGCGCGGCCGAGCAGCAGTGCCGAGGCGGGGGCGCGGGTGCGGAGGTCCTGGTCGCTCTCGGCGTCGGCGCCGCCGGTCGCGGCGACCGGGTTGCGGACCTGGGCGAGTCCGGGGACGGGGCGGACGATCTGGGTGATCGAGCGGGCCGGGGGGCTCGCGGCGCCCGCCCCAACCCGGTAGCGGGCGGTGATCACGGACCCGGTGGGTGGTGCGGCGCAGCGCGGGGGGCCGCCGAAGACGACGTCGGTGCGGCCGTCGGGGCCGGGGCGGGTGAGGTACACCTCCTCATGGCCGGACAGTCCGTAGAGGGTGGGGACCTCGCGCCACAGCCGCCCATTGACGCGGATGTCGAGGTCGGGGCGCGCCCCGGTGGGGGTGGCGCGGTGGGTGACCGGGGAGCGGGCCAGGGTGAAGCGCTGCTGCGGGCGGGTGGCGTCGCCGGTGCCCAGGACCTCGTGGTCGACGGTCTCGCCGCGGGTGCAGGGCAGCAGGTTGCCGTGTGCGGTGACGGGGGCGGGGAGTTCGCCGGTCCAGGCGGCGTCCCGGTCCGGGGTCAGGGTGCGGGTGGCGGGGTCGAGGCGGCCGGTGGTGTCGACGCCGGGTCCGGAAGCGGGGGCGAGCAGGAAGCGGCCGGGGAGCGCGGGCGCGGCCGGGGCGGCGGGGAGGGTACGGCGCAGGCGGCGCAGGGCGTCGGCGACGCGGGCGGAAGAGGCTGCGGCGCCCGGAGCGCCCTTGGCGGCGAGTGCGGAGACGGCTGCGTGCGGGTGCTGCGCGGGCTGAAGAACGGCGGAGGGCCCGGTGGACGTGGTGGCCACCGGCCCATCGACGGTCAGGGCGTCGTCGGCGCGGATCCCGGTCGCGGTGGGCAGGGTGATCCGGGCGGCCGGGGTCAGGCCGGTGTGCAGCACGGTCTCCACGGGCGGGGCGGCGGTGCGGACGGCGAGGGACAGGACGGCGGAGACGCTCTGGCTGATGCCGGTGCGCAGGGCGCCGTCGAGGGTGACCACAGTGACCGGGACGGTGGTGGCGGGGCTGGTGACACTGCCCGTCACCTTGCCGTCAGCGTCCTTGAACTGGGTGGTGGTGGCGGCGCGCACGCTGCGCGGCGCCTCGTCGACGTCGGCGATCCGGAACGCGTACAGGTCGCCACCGCGGCCGGCGATCACCCGGTCGCCGATGTGGAGGTCGCGGTGGAGGCCGTCCAGGACCAGGGAGGTCTTGCCGCCGCTTGAGCTGATCACGGCGGGGTCGCCGCCCAGCCGGGGCCCGCGCCACAGCCCGGCGGTGCGGGTCGGGCGCAGCAGCGTGATGTCGGCGAGCGCCGTCCTGGCGGGCAGTCCGGGGTCGCCGTCGAAGGTGACGGTGGGGTAGCGGACGCCGTCGGCCTCGGTGCGGTGGCCGAGTGCGGTGACGCGCAGCGCCCTGGCCCCGCCGGGGTGCGCGACCAGCACGGGCGCGCCCGCGGTGAGCGCGACGCCTTTGGGGTCGAGCAGCACGGTGGGCCCGGCGGCGCCGGGCAGCCGATCCGGGCGGCAGGGCGCGAGCGTCCAGCCGTTCCACTTCGGCCGGATCACCGTGTCCGCGTCGAGTTCGAAGACCTGCGGGGGGCCACCGTCGGGCAACGCGGCGGAGCGGAACGCGGTCCCGGCACGCAGCAGCACCGGTTCGGTGCCGTCGGCGTACGCGGCCAGGGTAACCGAGGCGGCGACGGCGGGCCGGGGGGTGGCGCCGAGCAGGGCGACCAGTGCGCGCAGCGACTCGGGGCGGCGGGCGGTGCGGACGAACGCCTCGTGGGCGAGGGTCTCGTCGTAGAACCCGACGACGTCCAGCACGTACGCCCAGAACTCCAGCAGCATCACGCCGGGGTCCCGCGGCCCGCGTCCACGCCACCCGGCGAGCGCGGGCCGGGCGGCGGCGGTGGCCAGCAGGGCGCGGCGGTGGTCGGCGAACGTCCCCGGCTGCCGGGCCAGGCCGCTGCGGGCCTCGGGCAGGTCCAGGGGGTGGACGGGGAGGGCGGGGGCGGCGGTCATCGGGGCGTCCTCCTCGGCGGACGTGCGGGGCGTGGGCGGTGGCGGTCGGCGGCGGTCATACGCCGCCCCGGGTGAGCACCCGCAGCGAGCCCCGGTCGGGGTGCGCCGGGTCCTGGTCGACCCGCACCACCTCCTCGGGGGCCACCCGCAGCACCAGATCGGTGAACTCCCGCCAGGCGAACCGGTCCCGGCGCCGCACCCGCACCCCCAGCACCTCGGCCACGCCCGGCACCGCCTGCACCGCCGCCTCCAGCCGGGACCGGTACAGCGGGGTGCCGAAGGTGAACCGGTCGGGGTGGAAGAACGCCTGGGGAGCGGGCGGCGGAGCCGTGCCCACCAGGGCCTGGAGCACGTCGGCGCGCACCCGTGCCGGGTAGGCGTCGGGTTTCACGCACACGGTGACCTCCAGGTCCAGGTCGGCGTAGCGGGGGTCGCGTGCGGCGGTCTGCCGCCCGGCCTGCCGGAACAGGTCCAGTTGGCGGTCCAGGGAGGCCCGCTGGGCGGCGGTGAACCGGGTGGAGCCGAGCGGGTCGGCGGTGGCGAACAGGGTCAGCCAGCTGCCGGTCCAGCGCAGGGTGGCCCCGGCGCGCTGCACCCAGGGCAGGCGGCCGACGGCCTCCGCGTAGTCCTCCGGGCGGACGGCGCGGTAGGTGACGGCGCGGTAGGCGTCGGGGGCGTCGAGGCGGGCCTGGTCCAGGCTCTGGGGGTCCCGGCCACCGTGGGCCGGGACGGGGTTGGTGACGGCGTCGACGGGCAGGCCGGGGGCGTCGAGGCGGACCAGGGTGTCGGCGGGCACGTCGTCGCGTACGCCCCGGCAGAGCCGGTAGGTGACGCGGAACCGGGTGCCGTCGGCGGGCACGGCGCCGAACTCCCCGTCGCCGAACCGCACGGTGGCGCCGCGCCCGTCGGCGAGGTCGCGGTGCACCAGCTCCCCGCCGGGAACCTGGTATCCGGCCACCCGCCGCCAGGCGCCGTCTTCCAGGGTGATGTGCGGGTCGGTGGGCAGTGAGGAGTTGACGCCCAGCAGGGAGCGCCGCCACCGCCAGGCCGAGTGCGGCAGCGGCACCCCGTCGGAGCCGGTCTCGTCCAGCAGCAGTTCGGGGCGCGACGGCCCGGCGGTGGTGTCCAGCCAGGCCAGGACCGTGGTGTCGCTGCCGGGCAGGGTGAAGCGGTGGCACACCGTGCCCTGCGGGCCCTCGCGTTCGACGGTGCGCGGCAGTTCGGCCGGAGCGGCGCCGTCCGCGCCGACGGCGAAGTCCACGCGCTCGGTGCGCCCGGCGGTGGCCGGGAGCAGGTTGCCGCGCACGGTGAGCGCGGTGAGGTCGAGCGGGAAGGGGGTGGCGTGCCGCTTCTCCCAGCGGATCAGGGTCAGGTCGGTGCCCAGCACGGGGTCGCGCATGTCACGGGCTTCGACTACGCGCACCGGCCACACCTGCACGGGGGCCATGGGCGCGCCCGGGTCGGCGGAGCGTTCGCTGCGCAGCAGCAGCCAGGTGCCCGGTACGGCCTCCGGCTCCGCCAGGCCGGGCGCGGGCGTGCCTCCGCCGTTGCCGAAGCCGGTGGGGACGCCGCCGACCGCGCCGCCGCCGGACGGCCCGGCGGAGACGGGGTCTTCAGGGTCGTCGAAGGCGAGGGCGGCGGCGTGGTGGCCGACCAGGTGCAGGGCGGTGGCGCCGCACGGCAGTTCGGTGTCGTCCTCGTCCCACACGTGCGGGGTGAAGGCGTTGCGCGCGTCGGCGGCCGGGTAGCCGGTGCGGGGGTCGTGCAGCCCGCGGCCGATCTCGAACTTGGCGTTGCCGTCGGTGCTGGTGACGGGGGTTCCGGTGGGCACGGTGACGGTTCCGGAGCCGGAGGTGACGGTGACGTCCACCCAGGTGGTGCTGCCCGCGCCGTCGTCGAGTTCGTAGTCGACCAGGCGGGCGTGGCCGCGTACCGAGCGGCGCAGCACGGCGGTCGGCCAGTGCGCCTCGCGGGCCCAACGGTCCTGGGTGTAGGCGAGGTCGTCGCCGACGGCGGCGGCGATTTCGGCCCACATCACGCCGATGTCGGCCTCGGAGCGCTCGGTCCAGTCGGGGTGGTAGACGGCGGCGAAGTCCAGCAGGGCGCGGCGCAGCCCGGCGAAGTCGCGGGCCAGGTAGTCGACGGTGGCGTCGACCTCGGGTCCCGGTGGGCAGGGGGCCTGGGCGGGGGCGCAGTCGAACGGGCTCTCGCAGGCGGCCTTGAAGCTGAACTCGACGTCGTTGGACCAAGGGTCGAGGCGGGGGTCGTCCAGCCGCAGTCGGTGCGCGGCGAACCCGCCCGGGCGGGGCACGGTCAGCCGCAGCACGGTGCGCCCTCCGAGCACCGGCCAGCCGGCGACGGCGGCGGGCAGCCGAGCGGGGACGGCGGTGTCGAGCAGGTGCACGGCGGCGTCGCCTAGCGTCCCGGGCAGCGGGACGGCCAGGGTCTCCGGGGGACGCAGGAAGTACACGTCCAGGGTGGTCTGCGAGGAGTGGACGTGCACGAAGTCGATCCCGGTGACCTGGTCCTGAGCCAGCAGGACGGCCCGGCGGTCGGGTGCGGCAGCCATCTACGCGCCCACCTCCACGTTGAGGAAGCGGCGTTCCCCGCGGGCCCGCAGCAGGTACGACACAGTGACCTCGACGCGGTCGCCGCCGGTGCGCACCTCGACGTCGTCGACGCGGACGAGCTGCCCCAGCCAGCGTTCCAGCGCCTCGACCACCACGACGCGCACCAGCGCGGCGGCGGCCGGGTCGTTGGGGGCGAACAGCATGCGCCGGAGACCGCAGCCGAAGTCGGGGCGGTTGACGCGTTCCCCGGGGTCGGTGAGCAGCACCTGCCGCATCAACTGGTCGACGTGGGCGGCCTCGTCCGCCTCTCGGGCCAGGGTCCCGTCGGCGGGGTCAAGGACGGGCGGGAAGCGCAGTGCGGGCGGGCGCGCGGGTGTGGTCACGGTGCGGCTCCCAGGGTGGGGCGCGCGGCGGGGCGGCGGCTCACGACGTCTCCACCTGCGACTGCGTGGAGACGATCTGCACCGGCCCCTGCGGAACGCCGGTGGCCGCCAGGCAGATCCCCGCCGACGACTCGGACAGGGTGGGCGCCCCCTGCGCGGTGGTACGGGCGTCCGGGACGGTCCACTGCACCACCACGCACGGGCTGGGGATCGGCGGGGCGGCCGGGATCTGGAACGGGCACCCGCCGACCGTGAAGGCGTCCGCGGCGGTGACCACGGGCGCGCCCGCGATGTGCACCGTGGGCGCGGTTGCGGCGGTCGCGGTCACGGTGCCGCCGTGCGGGCACATCAGCGCCGAGGCCGTGGTCAGGGTGTGTCCTGCCACCGCATGTCACCTCACCTTCAGGGCAGTGTCGTTGAGGGTGACCGAGGTGCCGTCGACGGCGACGGAGCCGCCGCTTCCGGACTCGCTGCGCACGCCGGACCCGCCGACCACGTGGCGGGCGGTCGCGGCCCCGGCGGGGGCCTGCACGGTGGCGGTGTCCGCCAGCACCACGGCGGCGTCGCGGTCGTTGTCCAGGCGCACCTCGCCCGCGTCGTCGTCCAGCCGCAGCCCGGACGTGGCGGTGCGCAGCACCTTGACCGCGGCCCCCTCGGTGTGCGGGAGCTCGCTGTCCGCCCAGAAGCACCCGGTCCACACCGGGTACGACGGGTCGCCGCCCTCGAACTCCACCCACACCGCGGTCCCGGGCTCGGGCAGCACGTACAGCCCAACGCCAGCCCCGGCGTACGGCACGCACGGCAGCGCCCACACCTTCTGCCCGCCCAGCACCGCCGGCACGGTCACCTGGACGCGCCCGCGGTCGGTGGTGTCCTCGTTGTCGGTCACTGTGCCCCGGTACTTGCCGAAGAAGTGCGAGTACAGGTACTCCAGCACCTCCTCCAGCGGATCGCGCCGTCCGATCACGTCTGCTCCCCCCATCCGTCGCGTACCAGGTCGAAGTGCATGGTGTGGGCAGTGGCGCCGATGACGTGGCGCACCCGCGCGCACAGCCACCGCCCGCTGTGCCGGGACCCGGCACCGCGCACCCGCACCACCGAGGGGGCGCGCAGCACGCGTCCGGCCAGGGCGGTGGTGGTGCTTCCGGAGGCGGTGACGAAGAAGGCGTTCTCGGCGAGTTCGGCGGCCGTCCGGGCGCGCAGGTCGGCGGTGTCGTCGGCGACCGCGTTGACCCACACGGTGCGTGGGCCGCCCGCGGCGATCCGGGCGAACGGCGTGGCGGCCAGCCGGGCGGGCAGGACGTCGCCGGGCGCCCCGTCCAGCACCTGCTTGGAGCGCGGGTCCAGGCCGGACGCGGAGGCGGCGGTGGGGCGTTCGGCGTCCCAGGCGATCTCCAGCACCTCCACGGACGGCGGTTCGACGGTGACCGACAACTCGGCCTCGGGGTCGCCGTCGACCGGGGGCGGGCGGAAGTGCAGGGTGTGCGCGCCCTCCTCGGTGCTGGTCAGCCACACCACGCAGCCGTTGCGGCGGGCCAGCCGGGCGACGAACGCCAGGTCGGGTTCGCGCTGCACCAGGGCGTGGCCGTCGGCGGGGTGGACGTTGCCGGTGTCGCGGACGTCGGCGGCGAAGCCGTGCCGGGCGGCGACCGCGGACACCGCCGCGCTGTCGCTGACGTCCGCCCACACCTCGGCCCGGTCCTCGCGGGCCATGACCACCGAGGCGTCGGCGCCGTCGACGCGCAGCACCGATCCGGCGCCGCCGCGCACCAGGGTGACGCGCTGGCCTGTGACCGGCCCCCATACCAGGCAGGCCCGCCGTCCACCGGCGGCGGCGACCACGGCGATGTCCGCGCCCGGTCCCAGCCGGGCGTCGGTGAGCAGCGGGAAGTCGCCGCCGCGGATGCCGACGGGCAGCGTGAGGGTGTAGCGAGTGGGTTCGCCCAGGCGCTGGTCCACCTCGATCTCGGCCGCCTCGGTCAACTCGTCGTCCCGCGCTCCCCCGACGAGCACCGCCGCCCCGTGTGCCACGGTCAGCCTCTCCGCACCGGGATCTCGATCTCGCGGGCTTCGGCCAGGGCGGCGGTGGTCATCGCGTCGTTGCGCTCGGCGATGCGCCACCACAGCGTGGCGTCGCCGAGGTAGCGGGCGGCCAGGTGGTCCAGGCGTTCGCCGTCGCGAGCCAAGTGCACACCGGCCAGGGCCTGGACGGGCGCGGCGGGGACGGACAGCACCTCGACGGTGCGCCCGCGGTGGTCGGTGACGGTGTAGGTGGGGACGTGGGCGTAGCGGCTGGGCGGTTCGGGCACGGCGGCTCCTCGGTGGCGGCGGGCGGGGCGGTGGTCAAAGCGGCAGCATGCCCACCACCGACTCGACCGTGTTGGCGAGGTTCAGGGTGGCCAGCACCTCCTTCTGCTTGCGGGTGAACGTGTACGCGGCCTTGGCGATCCGCACCTCCGCGGTCTCCTCCTCGTCGGCGAAGGCGTCCGCGGTGAGCACCCGCATGCCGACCGAGACCTTCGCCCGCACGGGGTACAGCAGTGGGGAGAACGCCTGCTCCTCGACGGTGAAACTGGTCAGCCGTACGGGGACGATCCGGCCGGGGCCCCAGAAGAACAGCACCACCGGGACCTTGGGGCTGGGCACCACCTCGGCCTGGGCCGAACCGCCGAGGCTGATGCCGCCCACGCCGATGGACACCGACCCGCTGAGCAGGCCGCCCAAGCCGCCGCTGTCCTTGGCGGGGTAGAGCAGCATCTCCAGGGCGGCGATCCGGTCGGCGACGCCCGAGACCACGGCCACCGGGTGGGACTCGGGTGTCTCCAGGGCGTCAGTGGCGTCCAGGTCGAGGACGACGGTGAAGTCCTCCTGCGGGTCGTAGGGCTGAGCGCGACCGTGGGCCTGGTCGCGCTGCTGCTCGGACTGCGGGTGCGCGGGGTCCTCGGTGCCGGGCGGGGCCCAGGGTTTGAGGGTACGGGTCAGCGATTCGGGGTTGTACTGGAATGCGATGACGTTGGGGATGGGAAGCAGCAGGGGCGCGGAGAACTGGATGAGGGCGCCTTTGAGGAGCTTGGGGGTGCGGCTGTAGCCGGTGGCCGTCATCAGTCCCACCCCCACTGGCTCATTACGGTGTGAGCGTGCCGGACGGCGAGGGCTTTCACCTTCGCCATCTCGTCGACGGTGATGTGGCCGGTGTCGGGGACGCCCTTGAGCCGGGCCAGGTCGTTGAAGTAGCCGCGTTCCACGGTGGCCAGGGCATCGCCCAGGCGGGGCTCCATCCGGGAGCGCATCTCGTGGTAGGTGGTCAGCATCGCTCCCCTGATCTGCCCGGCCACTGCAGCGCGCCCGCCGGGTGTGCGGGCCGTGTACTGGGCAAAGGCAGCAGGTCCGGCGTCCTCGGCGGTGCGGTAGGCGAGCGGCAGCGCGCCGCGGAAGAAGCCGTGCACCACGTCGCTCTGCGCCTCGGCGTGCAGGTTGGCCTCGTCGCCGTCGCGGACGCTCAGGTGGAGGCGGCCGGTGCGGTGGGTGACCCGGGCCAGGCTGATGGTGGGCATCTCCCAGCCGCGCTCCCAGGCGAGGCCGGCCAGGTCCATCGGCTTGTGGTTCGCGGCTTTCATCTCGATGGGGCCGTTGGCGCCGGGGCTCAGACCGGGGTAAGCCCGGGGGGCGGTTGACAGCAGCGGGAAGGGCCGGGTGGCGGGGTTGGCGGTCCGGTGGGTGAAGTACTCCAGCAGCAGGAACTGGGTGATGTGGTGGGAGTCGCGCTCCCGGCCGGGCGGAGCCTGCTCCCCGTAGGTGGCCAGGCGCAGGCCGATGTCGTTCCCGGGCCCGCTGGACTTCAGGTAGTCGCGCTTGTCGGGGAGTTCGGCCGGGGTGAGGGGGTCCCGGGACACCTTCACGATCCGCTCCACCTCCTCGACCACGGCCGGGTTGATCCGGAACCGGCCGCGCTGCCACACGCCGTCGGACGTGCCGAGGCCCGCGAGGTGCGCGGTGAGCCGAGGCCGCAGCCTGGTGTGGCGCTCGCCCTCCAGCACGCCGCGCAGCGCGATCTTCCACAGGTCACTGTTGCCGTGCACGAACGGCAGGTGCACATAACGGGCGGTCAGCGAGGCGACCTGCGGGGGGCGGCCCTCGACCGCGGCGGCGAACTCCACCGACAGCAGCACCCCGGTCTCGGCGAACAGCACCCGGGCGAGGGCCACCTTCAAGCGGTCGCGGTCCAGTTCCCATACGCGCGGCGGGGCCTGGCCGCGGGTGCCCGCGGCCGGTCCGGGACGGCGGCGCTCGGTGACGGAGTCGCGCAGGATGTCGTTGAAGGAGCGGTCCACGGCGGCCATCTGCGGGCCGGTCTTGCTGTGCAGATGGCGGCGCAGCACGGTGGCGACCTCGGCGTCGGCGAGGCGTCCCGTGCAGGTCATCGCGGGGAGGGCCTTCTCGAACTCGGACAGGAACGTCTTCTTGGGCAGCAGGTCGCGGATCTGCTCGGGCGGCGGGCGGTCGGGGCGGGCCGCGTGTTCGGCGTCGCGCTCGACGTCGCCGGTGGTGGTCGCCACGTCGAGCAGGCGGCGGATGACTGCGAGCGGCAGCGTGGGCTGCGGTCCGCCGGGGCGGCCGGTGCCGGGGCCGGCGGCACGGCCCAGCCCGCCACCCGTGGCGCCCGCCGCCCAGCGCTCGGCCACTCCATGGGCGCGCGCCTCGCCGCGCGGGTCCACCACCAGCCCGGCGCCGGGTGTGCCCGTGCGCGGTGCCGCGGGGGCGCGTAGGCCGAGCGGACGGCTGCCGGCCTGCTGGACCACGTGGGCGAGTTCGTGGGCGAGCACCCGGCCGCCCGCGCCGCCGTGCGCGGGGGCCAGGCCGGACGCGAAGTAGACATGACTCCCGGAGGTCACCGCGGACGCGCCGACCGCGCCCACGGCCCGCGCCGCGGCGGGCGAGGTGTGCACCCGGACGTGCCGGAAGTCCTGCCCGAAGCCGCGCTCGTAGGCGCGGCGCAGCCCCGTGGACAGGGGGCGTCCGGTCTCGGCGGGGAGCCGCAGCGGCACCCGGGCGGCGGCGGGCGCGGTGTCGTCGCGCAGCAGCGGCGCGGCGCCGGGCGCGGCGTCACCGGGCGCGGGAGCTGCGGGGGCGACGTCGCGTTCCTTGGCCTCGGCTTCCTCGGCCTCGGCGGTGGCGGCGGGGTCCTCCGACCGGATGACGACCGGGCCCTGGTCGGTGAGCCGGCCCTGCTTGGCGCGCAGTGCGTCGACGCGCCCGGCGAACAGGTCGAACCGGGCGAGCACGTCGAAGATTCCGGCGGCCAGGTCGTCGCGGGCGGCGGTCAGCGGACCGGACAGCGCGGGCCGCATTTCCCGGCGCCAGTAGACGTTGGGGTCGAGCTGCTCGGGGATCGCGGACGCCACCGCGTCGTACACCGCCTGCCGCTGCCCGACCAGGTCCAGCAGCGCGAGCACGGTCCGGGTGCCCGTGCGGAACTTCAGCGGCAGCCGCGCGACGACCAGTTCCACCAGGACGCCGATGAGTTCGCCGGTGGGGATGATCTCGTCGGGCAGTTCGAAGTCCGCGACCGCCAGGGCGGTGGAGACCACCTGGTCGGCGAACCCGTCGACCGCCTCTTCCCAGTCGGCGGCCAGGTGCAGGCCGTGCCCGGCGAGCGCGACGACCGCGTCGAGGTGGTCGGCGACCAGCCGCAGCGCCCGATCCAGCAGGGGATGGCCGAGCACAAATAGCTCCATGTACTCCATCCGCCACCGGGCCCGGGTCTGCACCCGTGACAGCGCCCGCAGCACGATGCGGCCCGCCGCCAACAGCCGCCGGACCAGCCGGGCGGCGCGCTGCCCGAGACCGCGCGGGGCGCGGGCGGGGGTTTTCGGCGGCGGGGGACGGCGTTCGGCGCGCAGTTGCTCGAAGTGCTGCTCGCCGAAGAGCAGGTACTCCCACAGCTTCTCGGGGGTCAGCAGGCCCGCCAGGACATCGGTCCACTCGCGGAGGGTCGCGCCGGGGTCCCGGAACAGGCTCTCGACGAGTTCGGTGAACTCCGGGCTGCTCACGAACTCCAGCAGGGTCACCACCAGACGGGCGATCATCACCGCCTGGCCCGCGCCCGGCACGAACTCGGCCAGGTCCATGGTGGTCTCGGCGAACTGCTCGAGGAGCTTGGCGACTTCGCCGAGCTGGCGGGCCATTCCGGCCATGGTGACGGCGTGCGCCAGGGCGGCCAGCAGGTCGTCGCGGTCCCGGGTGACCTCCAGCGCGACTCCGTCGCGCCGCACCCGCAGCAGCACGCGTTCGGTGACGGCGCCGCCGTCGGCGCGCTCCAGCACACTGGGCTGATCGCCGTACCGGGGGTGGTAGACGAACGGGGTGGCGACCTCGGTGATCTCCCAGGTGACGCCGTCGATGATGAACTGGTCGCTCAGCCCGATCCGGTTGGCGTGGCCGATGCCGACCAGGAACTGCCCGTCGCTGTCGCGCACCGCCTCCAGGCCGAACCGCCGCTGCCCGGCGCGCTGGTGTGCGGTGAACGCGTCGAGCAGCGCGGTGAGCAGCCCGGCCCGGGTCAGGATCCAGGCTCGCACGGCCGCCTCGGTGTCGCCGCGTCCGGGCAGCAGCGGCACCAGGGCGGCGGCGCCGTCGCCGGAGACCAGGTCGAGCACCTGGCGCACCACCGGCTGATAGTCGGCGACCACGTCCCAGCGCGGCGCGTCGGCGAACTTCTCGTGCAGCAGGTCGGCCAGTTCCAGGACGGCGGCGGCCAGGTGCAGGGGCTGGTCGGCGGGCGGGCCGAGGTTCCCGACCAGCCAGTTGAGCCGGGTGAGCACCCGGTGCGGCAGGTCGAAGACGACAGGGCGGCCGGGCAGGTCGCCGGTGCGGCGGGCCTGGCGGTGGCGGTCGTACGCGGCGAGCATGGGCCGCAGTTCGCGTTCGGTGCGCACACCCCGCTCGTACGTGGACACGCGGCGCGCCTCGGCCTCGAAGCGGGCCAGCGCCGCCTCCCGCTCGCGGCCCAGCTGCTCGGCCAGGGCCGCCTGGGCGGCGGCGGTGTCGGCAGTGGTGAACAGGGCGGCGTAGGCGGCGAGCCATTCCTGCCGGGGCAGGGCACGCGCGGCGGGTACGTCGGGGTCTTCGGGGGCGATCGCGGTGGCGATCAGCGTGCTGAAGACGGTGGGGCGCAGCCGGTCGACGACGCGGTCCAGCGGAGGCAGCAGCCAGGCGAACACCCTGGCGTCGTCGGGCAGCAGCAGCCTGTCCAAGTGGGGGCCGAAGGCTTTCTGACTCCTGGGGTGCTTTTGGAGCAGCTCGAAGGGTGTGGTGGTGGTGTCGTCGGAGTTGAGCACGTAGGCGTAGCTGCCGTCCAGGACCCAGCGCTGGGGCAGGTCGGCGTGGCCAAGGGCAGCCAGGGCGTCGTGGAGCAGGGTGCTCTCGGTGGCGAGGGGCGGGCTGCCGCGGAGGCTGGTGAGGGCGCGGACCGCGTCGTCGTAGTGGAACGTCAGGTAGAGATCCACGAGCTGGTCGGCGTTCAAGCCCCCGAGGCCACCGAACGGGCGGTCGCCGAAGTCGTCGGTCAGCCGGGTGACCCGTCCGGGGTCCGGGCGCCAGTCGCCGTCCAGCACGAGGTAGCTGCGGGTCTCCCCCGTGTGCCGGGCGTGCAGGACGGCGTCGGCCAGGTCGACCAGATCGGTCCAGCCCAGGCGCCCGGCCAGCTCCCGCACGGCGGAGGCCAGCCGCAGGCGCCGCATCAGGAGGGCCTGCGGGTCCGTGGCGGCGGCGCCCTCGGCCGGGCCTCCGCGTGCCACCTCGCGCAGCCGGGAGACCCGCAGTTGGGCCCACGCCAGCACCACCATCAGGCGCACGTCGGACTGTTCGGCGAGCAGCGGCAGTTCGGCACCGGTGTGGCTCGCCGCGATCAGCGCACGGTCGAGGTCGGCAGCGCGACGGAGCTGTTCGGCGACGGGGAACGGCTCCTCCGGCTCCTGGTCGGTGCCCGGGAGCGGGAAGAAGGCACGGAGGGCCTCGGTGAGCGGAGTGCGCAGCCGGCGGGAGTGCTTGGACTCGCCGAACTGCCGCAGTACGACGGCCGGATCGCCACCGAGCGTGGCGTCCGGGTCGACGGCGCCCTCGGCGAGCAGTCGGTCCAGGCGCAGGGCCGCGCGCCACAGCAGTACGGCCGCCACCGCCCGCTGCACCAGGTCGGAGGCGATGCGCAGCAGGACGGCGCGGGTCTCGGGGGACTCGTCGGCGGCCAGGGACCCCCGACCGTGGGTGAGGTCGTCGGCCCAGCGGGCGACGTCCTCGGCCAGCAGCATGCGCTGGACGGGGCCGAGCCGGGCGATGCGGACGGCCGGGCCGAAACGGCGGGCGGCCAGCCGGGACAGCGTCTCCAGGCGCAGCGCGTCGGCGCGGCGCAGCGCCTCCAGGACGGCGTAGGCGCGTTCGGGGGACAATAGGGCACCACCGGGAGCGGACACCTGGGAACGGGACTGCTCGGCGTGCTGGTCCAGGGTGGGTCCGCCGCCCCGGCCGCCGGAGGTGAACACCGGGACGTCGCGGGTGGCGGCGAGCAGCGGAAGGACGAACACCTCAAGGAAGCGCGCGGCCCGGAAGCCTTCGAATAGCGGGTCGGCGTCCCACACCCCGGCCACCCACTCCTCACCGCTCTCCTCGGGGAGTTCGGTGTGCACGCGGGCGTCGTAGTAGGCGGTGCGCAGGGTGGGGAGGCGGTCGAGCACGGCGTTGACGGCGTCCCAGCGTTCGCCACGCTTGAGCAGGTCGACCCGGAGGGCGAGGGCGTCGGCGTCCCTGGTGGCGGGGTCGGTGGTGCGCAGTTCGGCGGCGAAGGCGTCGCAGAAGGCGGTGAGGGCGGCCGGGTCGGCTGGCGCGTCGCGGCCGATACCGTCACGACGCAAGCCGTCGGCGGCGCGGTGCAGCGCGGAACCGGAGGGGTGCGCGGCGAGGTGGCGGCGGACGATCTCGTCGGTCTGCGGCGGGGCGGGGACCCCCGGGATCGCCGCGCGGTCGCGGCGCGGGGTGGCCTGGGCGGGGCCGGTGCCGGTGCGGTCGGTGGCACGGAGGCGGTGCCGAGCGGCGGCGACGCCGGTCTGCTGGAGAACGTGGGCGAGCTCGTGGACGAGCAGCCGGCGGCCGTGGGGAGTGTGCGGGGCCCAGCGGCCCGTGGCGAAGTGGATGTGGGCACCGGCGGCGACGGCCTGGGCGCCGGAGGCGTGGACGGCGGCGGCACTCCGGGCGTCGCGGTGCAGGCGGACGGCGCCGAGGTCGGCGCCCAGGTCGGCTTCCAGGTGGCGGCGCAGCGTGGCGTCCAGGGGGACGCCGGGGCCGGCCGAGGGCACGGTGAAGCCGCCGACGGGTGCTCGGCCGAGGCCGCGCAGCGCGTCGGCGCCGCGGATGCCCGAGGCGACACGGTCGGCGACGGTGTCGGCGCGGGCCTCGTGGGCGTCGCGGGCCAGGGCGACGTGGTTGGCGCAGGCGGCGGGCCGCTGGCCGGTGCGGGCGGAGGCGAGCCGGGGCGCGGGCGACGACGGCCGGGCGCCGGTGGCGCGGGCCTGCGCGGCGGAGGCGCGGGCGGTCATCGCAGGCTCCGCAGGACGGCGTCGGCGATCCGGGCGGCCAGGCCCGGGCCGGGGCGCACCTGGATGCGGGCACCGTCCGGGTGGGGGCGGGCGGGTGCGGCGCCGGGGCGGGCGGCGAGCCCGGCGGCGATGCGGCGCGCGACCTCCGCCCCGAGGCTGCGGGCCTCGTGCGGCGGCATGGCGGGCACGCGCAGTGTCAGCCCCTCCACGAGGACGCGGGAGGCAGAGGCGGGGTGGGGTGCCGGGCTCCGGCCGGGTGCGGGGGCAAGCCCGCGTACGGCAGCGGGCCCTGATGCTGCGGTCCGGTCGGCTGCCGGGGCGGAGCCGCGCGCGGAGGCGGGCCCAGGCACCTGAGCGGGGCCGCTCCCCGGCCTCTGGTCGCTCATCCGCCCACCAGCCGTTCCAGGTCGCGGTCGGAGAGCGGCCTGCCCTCCTTGCCCAGTTCGCGGTTCAGCCCGGCCAGCAGATGGACGCGTGCGACCGGCGCCCCGGCCCGCCGCGCCGCGAACACCGCGCCCAGCACCGCGTACTTGACCTGGGCACCCGTCGTCTCCACCTGCTCGGCGAGCAGGGCGACGTCGGGCTCCAGACGGCGGGCGTCGGCGGGGTCGAGGAGCCCGGCGAGGGTCCGGGTCCAGATCTCCCGGCGCGTCCCGGCATCGGGTCGCGGGAAGTCGACGACGTAGCGCAGCCGCCGCAGGAACGCCGGGTCGATCGCGCCCTTGTGGTTGGTGGCCAGCAGGACCACGCCGTCGTGGTTCTCCACGGCGACCATCAGGTGCCCGGTGTCCATGTTGACGTAGCGGTCCTGGGCGTCCCGGATCTCGGACGAGCGTCGTCCGTAGAGCGCGTCCGCCTCGTCGAACAGCAGCACCACGTCGGCTCCGGCGGCCCGCCGGAGCACCCGGTCCAGGTTTTCGGCGGTCTCGCCGACGTACTTGCTGACCACCGTCGACAGGTCGACCCGCCACAGGTCGAAGCCCAGCCGTGCGGCGACGACCTGCGCGGCCATGGTCTTGCCGGTGCCCGGGGGCCCGGCGAACAGGGCGGCCAGGGCGCGGCCAGTGGGGAACATCCGGCGGGCGCGGTCGGTCTCCCAGAAGGCCGTCCGGTGGGACGCCTCGAAGCACAGGTCATCGAGGGTGGACCGCAGGTGGGGCGGGACGACCAGGTCGTCGGCGGTGAACGGGCAGTCCAGGAGCTGGGCCAGGTCCCCGGCCCGGTCTCCGCCCGCGCGGCGCAGGAGCGAGGCGGCCTCGTCGGCGTCGGCGGGGACGGCCGCCGTGGCGGCGGCGATCTCCCCGGGGGTGGCGCGGAAGCGGGCGGCGAGACGGTCCAGGTCGGGCCAGGAACCGGCGGCCGGGAGGTGATCGTGCCACAGGCGACGCCGGTCGGGGGTGGTGGGGGCGGGGAGGTCGACGACGTGGTCGAGGACTCCGGGGAGCGGGGCGGGGCGGCGGCCGGGGGCGGTGGCGGCGAACTGAAGCGGGAAGACGTCGGGCACGGCGGTGTGCGGGGGCGGGGTGCCACGCCACACGGGGGCGACGCCGTCCAGGAAGGCTTGGCGGTGGACCCGCAGGACGTGTTCGCCGTCGGCTTCGGACGGCACGTCGAGCCCTTGGGGCCCGGGCATCCCATGCCCGTCCGCCCCCTGAACGGCGAACGCGGGCAGCCCGGCCGCGGTGGCGGCCACCAGCGCAGCGAAGGTCCGGCGGCCGGATCCCTCGGGGGCGCGCACCACGACGCGGACACGGGCGGCCGGGGTCTCGGCGAGAACGCGGGCGACGTCTTCGGCGGTGGCCTCGACCGGCCAGTGGGTCAGCGGGGCGCGGAGGGGGGCGGGTTCGAGGGCTCCGACCAATGCGGCGTCCGGGTGGTCGCGGCCCAGCAACCAGGCGACGATCTGGGGATCGCAGACAACGGGGGCGGGCGCGCCGGGGGGTGCCGCGTGGCGGTCGACCAGGCGCCAGGTGAGGAGAGGGGACTCCGGGGAGATCGGGCCGGGTGTGGTGTGGCCGAAGACACGGGCGGTCAACTCGACGCTGGCCCAGGGACGTTCGGGGTGGTCGTGGAGGTAGGCGCACAGGGTGCCGAGGGCGGGGTCGAGGGCGACGGCCAGCGCAAGGTGGAGCAGGTCGCGGTCCGGACGCTCGGTGAGGGCGGGAGCGGGGGCTGGGAGCCCGCGCAGGGCGGGTGCAGCGCCGTCGAGGCCGAAGACGTTTTCCAGCCGGGCGAGTCGGGGGCGGGCGGCGTCGGAAGGGGACGGGTCCAGGAGGCGGGCCACCGCCCGATCGGCGGCCTCGGCGACCTCGCGGAGGGGGGCCGCCTCGGGGCCCGCGCGCCACGCGGCCTCGGCGGCGGGGGCGTCGAGGGCGGCCAGGGCTGCGTCCGCCTGCGCGTGAGTGACGCCATGCGGGCCGACCGGCGGGCCCTCCTGCGTCCACAGGCCGCGCAACCACGCGACCCGAAGCGCGGCATGCGCTCGTACGCGATGCAGGGCGGCCTCCACCGCGGCCCGGTCCAGGTCCGCGCCCGGATCGACGCCGCCGACGCGCGGCCTCTCGTAGCCCCGATCGGAGTCCGCGCCCGGGTGAGTGTCGGCGCCCCGGCCGGAATCCGGCCCTGCGTCGGTGTCGGAGGGCGAGTCCGCGACCCGGCGGGGGCGGGTGGCAGCCCACCCTGCATCCGCAACGCCGTCAGAGGCCCCGACCGGATCGGCAACCGGGCCACTCTCCACGCCCCGCCGAGTGCCCGCGCCCCCACAGGTATCAGCCACCCCGTGGACCCCGGCAAGCCGGTCGGCGGTTGCGGTGGCGCAATCGGCGGCGTGACTCCACCGCGCAGACCGACCGCCCGCAGCGGGCGCCCCGCCATCCACCGGCGTCCCGCGGCCCGGCGCCACGCACCGCTCCGCCTCGGCGCGCACCGGCGACGCGTCGCCCGCCGAGACGGTGACGTCGTCCTCCGGCGCGGGCGGGCACGCCGCCGTCTCCTCCGCCATGCGCTCGGTCACGGGACCACCACCCACCGCGGTCCCGACTCCGCCCCGCGCACAACAATCCGCAGCGGCACCGCCTCCCCGCTCACCAGGCCCGGCGGAAGTCGCAGTTCGAGGTGCTCCGCATCGTCCACGCGGAACTCGCCCGGATCCGTCGGCCCCGTGGCCCGCCGGGTCAGCCGCTGCCCCGCGACCACCACCTGCACCGCGTCGGCAGGCAGCGCGGCCGGGTCGAACCGCCCGCCGGTGACGGTGATCCGCCCCTGCGCCGTCGGCGCCCCGACCGCGCGCACCGCCGGTGCCACGGTGAACGGCGTCGGATTGGAACTCGCGGTGATCTCGTGCGGCGGCGCACCGCCCACCCCCGGACGCCGTGTCACGGTGGTCACCGCCACGGTGTACACGCCCGGGAGCAGGGGCCGGTCCACCGCCGCATCGGCCGCGACCGTGAAGGCCACCGCGTCCGGCCGCGCCACCACCCCCCACACCGCCGGATCCACCGTCACGGGCGCGTCCCACTGCCCGTGGTGCACCACGACGTCCGTGCGGTCACCGGCGAGGTCCGCCCCGCGCAGCAGCACCTGCTCCCCCACTGCGGCCTCGGCCGGGCTCAGCGGCACCGTGCGCGCAGCGGTCTCACCGGGCACGGAGAACACCGCCGTGCTCTCGCTCCCGTCCAGGCGCGGCCCCGGCCCGATCCGCGGATGCACCCCGAAGGACAGCACCCTCGGCGCCCGCGCGGGCGCGAGCGCCGGCTCCAGCAGCGCCGTCGCGACCTCGTAGTAAGCCGCCACCCGCGCCGCGTGCTGACCGGCCGTCCAGTAGCCGACGGCGTCCTGCGGCTCCACGGTGCGAGGGGTGATCCGCAGCACGTTGCCTTGTCCGCGCAGTGCGGGGGCGAGCACGGCCGTGCCGCCCACGACGGTGTCGTCGGTGATCCGGGCGTCGTCGCGCAGCGCCTTCATGGCCAGGCCCATCAGCAGCTGCTCTTCCAGGGCGCCCTGCCCTCCCCCGAGGTCGCTGTGCGAGGTGAGCTGGTAGTGCAGAAGAAGCGGCAGCGGGGTGTACCGGGCGGGCAGTGGACTCCCGCCGGGCGCGGGCTGGTTGCGCCGCGCGGGGTCCTCCTGGACGTGGTACAGGTACAGGCCGAGGGTGCGGTCCCCCGTGAGACGGTCGGGCGGGTCGGGCGAGGCGTCGAGGGTCGTCCCGGCGGGCCACTCGGCGGACGAGGTGACGGCGCGGTCGAGCAGGGTGAGCAGTGTCCGGGTGACCAGGGACAGGTTGAGCAGCACGGTGCGTCACCCCTCACCGTCTGCCCAGGCCCGTGCGGCGCACCGGGGCGGCCGGCGAGAGCGCGGTGGGACGTGCGGAGGCGCGCGGACGGGCCTGCGGGGCGGGCTCCGGAGCCGGGGGCGGAGGCGCGGCGGCGACCTCGATGATCACGGGCCCGATGACGATCTCCGGTGCGGAATGCGGCGGTTCCGCCACCGCGGACGGCGTGGGGCGCAGGGTTGGTGCCACGGGTGCGGCGGGTGTCGGCGGGTGCGGCGCGGGCGCGGGTGGAGGCACCTCACCGAGCAGGTCCCGGAAGAAGGTGTCAGCGACCGCCTGGGGGCGGGGCGAGTGCACCGCGTCGGTGGCAGGCGGGGGAGTGATGGCGGGCGGCTCAGCCGGGTCCCCGACCGCCGGTGTGTCGGGGGCGAGGACGGGCGCGGCGGTCGGCGCCGGGGCGGGCGGCGGGACCGTGGCAGCCGGGGGCGCCGGATCCGGGGCGTTGTCCCGTGCAGGGGCGGCAGTCGTGGGACGGAGCCCGATCGGGGCGACAGGCTCGGAGGGGGTGTCGGCCGGGAGCGGCGTGACCCCGGGCGCGGGCGGCGGGACGGCCGGAGGGGGTACCCCGGGTCCGGGGACGGCGCGCTCGGTTGCCGCGCCGGGGCCCGGTGCGGCAACCGGCGCGGACGGCGCCGGCCGGGCAGCGGTGACTGCCTCGGCGAACGGGTCGTCCGGTGCCCCCGGTGCCGGGGCGGCCACGACCGGGCGCGGCCCGGCGGCGTCCCACCCCCGCACCGCGCGCCCGGCCAGCCGTACGAAGTAGCCGGTGGCATGGGGCTCCAGGTGCTCGCTCACGTCCACCGCCTCCCCACAGCCGTCGCGGCGTCGGCCTCGACCAGGGTCACCAGCTCCCGGCGCTCGCCGCGCGGCAGGCCGAGGATGTCGCGCGGGCTCCAGTGGTACGCCGTGGCAAGCCGGTGCACATCGGCCAGCAGGCGCGGCCGGTCCGCGACCAGCGCGGACAGGAACCAGTCCTGGATGTCGAAGTGGACCTGCTGGACGTTCCCGCAGCCGGGGCAGGGGGCGTCCAGGTCGAGGTCGGCCAGCGGGGCGATGTCGTCGAGGACCCGCTGGAAGGTGTCGGCGTCGAAGTCGGGACCGGCGTCGACGACGCAGCCGTCCTGCAGGGCGATGGCCGCGGCCTTCGGTTCGAGGTCGGCGACCGCGAGTTCGTCACGGCCGGTGGGCAGGCGGAACACGCCAACGCCCGAGGCCCGGTAGTGGCCGTGCTCGTCGGCCGGTGTGCGGTCCCGGTCGCGCAGCAGGGCGCCGTCGAGGGCGGTGAGGGTGAAGTCGAGGTCGAAGGGGTCCCCGCACGAGCAGCAGGTCAGGGTGGCCTCGACGCGGTCGCCGAACGCCCGGCGGTGGGCGGCCAGCAGCAGGCGGTCGCGGTCGGCCGACGGCAGGGTGGCGGCGGGCGGCGCGGCGCCGACGACGAGCCGGTCCAGCAGGGCGAGCGCCGCAGCGGTGGAGGTCCCGGTGGCGGTCCGCTCGTCGGCCCCGGTGAGTTCGCGGAGCACCACCACGATCCCGGTGCACGGCAGCACGACATGCTCGCCAACCCCGGCGCCGGCAGTCGTCGCCCAGGCGCCCGGCACCAGCGCCTCCGGCCCCGCCGCACGCACCCCGGTCACCGCTCCGTCGGCTCGGGAGCGTCGAGGTCGCGCTCCCACCCCTCGTTCTGCACCACCATGTGCTCGATCGCGATCGCGTGCGCGTTGGCGTCCAGTTCGGGCAGCGCCTGGTACTCCGAGACCCAGCACCGGTACACCTTGTACGCCTTGGCGACCTGCCCGGCCTCGTTGAGCAGTTCGATGATGATGTCCTTGCGGAAGTGCTTGAGCGAGATGGCCGCGTCCCCGTCCGTGGAGTGCACCAGGTTCGCCCACGCCTCGAACTCCGGGTCATGGGTCACCCCCCGCTCCAGCGTGATCGGCTCGAACTTCCAGGTGCTCGGCGACACCCGCTGCGCGCTGGGGTCACCCCCCTCGCGGTGCTGGACCGGCTCGGTGGAGCGCTTGAGCGCGCTCACCTTGCTCACCCCGGCGACATATCGGCCGTCCCACTTCACCCGGAACTTCATGTTCTTGTACGGGTCGAAGCGGTGCGTGTTGACGGTGAACTGGGCCACGGCGTCGCTCCCTCAGACCTCGACCTGGCCGGCGATCTGCCGCAGGTACAGCACCACGAACTCGGCAGGCTTGACCGGCGCGATGCCGATGTGGATGTTCACGACCCCCAGGTCGCGGTCCGTGCGGCTGGTGGTCTCGGCATCGCACTTGACGAAGTACGCGGCCTGTTTGGGCCCGGCGAAGGCCCCCCGCTGGAACAGCCCGTGCAGGAACGCCCCGACGTTCAGCCGGATCTGCGCCCACAGCGGTTCGTCATTGGGCTCGAACACCACCCACTGGAGCCCGCGCAGCAGGCTCTCCTCGACGTAGGACGCCAGCCGCCGCACCGACAGGTACTTCCACTGCGAGGCGAAGCCGTCGTCCCCGTCCGCCGTGCGCGCCCCGTAGTTGACGATGCCGCCGGGGAAGACCCTGAGCGTGTTGACGCCGCGCGGGTTGAGCTGCCCGTGCTCGTCGTCGGAGTAGCGGCGCTCCAGCCCGACGACGCCCCGCAGATCCGCCTCCGTCCCCGCCGGGGCCTTCCACACCCCCCGGGTGGCGTCGATCCGGGCGATCAGCCCGGCCATCGCCCCGGCCGGGCCCATGGTGAGCCTGCGCCCGGCGTCGTCCACCTGGATCCGCGGGAAGAACAGCGCCGCGTAGTCCTTGACCAGCCCGGTGCGCAGGGCGTTGACCCCGGTGACAGGGTGGATGACCGACTGCACGGAGTCCCAGGCGTCCGGCGGGTCCATCAGCAGCACCGCCCTCCGCTTCTGGCAGAACACGCTGGCAGGGCCGTACAGCTGCTGCACCGGAACCGCCCCGTCCGGCGCCAGCACCATGAGGTTGAACAGGTCGACCTCGCGGTCCACCACCGCGTACGCGGCGTCGTAGTCGGCCGCCTGGGCGGGATCACCGTCGTCACCCGGCGTGCCGGGGGTGTGCAGCCCGCCGAGGCCCAGCCCGCCCGCGCCGAGCACATAGGCGCCGGTGTTGACCGCGAAGTGCGCGGCCAGGTCGGTCCCCGCGGTTGCCAGCCCGGCGCCGAGCAGGTTGTCGCGTTCGGGGGCGCCGGTCGACGAGATCACCAGGCGGTCGCCCTGCACCGCCGCGGTCCATGGGAATACCGGGTCGGCCGGGCTGACCGCGCGGGCGTCGTTGATCGCCTGGGCGATCACGGCCAGCTTCTCCCGCAGGCCGCCGCCATGGTCGCTGGGGGATCCCGCGGTGGCGTCGACCGCCCAGGGGTCGGCGGCCGCCGTGGTGACCAGGTCCAGCGCCAGGGGGGAGGCGGGCACGGCCAGGGTTCCGTCGGACCGTACCGAGGGCAGCTTGATCTCGGTGACGGCGTCCTGCCGGAGCGCCGTGAGGGCGTCCAGCGTCGCCTGGGTGGTGCCCTTGAGGACGATGCCGCTGGGTGCGGGACGGCGGGCAGCGTGCGCGCCGACCTCCAGGCCACCCTGCGCGGTGCCCAGCATCAGCGGTGCGGCCAGGTCGGCCGTGGAGCCGGGCAGCACGAACACGTCGCTGTTGGTGCCGCTGGTGATCCGCAGCCGGGTGGTGTGGTCGGTGCCGAGCACCGGACCGGCCGGGAAGGTCACGGTGACGGTGCGTCCGATGGCACCGGCCGCGGCCAGCGCCACCTCCACGATGTCCTTGACCGCCTTGGGCAGCAGGGTGCGCACCTGGGCGGTGGTCATCCCGGCGACGTCGATCCCGGCGAGGTTCACCTCGACGTACTGCGATCCGTCGACGCTGATCCGGAAGCGGTTGGCCGGCGACGCCACACCCAGGCGCGCCTTCCACGCGTTCTTGAAGCCGGCGTCATCGTCGGTGTGCCGCACCAGCCGCCCGGACTGGGTGAACCCGGGCTGAGCGGCGACCCCTCCAGCCTCCTGTGCCGTGGCCAGGGCGGAGTTCTGGGTGAGCACGTCGGGCGCGTAGGACGGGGAGTCCGGATTCATGGTCAGGTTGGACCAAACCTCGCCCGCGCCGCGCACCCGGGTGTCGCCGCGGCGTTCCCAGCGGAACAGTTCGAGGGTGAATGCGGCCTCGGGGTGCGGACCCTCGTAGCGGACCACGGCGCGGATGTCGTCGCCCGCGGCCCCGGCGCTGCGCGCGATCAGTTCCAGCACCTCCTGCCCGGCCTCGTTGCGCAGCACGACCGAGGACCGGGCGGAGCCCGCGGCCAGCCGCATCACCCAGCAGGTGGTGCCGCCGTTGAGGAAGAACAGCCGTACGTAGTGCGCGAGTCGGCCGGTCGCCGTGTCGTCGCCGAAGGTGCGGGTGTAGTCGAGCCAGCTCAGACACAGCACCGGGACGCCGATCGGCCCACGCGCGGCGCGGCCGAGGAACAGCCCGGTCGACGTGCTGACACCGGCGATCGTGCGGACGTCGCTAGGCACTTCCTGGACGTAGACACCGGGATAAGTCGGGGTGACCGGCATCGGTCCCTCCCTCGTCGGGTCGGCCGCTGGCGGGCGGTGGGTGCAGAGCGTCGCGTGGCGACGCACGTCCGCCTCGCATCGGGGCCGGGCCCCGGCACGGGGTTACGCTACGCAGCGAACGATGCACCGTCAATGACCACGATGACACAATGGGGATTGGTTGCACCATAAGTCAGCATGAGCACCGGAAGATGATGATTCATCCCGGTGGTCGGTGCGGATATGTCGGTAGAATTTCAGGCTTCCCTGAGATGCAACGGACGGTGACAGAGGGTCACATGATTCTCATGAGTCCATTGAACCAACTGCGGTGACGCTCTCTCCGATCCTGCTGGCCAAATGTGGGGTTATGCCGTAAGGGTGATCCGTCAGGCCACGAGCGGCGGCGATTCAGAATGTGGCACCTCCCCATCTGGAGGTCCCCGACAGCGGCTTCCACCGGGATCTGAACCGTCTCGTCGATGACCGGTGCTCAGCGAAGGCGTTGCGCCAGGAGCGGTGAATGGGTCCGCATCAGGTCCGATGCCAGCCCATGTCCAGTCCCGTCGAGTCCTTGAGGACCCGGTTCAGCGCTTCGACTTGTCCGACGTCGTCGAAGACGCTGCGGGGAAGGTGGTCGTGAGCGAGAGGGCCGACGCCGTGCAGGATGTCGTCGTACGCCGACGCCACGGCGGCACCTATCAGTAGGTCCGTCGCCTCATCGAGGCCAACGTGCTCTGCCGGCCACCGGTACTCACCCTGACTCACCTGGAACACCGGGAACAGCCACTGCATGTCCCGGTCGGGCTTGATGAACCTGGTCGCTCTCTCGCCCAGGAAATTGACGCCGTAGTGCGAGATCGAACAGACGTCTCTTTGCCGCAGGGCCAGCAGACGTGAAGCGCACATGAGGGACACGGCAGGCGTACGCGCGGACAGGTGCATGGGGGTCGTGGCGGCTTCCCGGAGGGTCGAGAGGTCGGACAGACGGGAAGCCACGCGTCCCATCCGGAGCCCACTGCGCTTGGCCAGCATGTGCTGGAAGTGGACCGTCGCCTCGTGGCTCGGATACTGGAACTCCAGGTCCGTCTCCCAGCCCGTCATCGCCTTGGCTGCCGTCACGAACCGGTAGGGAGGGTAGAGCTCTTTCCAGTCGACGGACGGGTCGTCGGAGTTCAAGCCCGGCACCACAGGGTTCAGTGCGAAGTCGATGAGGGCCAGGACGGTACTTCCGCCGAGGGTGCGCCCTGCGAGAGCACGTGCCAGGCGACACGGCATCCCATACTCGCCGTTCAGCACCTCGAGCAAGAACTCGCGCAGCGCCGGGTCAGCTTTTCGTATGAAGGCGCCCTCGAACTGCAAGAGTTCGTCGAGCACCGCCGCGCACTCGAAGAGGACGCGAGTGGTGAGCGGGCCCTCGGAGGTGTGCACGAGCTTCAGGGGCCCGTCGATGCCGACGCGTACGTCATCGGGACACTCGACCATCTCCATGCCCGCGCCCTGGCGCCACATGTCTTCGAGGGAGTGCTCCATTGCCGCCCGCATGTCCCAGGTGGCGGTGTCGAACTCCGTCAGACCCTCCGGGTCCAAGAGGAGGTAGTAGGCGAAGTAGAGGTTGAGCCAATCCAATTCGCTGTATTTCAGTTCCCCTTGGGCGTGCTTGGGGTAGCGCTCGAAGGAGAAAAAGGGGAGTCCGCTGCTCCGGTCCTCGTGGAGATGCTCCACGTCTTGCCGGGGCAGGTGAGAGATCGTGTACGCGGCCAACTGGTCCCTCGTGCGCCGCAGCAGGATCCCCGCTTCGACTACACCCCGTCCGAACGCCTCCGCTTCGTCCTCAGCAGCGGCCAACCGCACCGGGCAAGCGAATGGTCCGACACCCCCGACCGCCCCCTCGAAGAGCAGCTCGCCGAGATCGCGCAGGAGGTCACCCTCCGCGGCGAAGCCGCCGAACGCAGACGTCTCGACGAGATCGAAGCCGCACGCCAGAAGCGCATCCGCTGGGAGGCCGCCATGGAGGACGCCCGCATCCGGTACGCCGAGGCGTACCGTTTCAGACACTTTGAAGTAAGCGGCATGGCGCCACGCCACCGGACTGACGGAGTACTTGAGCGCCATACGCACGCGAGTCGAGGCCATGCCCCCGGGGCAGACCAGAACCGAAGCCGAAGCATGGATCAGCTGGGCAGCATCCACCGTCGAGCGCCTCGACCCATTGCACACACCACCCCGACTGCCCGACATCCCCGAACCACGAGCCGACGACCTCAGGCCCTTCCTCGGGCACTGGAGCCCCTACGGCCCCTGACACGACACCGACCTGCCACCCACCCCGCGCACCAAACGTGACTACCAAGAAGCGACTGGGCAAGGGCAGCCAACAACTCGGTGACCGGCCCCGTCATGACCAAGTGCACGATGACGCCCTGCCGCAGCAGGCCGGCCGGGCATCGTCGTATCAGGTCCCTACGCAGGACCCCCGCCGGAGCAAGCCGAAGAGGTCCTCACATGTCACGAGCGATCACAAGCGAGTCACCAACCCCACGGACGCACTCACGTCACAAGGCTCTGACCTGGACCTACTCGCTCACCCTGGACCAACTGGACGCCCGTGGACGGTTTCTACGACATGTGCCATGTGGTACCCAGGGAGGGGCCCAAGATCAGGACCGGTGCCTCTTCCGGCCCGTCAAAGCGGTATTGCAGGGTGTTCGGTGGTGTCTCGCTCACCCGTCAGACCCTCTCATCTCTCACGGGATCTCAAAACGGCCGGTCCCAACCCAACGGCTCCCGTCCCACCCGCCGTCCCGGCCATCAAGTGTGGTCGGCTCCCTGGGGCTGGGCATCACTCGCCTGAAAGTCTCCCCGGATCTCCCCAACCAGCAGCTCGAACACCACACGGTGCACACATTCCGCCGCCCCCTGGTGAGCGGCGGTGCGGCTCCGGCATCAGATGCTTCAGCCGGCCGGCCGCCAGTACTGGCCCCCGGCCCGCATGAGCAACCGCTCCTCCACCAGATACCGGCGCAGCGCGGCCACATCCGCATGGACCTCACGCAGAACATCGTTGACTTCGGCTTCCGGGTAGCGCCGTTGTGGTTCGAAGAGCGGCACCAGCCCCTCCAGGAACACTCTGCGCTTGCTCTGCTTCGAGGGGATGGAGGCCTGCGGCCGTGGTCGCGGGCGGCGAGGCGCCGCCCGCCTCCAGACGTCGTTGACGGTGGACCAGAGCTTCTCCTCGCGCGCGACCAGTCCCGCCTGTTCCAGCGCGGCGAGGGACTTCGCACAGCGCGCGGGTGCCATCCCCAGACGCTCTGCGATCCTCTGGGTGGTGTCGGCTTGGAGGACGACTGCGCTGTAGACGGTGCGCCGGGTGTCGTCAGCCAGTACGGCGAGGATCCCGCCCGCGACGTCGGTCGTATCGCCTGCGGCCCGTGCGGGAGCGGAGCCCAGCCGGGGAGCCGTGGCGGAGTCGGTCTCGCCCAAGGCCTGGAGTTCCTCGTGGAACGGAACGCCCCGGTCGCGTTCCTCCCTGCCGTGTTTACGCAACAGCAGCAGGCCCGTCTGACGGTGCTTGTGGGGTTCACCCAGTGCGAGCACGTCGAAACCACCGGCCGGGACTGCGGCCTGGCGGCGCAGCTCCTGCAACAGCGGTGTGGGGACGACCCGGCACGCGACCCGGCCGCTGCCCTGCCCGGAGTCCGTCTCGACCGTCGTGGCCAGGTACGGCTCGTGCAGCACGACAGTGCCACCGGGCGTCACCCGAGGCCAGAGCGATGCGAGGAACCTGGCGTCGTCAGCCTGTGTGCCTGCGTCGAGCCAGACCAGGTCCAGCGGTCCCCAGGCGTCCAGCTCATGGTCCGCCAGGTCGAAGAAGTCCCGCTCGATGAAGGTGAGCATGCCGTCGAGGCCGAGTGAACAGGCTGCCTCCCGCACCCGGTGCGCGGACGTGCCGGGTACGGAGAAGTCGTCGACGACGAGGAGCTTCGGCGCGTATTCGTCGAGTACGGAGCGTGGGTGC
Organism: Streptomyces sp. NPDC006372; assembly: GCF_040612515.1. Lineage (NCBI taxonomy): Bacteria > Bacillati > Actinomycetota > Actinomycetes > Kitasatosporales > Streptomycetaceae > Streptomyces > Streptomyces sp. NPDC006372. The sequence continues at coordinate 55,173 of NZ_JBEXQJ010000012.1, read as the reverse complement.
AGAACCGACGCCCGTTCGTCCGCCGTGATCTCTCCGCGGACGATCCGCCGGTCCTCGGCAGCCTCCGTCGACGCATCGCGCAGCCCGAGGAGCAGGTGCAGTGTCGAGGAACCGGCCCCCACTTCGACCACGGTGCGCGGACGCAGCATCCTGGCCAGCACGCGCAGCGCGGGGCCGGCGTTCTCGGTTCCCATGCCGGGACGTGCGAGGGTGCTGAGCACCTCGCCGGCCGGATCGTGCATGGATCGCCCTCTCATTTCGGCTGTTCTCATTTCGGCTGTTCTCTCGTCAGCCGTCATGCTGTCGGTGTATCAGGCCCGGACGGCCCGGAGCATGCCGGCGGACAGCAACCGGTCCGCCACGTCGTGCAGTTTCGCGGGAAGCCGGTCGACGGGGATCCCGTCCGCGTGCCCTGCCCACCGCCACAACTGCAGAGCGGCCGCGCCGACCTTGAGGAAGTTGCCGGTCACGGTGTGGGCGAGGACGTGCGCACCGGATTCCCGCTCCACCGCACGCACCCACGCTTCCTGGACCAGCACCCGCGCACTCTCCGGTTCATGGAGGGCTGCGGGCACGGGGTCGCCGCTCACCAAGCCGCAGCGCATCATGCCCACCAGGAGGTGGTCGGCGACTCCCTCCGCCTGCCCCCACGCCTGGCGCACGTCGGCCACCGAAGCGCCGTGCAGCAGGAGAGCGCCGACCGGCTCGGGGATTTCGGCGAAGGCCGGCGGGTCCGTACGGAACAGCACCGCGACGGGCCCCTCGCCGTGCAGGAACGGGACGGGCGTGTTCTGGAGCCGCACCCCGGACGGCAGGCGGAGCCTGGTCTCGGGAGGCAGGCGGCGGGGCCACGTGGCACGGTCGACCGTCCGGGGGCCCGGGGGTGGGGTCAGTCTGACCACGGCATCGTCCTGCTGCTCCGACCAGGCGAGTTCCCAGGCCAGGGGCAGCGGGGCCCCTGTCTGGGCGCAGAACCGGGGGATGACCGGGTCGAGCTCGATGCGTCGGCTGCTCACGGCGTGCCGCCCTCCGGCACCTGCCCGGCGGCCACCGCCGCGTCCGCGGCCGGCACCGGAGGAGGGGCCACTGCGCGTGTACGGAACCAGCCGATCGAGCCGGCCAGGAAGGCGACCCCGCCTCCGGCGAGGATGCCCCAACGAGCCCAGTCGGCAGGAGCGAGTCCCGCGAGGGCGAAGCCGACGGCCACCGAGGTCTGCAGTGTGGCCCCGTACGCGGCGCCGACACGGCCCCGCACGTCCGGCGGGCAGTCAGCCATGACATGGGTGCGGAGCGCCACGTTCTGAACGGCGTTGGCCATGCCACCGCACAGGAAGGCCGCCAGCATCAGCGGTACCACCGGGTAGGCGCCCGTCACCAGATAGCTGAGACCGATGATCGCCGCGGCTCCGACGGCGACGACGGCGGTGGGTTGACGACTGAGCCCGCCCCGCAGCGCGAACGGCCCCAGCACCAGGCCCACGCTCCAGGTGGCCAGCAGCACGCCGTAGGCAGCGGTGCCCCCCGGGATGTCGTCCGCGAAGAAGGGCAGCAGCACATTGACGACCGAGGTCGCCGCTACGGTGACCACGATCGTGGCGAGTGTGGCCCGGCGCTGTGCCCCGGCCCAGAGAAGGGTCAGCCCGACCCGCAGGCCTCCCTCGGTCTTCCCGGGGGTCTCAGGTCCGTCGGTGACCGCTTCGGCCGTTGCCGCGGCAGGGGCCTCGGCCTGGCCGGCCGTCCCCGTACGTTCCCGGCCGGCCATGACCAGCCAGCGGCTGATCACCGGCACGGCCAGCAGGGCGAAGGCGAAGGTACCCGCGTCGACCGCCAGTGCCAGACCGGTACCGCCGTGTGCCGTCAGCAGGCCGACCAGCAGGGGGCCGATGATGTAGCCCGCGTTCCTCACCGACTCCATGAGGCTGTTCACCCGCAGCTGGACCTCGGAGGCGGGGAACAGCCGCGGCACCAGTGCCATCACGCAGGTCTGGGCGACGGCTCCCAGGGCACCCAGCAGCAGCATCGTGGCGATCAGCAGCACCGCGCCGTCCGCCACCGCGGCGGCGGCCGCCGCGATGAGGCACTCCAGGGCCAGAGTGACGCCCAGGACCGCGTCCGCGCGAAAACGGTCGACGATCCGTCCGATCACGCCGCCCAGGGCGATGCCGGGAACCAGGCCGGCGAGCATCTGGGCCGACACCACCGATGTCAGCCCTGTGCGGTCGGCACCTCGCAGGGCCAGCGCCACCATGGCGACCTCGTCACCCACCGTACTGACCAGCAGGGCGGCGATCACCATGAGTGTCGCCGCCCTGCCCTGACGCAGGGATGTCAACGGAGGGACTCCATCTGGTGTGCGGGAGCGGGTACGGCCGCTTCGACGTCGATGGCCCGCCAGGTCCGCAGCCGCAACAGCACGGCGTGGAGGAGGGGGACGGCCGCGCTGTCCGCCCCGCGCTCCCAGTCCGCGAGGTCGAGCGTGTCTCCCGCGATCAGGGCGGTCACCGCTGCCTCGACCTGCGGATGGTCGGCGACTTTCAGGGTGTGCCCCTGTGTGGCGACGGCGCGGCGACCATCGGTGAGCAGCCGCTGCCGCACCACGGTGTCCTCAGATGTCCGGACCCGGGCCTCGCGCGGGGTGGCGACGGGTGGGTCGGCCGGGCGGCCCACGCCCAGCCCGCCGGACGTCACCGAACGCATGTGGTGCTCCCAGACGGCGTCCTCGACCTCGTCGGCGGACAGGTCCGCCAGCGCCGTGAGCGTGGCCGACGCCGCGGCCGGAATGCCGTCCGGGGCGTGCGCGCCGGCACCGGCCTCGTCGGCGGGGGTCCGTGCGAGCAGGCCTCCTACCGCGTTGAGGACGAGTGCAGCCGGATCACTCTGGGTGAAGAACGCGATGTTGACGTTGACGGCCACGGCATCGGGGGACTCGCCCACATGCAGTTGCTCGGAGGGGAAGTACGTCAGCGCGCCGGGCACACCGACCAGCACATCGGCCAGGTCACGAGCCGAACCGTAGTCGGAGGTGTGCTGCGGGACCTGCCCGGCACAGGTCGACGGCCAGGTGAGGAGGAGCTTGCGACCGCGCAGGGTGAAACCGAAGTTCCCCGCGTGGTCGACGTGCACGCCGACGTTGGTGGAGGTGTACCGGCCGATGAACGTGTCGATGTCCACGCGACCGGCGACCCGTGTGCCCGTGTACCGGTAGACGTCGTCGGACAGTCGCTTGGCCCTGTCCCACAGCGGCGCGTGGACCGCGTGCAGGCCCGACACGGCGACGCTCCATTCATGATCCCGCATGCGTTCGTCGACCCGGGCGGTGTAGTCGTCCAGCGAACGGTCCTCGGGCAGCGGGAGGAAGGGCCGCGTGTCGATCGGCTGTGTCCGGCCGTCCACCGTCACCACGACCCGGGGAAGTCCCGACCCCTTGGGACGGTTGGCTTTGTCGGCGGCCAGAACCAGGGCTCGCAGCAGTTCGTCGTCGCCGATGTCCAGTTGCACGGGGGCGGCGGGAAGGGAGAGTGGCTGCTTCTCCCAGTGACGGGAGGCGAACTCCCTCCAGAAGCTGTCCGTTTCGGCGCCTGCGAGAGTGGCCGGGTGAGACACGGGGGAACTCCTGTACTCGGGCCGCGATGTGCGGCAGGTCGACGGTGTACTCGGGTCGGCCCGTCAGTGAACGCGCTGCGCCACAGCGGTCGGGCGGGGCAGCCCGAGAAGCTCCGGCTCGAGAGCAGCCACGGCGATCACATGATGCCTGATCAGATCCTGCAGGAGGGAGTGCAGTTGCTCTTCCCGCAGCCGTGATCGGGCGGCCAGTTCTGTAGCCGTCGCACCGCCGGCCGCGAGCAACCACAGGAGTCGGCCGGCCGCCGAGACCCTGACGCGGTTGCCCGTCTCCGGAGAGGTGAGCAGACAGCTGCCATCGGCTCGGCTGTCGGTCACCTCGTGAGGGTGAGCGGCGTACCAGAGTGGGCGATGCACACCGGGGGCCCCGGCCGGGTCCAGCGTGACGGCACCGTGGGCGACGAGCCGCAGCAGGATGGTGGCGGCCGGCCCGGTGGAGGAGAACTTCTCCCACAGGTCGGCCACCGCGTGGGACCGCCCGTCGAGCAACGGGTGCCACTCCTGCGGCACCGACAGCAGGGCATCGCCCGACGGCACGTGCAGCAGGATGCCCCGGCCGGTGACCGACGCCCGAGCCCGCACACCGTCCGCCAGCCGCACCATGCTTCCTGAGTCCACCACGCTGCACGGGGCTGCCGGCGCGGTCACCCGCCGGGGCGGCAGCTCCGCCTCGGCCATCGCCCACAGGAACGACCACTCCTCGGCGTCCCCGATCCAGGTCCCCTGGTGAAACGCGGATCCCGCGCCCGCGCCCGGCCCTCCGGAGGTGAGTCGGACGGCGTCCTCCTGCGTGAGTCCCTCGGCGACCGTGTAGTCGACGTCGAACGCCAGGTCCTCCCCCTCGCCGGGTGGAAGCAACTCGACACCGAACAGATCGGGACGCTCGCCGACCGGGGAGAGCACATCGAGGATGAAGGGCCCGTTGGCGGCCGTTGAGTACGGCACACCGAACTCCTCCGTGGAGCGGCGGAGTGTCTCGGCTGCGAACTCCTGGGTCCGCAGGGCCTCTTCCTCCGTCTCTCCCGGGAACCCGGTCATGCAGAAGAGGTGGACGGGCACCTTGTTCCCCAGGAGCGACTGGAGCGACGGCTCGATGTCGGCGACTTTGGTGCCCTTGCGCATCAGGTCCAGCACGCGCTGGTTGTACGACTCGAGGCCGAGGTCGAGACGCCGGCACCCGGAGTCTCGCAGTGCCTTTGCCAGTTCCGCGTCGAGCCCCTTGCTGAACCGGGTCTCCCCGTACCAGAAGAGACCATGCCCTCCGTCTATCAGCTGTCGTGACACCCCGCGCAACGATGTGAGCGTCATGATCTCGTCGACGAACATGAAGGTGTCGCTGCCGTGCTTGGCCGCGAGAGCGGTCATGTCGTGGACGACCTGGTCGGCGCGCCGAATACGGAATTTGTTGCTGGCGAACGGGATCGAGCAGAAGGCGCAGTCCCAGGCGCAGCTCCGTGAGGCCTGAAGCGGCAGGACGGGCCCGGGCGTGAAGTACGCGTCGAGCGGCAGACCGTCGAAGTCCGGCGTGGGCAGATCGGAGACATCGACCATGGCCGCCGGCGTACGCAGAAGCCCGCCCCGGCCGTCGCGCTCCAGCAGCCCCGGTACGGCCCTGTCATCGGCACCGGTGACCCGGTCGCACAGCGCCGGCAGCGCGTCCTCGCCTTCGTAGGACACGAAGGAGTCCACGTACTCGAAGAAGGGATGCTCTTCCTTCCAGCGGCTCACCATGCGCGTCGTGAGGTTGCCGCCCATGACCACGTGCACGTCGGGCCGCCGGCGCTTCACGTGACGGGCCGTGGTGAGAGCCGCGATCAGCTGTGTGTCGGCGGACACCGAGATGCCGACCACCGCCAGGTCGCTGTCTTCGAGCTCGGGGATCGGGCGGCGTTCAAGGACCCATCCGTACACGTTGCGGTCCGCCGACCTGGCTGCCTCCAGGACGGATTCGGAGCGCCGGTGGGAGAAACATGAGAAGTTCCCCCGAAGGTCGAAGTTCAATCCGGGAAATGAGGCAGAAACGCAAGCGAGACCATTGCGGACGACCGTAGCGGCGTCCGCGAAGGAGAGCGGGTCCGTGAGAACGTCACGGGACTTGAGTACGGCTCTGGCACCGTTGATGCGCGAAACCGTGTCACCGAAAACGGCGAGGGTCTCCTCCTGCGCTCGTCGCTCCTCGGGGGTCATAGCGCCCAGGCGATCCTCGGCAAGCGGAAGTAATGCTTCCAGCCCTTCGGCTGAAAGCAGCCAGTCCGTCTGCTCAATGCTCAGGTCGAGGGATGACACGTGCCAGCCGTGCCGACGCATGACCGCAGCCAGCAGGGGAACCGCGAGGTGAGGCGCGTAGACGTTCCAAGTGGGCGGATTGATGAGAAGTATTCGGGGCTGCCGCATATGAACTCTCGCCAAGGTTCGGTGCTGGGGGGAGTCGGGTGTGGCCGTCAAAGCGCGGACGGGGCGTGCTTCAGCTGAATGGTGCCCTGCGAGGTGATTCATACGGCCGACGCCCGACTCCTGGCCATCCAGCGCGGAAGCAAAAGTATCTGCGTAAGTGAACGTTCACAAGATGGCATTTCTCCGCTGGGCAATAGCTTTTCAGCCATTCCACTTCAGCCGGTTGCGGGTTCCCGGCAGGTCCGCAACCCGGAGATAGTTGGATATACCAGCAGACTGACGCCTCAGAGGTCGCCCGGTATGCCGAGGCCCGTGAGTGCGCCGACCGGGTCCAGGTCGGGGGTGCCCCGGGGCCACCAGTCGTCGCGGCCCGGCTCGGACTCGTAGGCGTACCAGAGGTGGTCGCGGCCGAGGCGGAGCTGGAGGTGGCCGTGGGGGTGGGTGAGGTGGTTGCGCCAGGGGCGGAAGGCGGGCAGGTCGGCGGCGAGGAGCAGCGGACGGGCGCGGTCGAACCGGCCGGCCGGCGGGTCCCACGGTTCCTCCAGTACGGCGAGGCCCTCCGGCCCGCCCTGCCGCCAGGCGGCGACCGCGCGGGCGAGGTCGGACGGGGTGCGGCCGGCCGCGGAGGCGAGGGCGGAGTAGAGCGCCCGGGTGCCCGCGGTGAGCCCCGAGCCGGGGCGGGCGGCGGCCAGGCGGACGGCGTCCTCCCAGAGCGTGAGCTGCCCGACCGGATCCCGGCCGGTGGTGAGCAGGGTGTGCGCGCGGGCGGCGGCGTCGGTGGCCAGCTGGTCCAGCGCGAAGGGGTCCGGGCCGCCGGGGGCCGCCGGGTAGGCCGGGGGCTGTTCCGGGTGCGGGGGCGGGGGCAGCGGTGCGGGGAGGGGCGGGAGGGCGCGCGGTGCGAGGGCGTCTGCGGCTCGCACGCCGGGCAGGGGCGCCGGTTCCGTGTCCTGGGCGGCGCGTGCCGCACGGGTGGCGCTCAGCCGGGACAGCGCGTCGAGCAGCTCGCGTTCGCCCCGGCCACGCAGCAGAAGCAGCACGAAGGGGTCGGCGTCGAGCAGCCGCGCGGTCTGGTAGCAGAGGGCGGCGGCGTGCTTGCAGGGGTGGCCCCGGTCGGGGCAGCTGCACCGCGGGTCCAGGTCCCCGGGCTCCGGCAGCAGGGGGACGCCGCAGTCGGCGAGGGACGGGGGCAGCTCCTTGTCGAGCAGGGCAGCGATGTGCCCGGGCCGGTCGGCGGCGGTGTCCAGGAACCGCTCCCAGTCGGAGGCGTCCAGCGTGCGCAACCGCACCTGCACGCGGTACGGGCGCGGACGGCTGCCGCGCACGTACGCCAGGACCAGCCCGGGCGTCACGGTGATGGCGTCGACATGCCCCTGCCCCGCGTATCCGCGCCCGCGCTCCAGCCGCTTGGGATCCAGCGCGCCCTGTTCCAGCGCGGCCACCCAGGCGTTTCCCCACCAGCTCTCGGCGAAGCCCTCGCCTTCCCGGGGCGGGAAGGGCGGGAAGGTACGCCGCAGTTCGCTGTCGCGGTTGGGGGCGGCCATGGAGTGTGGGGCCCTGGGGGCTCCTGAAGTCTCGGACGTCCGGGGGATGTCGGGCGTGGCCGGGGTGGGGCGGGAGCGGGTGGGGGCGGGGTCGGGGTCGGGGGTGTCCGGGAGCTCCGCCGTCGGCATCCGGAACATGTCGGCCGTCAACTGCCGTACGTCCCGCGCGCCATCCCCGGCGTCGTGTTCGCGCGCCCGCCGCGCGGCCGCCGCCCTCTCGTCCACAGCTCTCTGCCGGGCACCCCTGCGCCGTCGCCGGGCGCCTTCGCTCTCGGTCTCCTCCCGCGCCCGCCGCGCGTCGTCCCGGGACGCGCGCAGGGCCTCCCGCGCGATGTCAGCGGCGCGTGGCCCGGACCGGTCGGCAGCGCCCACGGGAGGGGCCGCAGCGCTCGCCTGCGGCTCACCGGGGCCGTCCGGTTCCGCTCGCCCGGGTGTCGGGGTGTCCTCCGGCTCATCGGCGGGCGCTCCGGCCTCGCTGATCCGCTGCCCACCCGACGGGTCGGGCTCCGCCGGGTCCGCCGGGTCCGCCGGGTCCGCCGTCGGAGTGTCCGCCGGCCGGGCTGCGGGCGCACCGGTGGCCTCGTCCGCCGCCTCAGCCGTGACCGCGTCACTCGCCGGGACCTCGCCGCCCCGGCCGCTCCCCCGGTACTCGGACACCGATCTCCGCAGTGCCTCACGGGCCACGTCGCCCGGCCGGGGGGTCTCCTGGTCACCTGCTGCCTGCGACGCAGAAGGTTCCGGGCCGGCCGGCGACGACGTGTCCGGCTCCTGGGCCGCCCGCTCGCGGGCCTCCCGCAGCGCCCGGCGGGCCTCGTCGGCGGGTCGGGGCGTCATGAGGACCTCCGCAGGGAGACCAGGTCGGACAGCTCACGGTCCGTCAGTTCCGTGAGGGCCGACTCGCCGGAGCCGAGGACGGCGTCGGCCAGAGCACGCTTGGACTCCAGCATCTCGGCGATGCGGTCCTCGACCGTGCCCTCGGTGATGAGGCGGTGGACCTGGACGGGCTGGGTCTGGCCGATGCGGTAGGCACGGTCGGTGGCCTGTTCTTCCACCGCCGGGTTCCACCAGCGGTCGAAGTGGACGACATGGCCCGCACGGGTGAGGTTGAGGCCGGTGCCGGCCGCCTTGAGGGAGAGGACCAGGACGGGTGTCGAGCCCGCCTGGAAGCGGTCCACCATGCGTTCGCGCTCCGGCACCGGCGTCCCGCCGTGGAGGAGGTCGACCGGGACCGCCCGGGTCGCCAGGTGAGAGGTGATCAGACGGGCCATCCCCACGTACTGGGTGAAGACGAGGGCGGACCCGTCCTCCGCGAGCAGCGTGTCCAGCAGTTCGTCCAGGAGGGCGAGTTTGCCCGAGCGCGCGGCCAGCCGGCCCCCCGATCGCGGGTGCTCCTCCTTCAGGAACAGCGCCGGGTGGTCGCAGATCTGCTTCAGCGAGGTCAGCAGCTTCAGCACCATGCCCCGGCGGGCCATGCCCTCGGCGGTCTCGATGGCGAGCATCGACTCGCGGACCACCGCCTCGTACAGCGCGGCCTGTTCGCGGGTGAGCGGCACCGGGCGGTCGGTCTCCGTCTTGGGCGGCAGCTCGGGCACGATGCCCGGGTCGGACTTCCTGCGGCGCAGCAGGAACGGACGGACCAGACGGGCCAGCCGCCCCACCGCCTCCTCGTCCTCGCCGTTCTCCACGGCACGGGCGTGCCGGGCGCGGAAGGACTTCAGCGGGCCGAGGAGCCCGGGGGTCGTCCAGTCGAGCAGCGCCCACAGCTCCGACAGGTTGTTCTCGACGGGGGTCCCGGTCAGGGCCACGCGCGCGGGGGACGGGATGGTGCGCAGCGCCTTCGCCGTGGCCGAGTAGGGGTTCTTGACGTGCTGCGCCTCGTCGGCGACGACCATGCCCCACGGCTGCCCGGCCAGGGTGGGTGCCGCCGAGCGCATCGTGCCGTACGTGGTGAGGACGAAGCCGCCGTCCAGGTCGTCCAGGCTGCGGTCCGGGCCGTGGAAGCGGCGGACGGGCACGCCGGGCGCGAACCGGGTGATCTCCCGCTGCCAGTTGCCCAGCAGCGAGGCCGGGCACACCACCAGGGTCGGCTCGCGGCGGGCCCGCTTCAGGTGCAGGGCGATGACGGTGACGGTCTTGCCGAGGCCCATGTCGTCGGCGAGGCAGCCGCCGAGGCCGAGGGAGGTCATCAGGTCGAGCCAGGCCAGGCCCCGGAGCTGGTAGTCGCGGAGGGTGGCGTGCAGGCCCGGCGGCGGCTCGGCCGGGTGCACCCCCGCGGTCAGGCGGTCGCGCAGGGTCGCCAGCGCCCCGGCCGGTACGGCCTCGACCGTCTCGCCGTCCACGTCGGCGGTGCCGGTGAGGGCGACGGACAGCGCGTCGACCGGGTCGAGCAGGCCCAGGTCCCGCTTGCGGGCCTTGCGGACGAGGGCCGGGTCGACCAGCACCCACTGGTCGCGCAGCCGGACGACCGGGCGGTGGGACTCTGCGAGGGCGTCCATCTCGCTCTCGGTGAGCTGCTCGCCGCCGAGCGCCAGCTGCCAGCGGAACTGGAGCAGGTCCTCGCTCTCGAAGAAGCCGGTGCCGTCGGTCGCCGAGCCGGGGGCCGGGCGGACCACCGCCGTGGCGGACAGATCCTGGGCGAGGTCCCTCGGCCAGTGCACGGCGACCCCGGCCGCGGCGAGCCGGGTGGCCGCGACACCGAGCAGGTCGCTCAGCTCGTCCTCGGTCAGGGCCAGCACGTCGGGCACGTCCTGGTCGGAGAGCCGGTCGAGCGGGGGCCAGACCCGGGCCGCGCGGCGGACGGCGAGGGCGGCGTCGACCCGCGCGCGGGGCCCGAAGGCCTGGTCGGCGCCGCCCGCCCACAGGGCCGCCGCGTCGGCGACGAGGGTGGGGTCGGCGAGGCTGTGCACCTGGACGAGCGCGGCGCCGGCGGCGCGTACCCCGCCGTCGGAGGCGGCGTCGAACAGGTCGTACGCCGAGAGGTCCAGGCGAAGCGAGATCCGCACGCCGGCGTCCATGCCGGCGGCGACCTCGGCGGCCCAGTCGTGGGCGGCGGGCAGTTGCTGGGCCTCCCGGGCCGCGAAGGGCTTGCCGGTGCTGTGGGGCGCGGCCGGGGTGCGGGGCAGGGTGTCGGCGACGGCGTCCAGGAAGGCGCGCACCAGGGCTTCCGGTTCGGGCAGCCGGATGGGGCCCGGGCCGGGCAGCGGGACGGCGTGTCCCTCGTAGGGCAGGGCGGCGGCGACCGCGCGCAGGTGTGCGATGTCGTCCGGGTCGAGGGGGCCGGCGCGCCAGGCGTCGTGTCCCGTGGCGGTCAGGCCGGGCAGCAGGCGGCCGCGCGCGGTCAGCCGCAGGGCGTGCAGGGCGGCCGCCCCCCAGCAGGCGGTGGCGGGGTGGGCCGCCGGGTCGTGCCGGGCGCGCACCAGGAGCGGCAGGGCCGCGTCCAGCGGGAGGGACAGCGCCGGGGTGGTCCGCCGCCGGGCTCCGGTGCCGTGCCGTCGTACGACGGTCAGCTCGGTGGTCCCGGCCGGTTCGCCGGCCTCGGCGGGCAGGGGCTCGCCGTCCGGGTCCCAGAAGGCGATGCGTCCCTCGCGCGGCAGGGGTGCGGGCAGGAAGACGGCCGGAAGCCGGACCGGGACCGTCGGCCCGCCCGCCGCCGGTGCCGCCGCCCGCTCGGCCACCGCAGCCGTGTCGCCCATACGTCCTGCCACCTCCCGCCCGCTTTTCGGATCAGTCGTCTCCGACTCTACGGGCGGGGTCTGACAATCGGCTCCGAGCGGGATCAGGGCACCGTCCGGGACACCACGAACACCCAGGGATACGCCGGGTTGGACAGGTCCACGACCACGTCGTGCGTGGGTGCCGGGTTCTTCTGCCGGTGGACGAAGCCGGACCACGCGCCGTTCTCCGCGAACTTCCAGCCGGTGATCTTCCGGTCGCGGGCGCCGATGGTGACGTGGCCCTTCTTCAGGTCGTCCCGGGTCATGCCGAGGCCCGTCAGATAGGCGTCGAGACCGGCCGAGTTGGTCTCGAACTGGGTGTACAGGCGGCTGGTCTTCCAGTTGTTGGTCTCGTAGTAGGCCACGTGCCAGGCCGGGTGCGGGACGGGCACCTGGTAGATCCGGCGCTGGAGCTTGGACGGCCAGCCCGCGGTCAGGCCGGTCGCCGAGTACTTCGCCTCCTTGTCCTTGCCGCTGTCCCGGCTCTGGTTGGCGGAGATGACGAGGTAGCCGGCCGGGACGCCGATGAGCAGCACGATGATCAGCAGGGTCAGCGCCCGGCGGCGGATCATGTGGCGGCGGTCCTCGGCCGGCCGCTCCTCTCCGTCCGGCCAGGAGCCCTGGTGCGGCAGGGAGGCGGTCACGGCGTCTCCTGGGTACTGCGGCGGGCCTGCGCGTACCGCTCGTAGCGTTCGTACCGCTCCACCCGGCGGCGCTTGGCGCGCCGGAAGCGGCGGGCCACCAGGCGGGCCAGGTCGGCGGCGCCGACCATGCCGGCCTCGGGGCCGAGCTGGGCCCGGGTGATACGGGCCTCGGGGCGGTAGCCGCGGCCCGTCAGGTGCCTGCGGAAGGCGTCCCTGGCGGGGCCGATCAGCAGGTCGTCGGCGGCCGAGACACCGCCGCCGATCACGAAGCAGGAGGGGTCGAGGGCGGCCGCGAGGTTGGCGATGCCGACGCCGAGCCACTGGCCGATGTCCTGGAGCAGCTCGATGCACATGGCGTCGCCCTCGCGGGCCAGCTCGGTGATCATCGGGCCGGTGATGTCGGAGACGTTGCCCTTGACGTGCTCGATGATCCCGTAGGCCACCGGCGAGTCGGCCGCGGCCAGCTCGCGCGCCTCGCGGACCAGGGCGTTCCCGGAGCTGTACTGCTCCCAGCAGCCGCGGTTGCCGCACGGGCAGCGGTGGCCGCCGGGGACGACCTGCATGTGGCCGAACTCGCCGGCGACGCCGTACTTGCCGCGCTTGACCTGGCCGTCCTCCAGGATGGCGCCGCCGATGCCGGTGCCCAGCGTGATCATCACGAGGTGGTCCTCGCCACGGCCCGCGCCGAAGCGCCATTCCGCCCAGGCGGCGGTGTTGGCGTCGTTGTCCACGAGGACGGGGACCGAGAGCCGGCCCGAGAGGCGGTCGCGGAGCGGTTCGTTGCGCCAGGACAGGTGGGGGGCGAACAGCACGCGGTTGCGGTCGGCGTCGACCCAGCCGGCCGCGCCGATGCCGACGGCGTGCACGTCGTGCCGGTCGGACAGGTCCAGGACCAGCTCCGCGATCGTGTCCTCGACGACCTTCGGGCTCTTGGACTTGTCCGGGGTCTCCGTGCGGACCTTCTCCAGGATGTTGCCGTCGGCGTCGACGACGCCCGCCATCACCTTCGTACCGCCGATGTCGATGCCGACCGTCGGCACGCGGGGCGCCGTCAGGAGGGAGCGGCGCTCCCGGGTACCGACCGTGCGGAGCGCGGTGGCTCGGCGGGAGCCGATGGGGGCGGTGAAGTCGCGGTAGGTGCTCATCGCCGCCGATTCTGCCTCACCAGGGGGCAGGGCGCGGAGCAGAGGGGTGGTGCGGATCATTGCCGGGCGCGGGTGCGTGGGGCTTGTCGCGCCCACGCGGCAAAGTCGCACATCGATACGGCCCCGCGCCCTTTGACCACGTCACCCTCATGTCCGTACCAGGAGCTGGAATTCGAACGAATAGCGCGTCGGGCGGTACGTGTGTGTGCCGTACTCCACTGCGCGGCCCGTGTCGTCGAATGTGACCCGTTGCATCGTCAGCAGTGGCGCACCCGCCTCCTCCGCCAGGCGTTCCGCCTCCTCCGTCGTCGCCGCTCGGGCGCCGATCGACTGGCGGGCGCTGTGCAGGGTGATGCCCGCCGCCCGCATCAGGCGGTAGAGGCCGGTCGACTCCAGCTGGTCCGTGTCGAGGTCGATGAGGCCGGGGGGCAGGAAGTTGCAGAGGTGGGCCATGGGCTCGCCGTGGGCGAGGCGCAGGCGTTCCACGCGGTGGACGTCGCTGTCCTCGGCGACACCGAGTGCGGCGGCGACCTCGGCGGACGCGGGGACGACCGTGTTGACCAGGACCTTGGTGGCCGGGCGCTGGCCCGCCGCCTCCAGGTCGTCGTACAGGCTGCTCAGCTCCAGCGGGCGTTTGACCTGGCTGTGCACGACCTGGGTGCCGACCCCGCGGCGGCGGACGAGGAGGCCCTTGTCGACGAGCGACTGGATGGCCTGGCGGACGGTCGGCCGGGACAGGCCGAGCCGGGCGGCGAGTTCGATCTCGTTGCCCAGCAGGCTGCCGGGAGTCAGCGTGCCGTGCTCGATCGCGGCCTCCAGCTGCTGGGACAGCTGGAAGTACAACGGCACGGGAGAGCTTCGGTCCACGCTCAGCTCAAGCTGCACGGTCGGGTCCACTTCTGGTTTCGGCACGGGCCGAGCGTAGCTCCGTGCGTTGTTGACGGGAAGTCGTGTAGTCAGATTGTCCGGACATACAGATTGACAGCGGCGGACTCGGCACGCACTTTGTTTTCATGCGCATCGGGGTCATCGGGACGGGCCGCATCGGCACCATCCACGCGAACACGCTCAGCCGGAACCGGGACGTCGGTTCCCTGATCCTCACGGACGCGGACGCCACGCGGGCCCAGGAACTGGCACACCGGCTGGGTGAGACGGCGGCGCCGGGCGTGGAGGAGATCTTCCGGTGGGGGGTCGACGCCGTGGTGATCACGACCAACACGTCGGCCCACGCCGAACTGATCGGTCGGGCAGCACGCTCGGGCCTGCCGGTGTTCTGCGAGAAGCCCATCGCGCTGGACCTGCCGGGCAGCATGAGCGCCATCGCCGAGGTCGAGACGGCCGGGACGGTGCTCCAGATGGGCTTCCAGCGGCGGTTCGACACGGGTTACCTGGGCGCGCGGGAGGCCGTGCGGTCCGGGAGGCTGGGACGGCTGCACACCGTGCGGGCACTGACCAGTGACCAGACCCCGCCGCCGGCCGCGTGGCTGCCGCTGTCGGGCGGGCTGTACCGGGACACGCTGATCCACGACTTCGACGTCCTGCGCTGGGTGACGGGCCGCGAGGTGGCGGACGTGTACGCGGCCGGGTCCGCCGCGGGGCCGGCGATGTTCCGGGAGGCCGGCGACGTCGACACCGGCGCGGCGCTGCTCACCCTCGACGACGGCACGCTCGCGACGGTCACCGGCGCCCGGCTGAACGGGGCCGGCTACGACGTGCGCATGGAGCTGGCCGGGGAGGCCGACCAGATCGTGGTCGGGCTGGACGACCGTACGCCGATCGCGTCCACCGAGCCGACCGGACCGCCGGCCGCGGACAAGCCCTGGACCGGCTTCCTGGAGCGCTTCGGCCCCGCCTACGAGGCGGAGCTGAACGCGTTCGTCGAGGTCGTGCGGGGCGAGCGGCCCAACCCCTGCGACGGGCGCGAGGCCCTCCAGGCGCTGCGGGTCGCGGAGGCGTGCGAGCTGTCCCGCCGGGAGCGCAGGGCCGTGCGCCTGGCGGAGATCCCCGGTGGCGCCGCCGCCGCGTTCACCTGACGACGTCCCCGTGCGGCGATCAGCGACTCTCCTGCTCTCCTTCGAGGCGGTCCTCCTCCAGGAGCCCCGCGTCGTAGGCGAGCAGCGCGATCTGCACACGGTTGTTGAGGTCGAGTTTGGCCAGGATGCGGGAGACGTGCGTCTTGACGGTGGCGACGCTCATGAAGAGTCCGGTGGCGATCTCGGCGTTGGACAGGCCCCGGCCGACCGCGACGGCGACCTCGCGCTCGCGGTCGTTGAGGGCGGCCATGCGGTCACGCGCCCGGGTGCGGCGGGTGTCGGCGGCGGTACCGACCGCGTGCCTCATCAACTGGCGGGTCACCGTGGGCGACAGGACCGGGTCCCCGGCCGCTACGCGACGCACCGCCGCGAGGATCTCGGCCGGCGGCGTGTCCTTGAGGACGAAACCGGCGGCGCCCGCGCGCAGCGCCCGCAGCACCTGTTCGTCGGCGTGGAAGGTGGTGAGAACGACCACCTGGGGGGCGTCCTGACGGGCACGCAGCCGCTCCGTCGCGGTGAGACCGTCAACTGCCGGCATCCGGAGGTCCATCAGGACGACGTCCGGGCGGGTGCGGTCGACGAGCGCCTCGACTTCACCGCCGTCGGCCGCCTCGCCGACGATCTCGATGTCGTCGGCCCCGCCCATCATGAAGGACAGCCCGGCCCGCACCAGCGGATCGTCGTCGACGAGGAGCAGTCTGATCGCAGTCATGGCCTTACGTAATCACGGCCGGGGGAGGCGGCGGGCCGGATGTGCGATGGCCGGGGACGGTTGGGACGGTGGGGACGGGACACGCCACGTCATCGCCCTGCCCACGCCCCCGCTCGCCTGGAAGGATCACCTCATGCGCACCGTGCACGCCCTCTTCGTGGGCATCGACGACTACCCTGGCCGGCCGCTGCGCGGCTGCGTCAACGACGCGCGGGCGGCGGAGGGCTGGCTGCGGGCCAGGAGCGGTCCGGCGCCGCGGATCCGGACGCTGTACGACGACCGGGCGACCCGGGCGGCGGTGCTCGCCGGCGTCGAGGAGCACCTGGGGCGCGGCGGCCCCGGGGACACCGCGCTGCTGTGGTTCAGCGGGCACGGCAGCCAGAGCCCCGCCGCCGACCCCGGCGAGGCCACCGGCTGGTCACAGGCGCTGGTGTGCCACGACAGTCTCGTCCCGGGCGGGCAGCCGGTGCTGCAGGACACCGAACTCGGGGCGCTCCTGGACGGCATCGCCGCCCGCGGCACCCATGTCGTGGCCGTGCTGGACTGCTGCCACTCGGGCGGTGCGACGCGGGAGGACGCCGTCCGGGGGGTGCCCTGGAGGCCGTGGTGGCACACGGGTTCGCGCGACGGCGGCGGGACGGGGGCCGAACCGGGCCGGCACGTGTTGCTGGCCGCGTGCCGGCCGCAGGAGCTCGCGCACGAGAAGGTCATCGACGGGCAGACCCGCGGGTGCTTCAGTCACGCGCTGCTGAGCACGCTCGGCCGGCTCGGTCCCACGACCACGTACGGGGAGGTGCACGCCCTCACCCACGCGCGCGTGCGTGCCCTGGGGCATGTCCAGCACCCCGAACTGCGCGGGCCCGAGGACGGGGTGTTCCTGTCCGGCGAGCCGGCCCCGGCCTCGCCGTTTCTGCTGCGGCACACGGCCTGGGGCTGGGAGGTCAACTGCGGTGCGGCCCACGGGCTGCGGTCCGCGGGCGCCGAGTTCGCCCTGCTGGGAGACCCGGGAGCGCGCACGGTCGCGGTGCGGGAGGTGCGCCCCGAGTCGGCCCTGGTGGAACCGGTCGGCTGGCGGCCGACGGCGGCGGACGAGCAGGTGGCGCACGCCGTGACCCCGTCGGCACTGGCGTTCCCACCGGCCGTCGTGACGCTGTCCGGTGACCCGGCCGCCGTGCGCCTGCTCGCGAAGGCCGTCGCAGAGGTGCCCGCACTGACCATGGAACCGGACGGGCCCCCCGCGGCGGGAGGGCCTGTGCGGCCTCCCGCGGCCGGAGAGTCTCTCCGGCTGGGTGTGGTGGCCGGGGACGGTCGGGCACGGGTGTCGGGTGGTGCCGGGCATCCTGTTCCCGATCTGCCGTTGCGCTCCCCCGCGGACGCGGCCCATGTCGCCGACTGCCTGGCCCACATCGCCCGTTGGCACCACATCCGGGACCTGGACAATCCCGATCCGCTGCTGTCCTCGCTGGTGCGGATCACCGTCGAGGAGACGCCGGTGGGCAGTCTGCGGCACGAGGCGGACGGTGAGATCGTCTGCGCCTACACGGCCGACGGCCGTGAACCACAGGTGCGGGTCGGGATCCACAACTTCTCCGGACGTGACCTGTGGGCCGTCCTGCTCGACCTGACGGACGGTTATGCCTCGTCCCCGCACCTGTTCGAGGGTGAGTTCATCGGGGACGGCAGGGCCGGTTGGGCCCGTCGGGGGCAGCCCGTGTGGCTGCGGCTGCCGCATGGCCGTTCGGCGGTACCGGGTGCCTTCACCCGGGACTGGCTGAAGGTGATCGTCGCGGAGGACGAGCTGAACCTCGCGCCCTTCCGGCTGCCCGCCTGGTCCCCTGCCGCCCCGTCCGGTGCACGCCTCAGCGCGGGACCGGCGGCCGGCGGCGCCCTGTTGCGACTGGTCGCGGCGGGTCCCGGGGGCGGCCGGGAGGCGGGCGGCCCGCCTGCCGGTGGGGCGGGCCGGTGGGGGACGGCACAGGTGGTGGTGCGCACCCAGGTGTGAGGAGCCGTCACCAGCCGAGGTGGGTGAAGCCCGCCCATGCCGTCAGGTCGTCGCCGTCGATGTCACGGATCCGCGCGCTGAGGTGGGCGGGCATGCCGGGCGGCGCCTCTCGGCGGTCGTTCAGCATCCACGACTGCGCGCTGCGCAGGGCCGCCCCGGGCGGCTGGCCCTCACGGCTCATGAAGTGGTGGGTGAGGTACATCAGCAAGGACGTCGCCTCGTCGGGCACCGGCCACAGGGAGCCGATGACCGAGCGGGCGCCCGCGACGAGGAACGCGGTGGACAGGCTGTACGCCTCGTCGTAGCCGTGTCCGGAGACGTTGGTGCGGCAGGCGGCGAGCACCGCCAGCTCCAGGCCGCGGCAGCGGGCCACGCCCTCGGTCAGCTCCTCGGCCGTCAACTCCCCGCCGGACAGGGCGAGCCAGGCGCTGTGCCGCTCGCCCTGACGGACCACCCCGTGGCAGGCCAGATGCAGCAGGCCGCCCTGCTGTCGGCGCAGCCAGTCGGTGACGGCGGCCGGGGTGGCGGTTCCGGGGCCGAGGAGATCGCCGTCCGGGTGGAAGGCGCGGTGGACGGCCTCGGCCTCCTCGCCGGCGTGGTGCAGGTCGCGGGTCGGGTTGCCGACGACCAGGGTCTGCCGGGTGCCGGCGGCGGGCCGGGCCGCCACGTCGCACAGCAGCCGGGCCGAGGGCGTGTACGAGATGTCCGCACGTTCGAACGCGTACCCGCGCGAGCGGCGGCGGCCGCTCAGACGCGCCGCGTGCCAGGGCACCACGCCCAGCTCGCCCATGGGCACCAGCACCACGGAGGGCGGCCGGCCGAAGCCGCGCGGGAGTTCGTTCAGCAGCGGTTCCATCACGGCCGTACCGGCCCAGGCGCACAGCTCGTCCAGGGCGGCACGGCTCGTGCCGTGGCCCGGCGCCGGTCCGGAGGGTGTGCCGGTGACCGGCGGGCCGCCGGCGTCACGGCCGGGGGTGCCGGTGGCGCGGTAGGCGGTCAGCGGGGGTGCGTCGAGGGTGAGGCGGGGCAGGACGAGGGAGCGGGCGGCACCGTCGGCGGTGACGATGACGGCGGCACCGGTTCCGCCTTGCGGGCCGAGGAGCCCGGGGACTTCTGCCTCTCCCGGCACCAGGTAGACCAGCGCCGTCGCGCCCATCGCGGCCAGTGCGGCGCCGATGGCGGCGGTCGACGGCACGTCCAGCAGCCCCTGGTGCCGTGGGGAGTCCGCCAGCGCCTCCAGGACCCGGCGGCGCAATCTGCTGGAGGGACCCGCCGGGCCCGCCTGGGCGGTGAACAGCGTCCCCTCCCCGACGTCGGGCACGCTGCCCGCGGCCTGCCACTCCTGCGCGAGCTCCTGTCGCCCGCGCTCCCGCAGCATGTCGGGCACGGTGGTGGCCACGGTCGCGGCGTGCAGGACGAGGCCGCGTCCCGAGTCGAGGGCCCGTACGGCGTCGGCGTGCGCGCCGTCGGCCAGGCACCAGCGGGCCACGTCGAGAGCCTGGACACCCGCCGTCCGGGCGGTCTCGGCGGCGTGGGCGGTACCGGACTGGAGGAGGGAGGTCCAGGCGGCCGCGCGCAGGGATTCGAGGCCGACGCGGCGGGAGGCGTCGTAGTTCAGCCGCCGGGCGCGGTGGTCGTGCGCGTACTCGTCGCCGCGCAGGCGGTAGGCCTTGGCGAGGGTCATGCCGGTGCCGCCCCACAGCGGGTGATGCGGTCCGTCGGTCATCCGGAGGGTGTGGCGCAGCCAGGCGATGCCCTGGTCGAGATGGTGGGGGCGGTCGGCCGGGGGCGCCAAGTGCAGCGCGGCCAGGGTGCAGTGGACGACGCCCAGGGCGCCCGTGCCCCGGATCCACCGGTCGTCGTCGGGTTCCAGCAGGTCGAGGGCGGCCTGCTGGAGTTCCATGGCCTCCAGCATTCCCTGGTGGTCCATGGCCGGCAGGGCCCGTGCCCCCACGGCGAAGCCCGCCTCGGCCAGTTTGTCCGCCTGGGCGTTGCGCGGCAGTGCGGCGATCCTGCGGCGCAACTCGTCCGTCGGCGTGGCGGCGCCCGCTCCTTCGGCGGCGGGTTCGAGCCGCCCGGTGCGCTGGGCGCGCAGCAGGCTCAGGTGGCTCCGGGCGGCCTCCAGGTTGGACTCGAACGCGAGCAGGTCGACGTGGTCGGCGGGCAGTTCGGTCAGGGCGAGTTCGAGCACGCGGATCTGCTCGGCCATGGCGGCCTCGTCCGCGCGTCGGGCCGCCTGGTGCACCCGGAACAGGGCGACCTGGGCGTTCAGGGCCGACCGCTCGGCCGGCTGGAGTGCCGCGTTCTGGACGATACGGGCCATGTCGTCGACGGCGTCGTCGAAGTCGTCCTCGCCGCCCCCCAGTTGGGCGAGATAGGTGCGCAGGCCGGCGTGGGCGAAGTCGAGGTTCTCCCGGGTCCGGGTGCCGGCCGGGTGCAGGGACCGGGCCTGTTCGATGCGGGCGATCGCCCGCTCGATCTGGGCGGGTTCGGTGAGGTGCCGCAGGCCGAACGCGCTGTTCTTGACGACGACGTCGGCCTGCCAGGTGTCGTCCGCCGGACCGTGCTCGCGCGCCGCCTGCCAGAGCTCCTCCTCGCGCACCGGGTCGTAGAGCGGTTGTTCGAGCCGCAGGATCGGCAGCACGCACAGCACGTGTCCGGCGCGCAGGCCCGACATGACGGTGCCCCGGGGCAGCGCCGCCCAGTCCTCGTACAGCCTGTCGTGGGCCTGCCGCGCCGTGTCGCACCCCAGCCGGTCCAGCACCAGTCGGGTCATGCCGGCCAGTTCCCGGGCGTTCACGACGTCCTTGATCCGCTGTTCGATCTCCCAGCGCAGCGCCTGGAGGTCGTAGGGCGCAGTCATGTCAATTCCCCCGCTCCTCGGACCCGATCTCGAACTGCGTTGCACCCAGCGGCACATGCTCATGATCCGCCGCACGCCGCAACGGCCACAAGCGTTTCGGGGTCGGTGTCCTACCGTCCCGCGGCCGGGCCGCTCAGCTCCACGGCAGCCACGCCCGCACCTCGAACCCGCCGTCCGGGGTGGGCCCGTGCTCCAGGCGGCCACCCGCGAGGGTCGCCCGTTCCGTCAGGCCGATCAGGCCCTGCCCGGAGCCGGGGACGGGCGGCACCTCGCCCTCGGGAGGCGGGTTGCGCACGGAGACGGTGAGGCCGTCGCCCGGTGCGCCGGTGACGGACACCGTGACCTCCGTGCCGGGGGCGTGCTTGCGGGCGTTGGTCAGGCCCTCCTGGGCGATCCGGTAGGCGGTGCGGCCGACGGAGGACGGGACGGCGGCGGGGTCGGTGACATGGTGGTGGAGGGAGAGCTTCATGCCGGCCTCGCGGGACTCGGCGACCAGCGGGTCCAGCGCCGCGAGGGTCGGCTGCGGCCGGCCGGCGTCGTCGGGTTCTCCCGCCCGCAGGACGCCGATGATCTCCCGCAGGTCCTGGAGGGCCTCGTGCGCGCTCTCCCGGATCACGCCCGCCGCCCGTGCCGTCTCGGCCGGGGGCGCGTCGGGCCGGAACTCCAGGGCGCCCGCGTGCACGCTCAGCAGGGTCAGCCGGTGGGCGAGCACGTCGTGCATCTCGCGCGCGATGGCCTCGCGGGCGAGCCGCTGCGCCTGCTCGGCCCGCAGCCGCGCCTCGGTCTCGGCACGCCGGGCCCGGTCCCTGAGACTCAGCAGCAATTGCCGCTTGGCCCGTACGAACATGCCCCAGCCCACGATCGCCACCGTCAGCAGCACGGCGAAGACCACGCTCACGAGGTAGGGCATGTCGACGTCGGGGCGCAGCCAGTAGAACAGCGGGACCAGTGCCGCGTTGACGCCACCCACCCAGGCCACGTACCGGAAGGGGCGGTGCACGGCGAGGGTGAACAGGGCGATGACGCCCGCACCGCCCGCGGTGTCCGAGACGAAGGTGACGGGGGTGAGCGCGACGGCCAGCCCCAGTGGCCAGCGGCGGCGCAGCCAGACCGCCGCGCAGGCCAGCGCGCCCATCACCTGGTCGAGGACGGCCAGCCCGTCCGGGACCCGGGGGTTCCTGCTGAGGGCCTCTATGGCGACCGCCCCCAGCAGTACGGCCACGACGAAGCAGGCGAAGTCGACGACCCAGTCGCGGGCGGTTCGCCCGGGGCGTCCGGCGTCGGGGTCGAGTTCGTGGAGCAGGGCCGACGGGATGAACCACCGGCGCCCGGTGAAGAGCGCGGGCGTCTGCGCCGTCGGCACCGGGGAGGCCTGCCCCGCGTCGTCACCACTCACGGTCGGCAAATCTACGCAACCGGGGCCCCTGGCACGTCTCCTCGGGCCGGATCGTCGACCAAAGTCGCGGCGCCGGAGACTTTTGGTACGGACGGCGACCCGGAAGAGGGACTTCCGTCCCGGTGCGCTCGCCCCGCGGCCGATGCGCGTGGAGGGTCCGCGGGGCGAGGCTTTCCACCATGAAGCAGGTACTGGAGATTCTCGGCTTCCTCGCCCTGGTGCAGGGCGTGGCGGGCCTGGTGCACGAGTTCACCGACTGGGACTGGGGCCTCGTGCAGCGACTGGGCTTCCTCGACGGCTACGAGGTCTACGCGAGCGTCGCCCTGCTCGTGCTGGGCATCGCGCTGTTCGCGGCCGCCGGCAGCCGGAAGTCCGTCTGACCCGCCGGACGGACACCTCGTCAGCAGCCGTGGTCGACCAGGTCGAAGGACTCGTAGTGGTCGGCCGTGTAGTAGTCCTCCTGGTTCTTCTCCCCGGTGACGATGCGTCGCGCGCCGCGCGTGTCGGAGCCGGGGGTGATGACCGTGTACTCGTGGTAATAGCCGGACGACTGGCTGGGCAGGATGCCTTCCCGGTTCTGGAAGACGGTGCCGTCCTGCTCGAACGGGTAGGGGCCGCCCTGCTCGATCAGGTCGAGCGTGTCGTGGGCCTGGGACGGCAGCTTGCTGTAGCAGATGTCACCGACGGCGGTGGGGGCCGCGTCGGCCGTGGTCGCGGAGACGGTGCCGCCGACGAGGAGGGCGGACAGGAGTGCGGCTGCTGCGCCGAGCCGCGAGGCGCGTGGGGGGAGATTCATGCGCTCATGATGACGCGCGTAGACAGTGGCATGTCAATGACAAACTCGAAGAATTTGCTGTGAACATCCCTTCGTTCGCGGGCAGTTCACCTGGTCTAGGAGTTCTCCGGCAGGCCGAACTCGCCGTACTGCGGGCGGCCCGCCAGGTCGTACGTCTGGATCGAGACGCCCTCGCCGGTGACGCTCCCCCCGGCGTGGCGGAACGCGGTCGGTACGGCGCCCTCCGGGAACAGCCGGAACCCGGTGCCGAGCACGACCGGGAAGGTCAGCAGGTGGAGCGTGTCGACGAGGTCGAGTGCCAGCAGGGACCGGACCAGGGCGCCGCTGCCGTGCACCTGGACCTCGCCGTCGGTGCGCTCCTTCAGGGCGGTGACCTCCTTGGCGAGGTCCCCGGAGAGCACGGTGGTGCCCGCCCACCCAGGGTCCGTCAGGGTCGAGGAGGGGACGTACTTCGGCAGTGAGTTGAGCTTCGAGGCGACGGGGTCGCCGGGGTCGGTCACCTTCGGCCAGTACGTGCTGAAGATGTCGTACGTACGGCGTCCGAGCAGGAAGGCACCGGGCCTCACGAAGACCTCGCCCATGAACCGGCCGAAGTCCTCGTCGGCGTACGGGAAGCTCCAGCCGCCGTGGGTGAAGCCCCCGCGGGTGTCCTCGTGCGGGCCGCCGGGGGCCTGGTAGACGCCGTCGAGGGTGACGAAGAGGGTGGAGACGAGCTTGCCCATGGCGGGGCCTTCCTTCCGGAACGGGTGGATCTGCTGTTCATCGGTACAGACCCCACCGGCCGCCGCAACTCATCGCTGGGCCGTATGCCGTCCGCACGGTGCCGCCGACGACTCCCAGGGACCTCCATGTCCGTTCGCCGCCAGCGTTCCGGACGCGCCGGCGCTGGGATGGACGCATGACGAACCGAGGAACTCTTGACGGCAAGGTGGCTCTGGTGACCGGCGGCAGCCGGGGCATCGGCGCGGCGACGGCACTGCGGCTGGCCCGGGAGGGCGCGGATGTCGCCGTCGGCTATGTGAACGGCAAGGAGGCGGCCGAGGACGTGGCACGGGCCGTGGAGGCGCTGGGGCGCCGGGCGGTGGCGGTGCGCGCGGACGCGGCGGACGCGGACGACGCGGCCGGTGCCGTGGCCACGACGGCCGAGGCGCTGGGCGGCCTCGACATCCTGGTCAACAACGCGGGGGTGGGGGTGCTCGGGCCGCTGGAGACCCTGTCGCTGGCGGATGTGGACCGTGTGCTCGACATCAACGTGCGGGGTGTGTTCCTGACCTCCCAGGCCGCCGCCGCGCGGATGGCGGAGGGCGGGCGGATCATCACGATCGGCAGCTGCATGGCCCAGCGGGTGCCGGGCCCCGGCGGGACGCTCTACGCGATGAGCAAGGCGGCGCTCGCCGGCCTGACGAAGGCCCTGGCGCGGGAGCTGGGCGGGCGCGGGATCACCGCGAACCTCGTCCTCCCGGGCCCGACGGACACCGACATGAACCCGGCGGACGGACCGTTCGCGTCCGGCCAGGCGGCGATGACCGCGCTGGGCCGGTTCGGGACGGCGGACGAGGTGGCGTCGACGGTGGCGTATCTGGCGGGGGCGACGTACGTGACCGGCGCCGAGTTCGCCGTGGACGGCGGGCACGCGGCGTGACACATGGGGGGCGCACCGGTGCTGTCAGCCGGTGCGCCCCCGGGCCCGGGGCTGCCGGCTGGATCAGGTCGCGGGGAAAGCGGGCCCGGGTCCCTGGTCAGCCGCCCAGTTCCTGGTGGCGGGCCGCGAGGTGGCTCGTGCCCTGCTGGGTGAGCGAGCCGAACAGGCGCAGGCGGGAGATTCCGCCGTCCGGGAAGATGTCCACGCGTGCGTGCGTGCCGACGGCCGGGGCCGGCAGGACGAAGCGGTGGTTGGTGTCGGGCTGGAGGCGGGTGCGGGGCAGGATCTCGCGCCACTCGCCGTCCTCACCGTCCTTGACCGACACCGACGCCCAGCCGGCGCTGTTGCCCTTGAGGTAGGCGGTGTCGATCTCCAGGGCGCGTACCTGGGCCTGGGCGGCGAGCCGGTAGCGGATCCAGTCGTGGCCCTGGTCGCGCCGGCGGCGAGTCTCCCAGCCGTCGTCCATCTTGCGGGAGCGGCCGGGCTGGATGGTGTTGCTCGCCGGGGAGTAGAAGAGGTTGGACGCGTCCTCGGCCCGGCCGCCGTTCTCCAGGGCGACGACGTCGAAGGTGCCGAGGACCTCCAGCCACTCGGGGTCCGGGACGACCTCGCCGTACACCCGCAGGCGTGCGATGCCCCCGTCGGGATGCTGGTTGACGCGCAGGTGCGTGAAGCGCTGCTCCACGGACACCTCGAAGCCGTTCGCCGCGTGACCGCCGACCGGCGTGCGCGGGACCAGGGTCGTCCACTTCACGTCGTCGCCCAGGAGTTCCTCCGGGGACGGCGATCCCTGCACCGAGGTGCCCTCGACCGACACCGCCTGCGGGTAGTTGCCGCGGAAGTGGGCCGTGTCGACGACGATCCCCCGGATCACGCCCGGCGCGCCCAGCCGGACCAGCGCCCAGTCGTGGTCCTCGGCGGTCGGCCACGGGTGCTCGGCCGAGGCGCCCCGGCGACGGCGCGTCTCCCAGCCGTCCATGATCTTGCCCTTGTGCCCGAAGTGCTCGGGGTCGAACTCGGCGCGCTCGGGCACCAGGAGGTTCTCGCGCTGGGCGAAGAACTCGTCGTTGGCGGCGATGACACCGGCACCGAGGCACCGGTCGGCGAGGTTGGCGTACTGGGTGAAGGGGAGGTCGGCGGTGCGGTAGTCCGCGTACGGGTCGCCGCCTCCGTAGGGGTTCGCGTCGCCGGTGAAGCTGGGAATCGCCGTCACGTGCTGTGCCTTTCGGGAGTCGGCCGGTAGGGATGCGGGTGCGTGGGTGGTCAGGGGTGCCGGGTGAGGAGTCGGCCCTTCGGCTCGGTGAACTCGCCGTCCGCGACGATGCGCTGCCCGCGCAGCCAGGTGGACTTCACGACGCCGTGGAGGGTCCTGCCCGCGTACGCCGTGACGTGGTTGCGGTGCTGGAGGCCCGCCGGGTCGACGGTGAAGGTCTCGTCGGGCGCGAGGACGGCGAAGTCGGCGTCGTGGCCTGCCGCGATGGCGCCCTTGCGGGTGTCGAGGCCGACCAGTTCGGCCGTACGCGTCGACATCCAGCGGACCACGTCCTCCAGGCCGTGGCCGCGCTTGCGGGCCTCCGTCCAGACCGCGGCCAGACTCAGCTGAAGGCCGGAGATACCGCCCCAGGCCGTCGCGAAGTCGTCCGTCTTCAGGTCGGCGGTGGACGGGGAGTGGTCGGTGACCACGCAGTCGATGGTGCCGTCGGCCAGGGCCTGCCAGAGCAGGTCCTGGTTGGCGGACTCGCGGATCGGCGGGCAGCACTTGAACTCGCTGGCGCCGTCGGGGACTTCCTCGGCGGTGAGGGTCAGGTAGTGGGGGCAGGTCTCCACGGTGAGCCGTACGCCCTCCGCCTTCGCCTCGGCGATCAGCGGCAGGGCGTCGCTGGAGGAGAGGTGCAGGACGTGCACGCGCGCGTGGAGGGCCTTCGCCTCGGTGATGAGCTGGGCGATGGCGGTGTCCTCGGCGTCCCGGGGGCGGGAGGCCAGGAAGTCGGCGTACCGGGGACCGCCCTGCTGCGGGGCCGAGGAGAGCAGGTGCGGGTCCTCGGCGTGCACGATGAGCAGCCCGTCGAAGGCGGCGATCTCGGCCATGGAGCGGGCGAGCGGGTCCCGCTCGAGGTGCGGGAACTCGTCCACGCCGGACGGCGACAGGAACGCCTTGAAGCCGAAGACGCCGGCCTCGTGCAGCGGGCGCAGGTCCTTGACGTTGTCCGGCAGGGCGCCGCCCCAGAAGCCGACGTCGATGTGCGCCTTGTCGGCGGCGACCTGCTGCTTGGTGCGCAGGTGCGCGACGGTCGTGGTCGGCGGGAGGGAGTTCAGGGGCATGTCGACGAGGGTGGTGATGCCACCGGCCGCTGCGGCCCGGGTGGCGGTCCAGAAGCCCTCCCACTCCGTGCGGCCGGGGTCGTTGACGTGCACGTGGGTGTCGACCAGGCCCGGCAGCAGCACGTCGTCGCCGAGGTCTTCCAGGCGTGCGCCCTCCGGTACGGGTGCGTCGTACGGGAGGACGGCCGTGATCGTGCCGGCGGCGACGGCGACCGAAGCGGCGCGCGTCCCCTCGGGAGTGATGACACGCGTCGAGCGCAGCATTAGTTCAGTGTCGGACACCCGAACCCCTTTACTTCCGCTTGCTTCCGCGTCACGGTTACTTCCGCGTAACGGAATTCAACTTTCTGTTGAAGAAGTCTTCACTCCCGCTCCGGCACCGTCAAGGGCACACTGGACCCTGACTCCCTCCATGCATACACACTGGACGTTTCCACAAAGCGGAATTAAACTTCCAGCACGCAGAACGTAGCTACGTACGAGCGGGGAGTCAACCGACTGCCGGGTAGGCTTCAGCTCTTCCGCCAGTCCCGAAAGGAACGCGCCGTGCCGACGTCCAGCGCCAGCACCACCGACTCCGCCCGGTCCTCCGCCAACGGCGGCGTCCAGTCCCTGGAGCGCGCCTTCGATCTGCTCGAACGGATGGCGGACGCGGGGGGCGAGGTCGGCCTGAGCGAGCTGTCCGCGAGCAGCGGGCTGCCCCTGCCGACCATCCATCGCCTGATGCGCACGCTGGTGGCCTGCGGGTACGTACGGCAGCAGCCCAACCGCCGGTACGCGCTCGGCCCGCGCCTGATCCGCCTCGGCGAGTCCGCCTCCCGGCTGCTGGGCACCTGGGCGCGGCCCTATCTCGCCCGGCTGGTCGAGGAGACCGGCGAGACGGCGAACATGGCGCTGCTGGACGGGGACGAGATCGTCTACGTGGCGCAGGTTCCGTCGAAGCACTCGATGCGCATGTTCACAGAGGTCGGCCGGCGGGTGCTGCCGCACTCCACCGGCGTGGGCAAGGCGCTGCTCGCCGGTTTCCCGCCGGAGGAGGTGCGCGCGCTGCTCGCCCGCACGGGCATGCCCGCCGCGACGGAGAAGACGATCACGACTCCCGAGGGGTTCCTCGCGGCGCTGGAGGACGTGCGCGGCCAGGGGTACGCGATCGACGACAACGAGCAGGAGATCGGGGTCCGTTGCCTGGCCGTCCAGGTGCCCGACTCCCCCACCGCCGCGGCCATCTCCATCTCCGGCCCGGCGGGCCGGGTCACGGAGGCGGCGACGGAAAAGATCGTGCCGGTGCTCCAGCAGATCGCCGCCGAACTCTCCGAGGCCCTCGCGAGCCAGAACCCCGCGTGACGGGCTGACGGTCGGCTCGTCCCTCCGGCAGGTACCGGCCGGAGGTTCGCGCTCGGTACGGGCCGCCGCGGAAGAGCATGCCGGTGTGATGGCGCGGGCGGTCGCCGCGTTCGTGGGCGGCGTCGGAGCCGTCGGCGGGGGCCGTGCGGCCGGCGAGGTCCCGGAGCGTCGCGAGGCCGGCCGGCACCGCCGGACGGCGGTGCGCCGACTTCATCCAGAGCGGCAGCCGGGGGAACATCGCCAGGGTCGGCGAAGCGCGGCGTCGACGCGGCATCATGACGGACAGCCTGAACCGCCCGTCCCGCACCGGGCGACCGGTTTCTCCGACGGGCCCGGGAACGCGCCCGACACCCCGGCCTACCGCGCCACCAACCCCGGCACACCTAACCCTGCCCGCGCACCGGCCCTCCGAAGAGATCCACGGCCCGGCGGAGCTCCGTCAGGTCCGGGGACAGCGCGCTCACCGAGCCGATCGCACCGGCGACCAGCAGCAGGGAGCGGCGCAGCCGCGAGATCTCGGGGGCGCCGCCCGCGGCCACCGCGTCCAGCGCGGCCAGTTCCTCCTCGGCGATGCTCCGGTCGGCGAACTCGCCGGGATGGGCGGCGAGCCTGCGGCGCAGCCGCGCCACGGCGGAGCGCAGCTCCGTCACACGCGGATCCCGGTCGCCGCCGGTCACAGCCCCCTGCCGCTTCTGCTCCACGCTCCGCAACACAGTCCTCCCCCTCGCACCTCGTCGTGCGCCTGCCCTTCCGGCCCGAGGACACCCGGCCGGTCGGTGCGGGGACAGTAAACGACACGACCCACCAGGCGCCAGTCCATTGCGTCATCGACTTGCTCCGCTGAGTGACCTACCGGTGCGGTATGCAGGACCCATGACGACAAGGAAGACGACGTACGAGGGGTCCGAGGTTGCGGGGTTGCTGCTCGCCGCCGGGGGCGGACGGCGACTCGGCGGGCACCCCAAGGCCCTGCTGACCCACCGGGGCCGGCCCCTCGTGGAGCACGCGGTGCGGGTGCTGCGCGAGGGCGGTTGCACACGCGTCCACGTGGTGCTGGGCGCCCGGTCGGACGAGGTGCGCGCCCGGGCCCTCCTGCCGGACTGCGTCCTCGTCGACAACCCGGGCTGGGAACTGGGCATGGGGACGTCCTTGCGGGCCGGGCTTAACTCGCTCGCCGGGAGCGGGGCCGGTGCCGCCCTGGTCTGCCTCGTCGACCAGCCCGGCATCGGGCCCGAGGCGGTGGCCCGGGTCCGGGAGGCCCACACGGGTGAGACGTCCCTGGTGTCGGCCGCCTACGAGGGAGTTCGCGGTCATCCCGTGCTGTTCGGTGCCGCCCACTGGGCGGGTATCGCCGCGACCGCGACCGGGGACCGGGGGGCACGGGCCTATCTGCAGGAGCACGTGCCGGAGATCACGCTCGTGGAGTGCGGCGACGTCGCGCGGCCCTTCGACATCGACACCGAGGCCGATCTGGCCCACCTTGAGTGAACGGCGTGGCACGCAGAGCCACCTTGCCTCGAGTCAGAGAATCTCGACGTCAACACACGATTGAACTTCCACTATGAGGAAACTAGTATCCACTGTTCAGAAGCGCCCGAGGGCTCTGAGGGCGCGGAACGCCGTATTCGGGAAGACTGGCACCCGGTGCCGAACCGCCGGCTCGTCTTCGTAGCTCGCTGAAGGAAGTGACAGTCCATGTCCGCACCAGCGCCGTCCCCGCTGGCCATCGTCGACGCCGAGCCCCTGTCCCGGCAGGAGGAAGTGCTCACCGAAGCGGCGCTCGCCTTCGTGGCCGAGCTGCACCGGCGGTTCACGCCCCGGCGTGACGAGCTCCTCGCCCGCCGCGCCGAGCGCCGCGCCGAGATCGCGCGCACCTCCACCCTCGGCTTCCTCCCGGAGACGGCCGCCATCCGCGCCGACGACTCCTGGAAGGTCGCCCCGGCCCCCGAGGCCCTGAACGACCGCCGGGTGGAGATCACCGGCCCGACCGACCGCAAGATGACCATCAACGCCCTCAACTCGGGCGCGAAGGTGTGGCTCGCGGACTTCGAGGACGCCTCCGCGCCGACCTGGGAGAACGTGGTCCTCGGCCAGCTCAACCTCACCGACGCCTACACCCGGAACATCGACTTCACGGACCCGAAGTCCGGCAAGTCGTACGCCCTGAAGGCGAACGAGGAACTCGCCACGGTCGTGATGCGCCCCCGCGGCTGGCACCTGAACGAGCGTCACCTCGTCGACGCCGACGGCACGCCGGTGCCCGGCGCCCTCGTCGACTTCGGGCTGTACTTCTTCCACAACGCCAAGCGCCTGCTGGGCCTGGGCAAGGGCCCGTACTTCTACCTCCCGAAGACGGAGTCGCACCTGGAGGCCCGCCTCTGGAACGAGGTCTTCGTCTTCGCGCAGGACTACGTCGGCATCCCGCAGGGCACCGTCCGGGCGACCGTGCTGATCGAGACGATCACGGCCGCGTACGAGATGGAGGAGATCCTCTACGAGCTGCGCGACCACGCCTCCGGGCTGAACGCGGGCCGCTGGGACTACCTGTTCTCCATCGTCAAGAACTTCCGGGACGGCGGCGCCAAGTTCGTCCTGCCGGACCGCAACGCGGTGACGATGACCGCCCCGTTCATGCGCGCGTACACCGAACTCCTCGTCCGCACCTGCCACAAGCGCGGCGCGCACGCCATCGGCGGCATGGCCGCGTTCATCCCGTCCCGCCGGGACGCCGAGGTCAACAAGGTCGCCTTCGAGAAGGTCCGGGCCGACAAGGACCGCGAGGCGAACGACGGTTTCGACGGCTCCTGGGTCGCCCACCCCGACCTCGTGCCGATCGCCATGGAGTCCTTCGACAAGGTGCTGGGCGACAAGCCGAACCAGAAGGACCGGCTGCGCGAGGACGTCGACGTCAAGGCGGCCGACCTGATCGCCATCGACTCCCTCGACGCCAAGCCGACCTACGCGGGACTGGTCAACGCCGTGCAGGTCGGCATCCGTTACATCGAGGCGTGGCTGCGCGGCCTCGGCGCGGTCGCGATCTTCAACCTGATGGAGGACGCGGCCACCGCCGAGATCTCCCGCTCCCAGATCTGGCAGTGGATCAACGCGGGCGTCGTCCTCGACAACGGCGAGCCGGTCACCGCCGAGCTGGCCCGCAAGGTCGCCGCCGAGGAACTGGCGAACGTCCGCGCCGAGATCGGCGACGAGGCCTTCGCGGCCGGCAACTGGCAGCAGGCGCACGACCTGCTGCTGAAGGTCTCCCTCGACGAGGACTACGCCGACTTCCTGACCCTGCCGGCGTACGAGCAGCTCAAGGGCTGAACAGCCGCTACCGCTCCGAGTGGCCCAGGGACTTGCCCGGGGCCACCCGGTCGCGTACGGCCTTCTTCACGGCCGTCGGCTCGGGGAAGCCCTGCTCGCGCCGGTCCCAGACCACCTCGTCGCCGACGCGGACCACGAACACCCCGCCCCTGCCGGGCTTCAGCGCCAGTTCCGTCAGTTCGGCCTCGAAGGTCGTGAGCAGCTCCTGCGCCAGCCATGCCGCGCGGGGCAGCCAGCGGCACTGGGTGCAGTACTCGATCTCGACCCGCCGCGGGGCGTCCGGGGAATCCTCCGCGAGCTCGATCTCGACCCGCTGAACGTCCGTCATCCGAGGTGTACCGACCAATCCTGCCGGGCCCCGGGCTTGCCGTGCAGGTCGGGGACCTGTTTAAGCCACGCGGGGCGTCCTTGCTGGTTCCTCGCCGCGCGCAGGGCCTCCTCGGCGGCGAGCTCCTCCGGAGAGGGGAAGCCGGTGGGCAGCCAGGCCCCGGAGGCCCGCACGCGCGCGTGGAGGTACGCCACGTACGCCGCACGCGCCGCGTCCGGCGTGGCGAAGCCCGGCTCGTCCGCCAGCCAGGCGTCCGGGACCTCCGCGAGGATCCGCCGCAGCAGATCCTCGGTCACCCTGGGCGCGAGTTCGACGTCGGCGGCCCGGACGTCGGGCCCATAGTGGCCGAGGGCGTGGTGCCGGAAGTCGTAGACCTTGGCCGGGTCGCTGCCGTCCCAGCGGTGGTGGAAGACGAGGGCGGCGCCGTGGTCGATCAGCCACAGGCGCGGGGGCGCGACGCCCAGCGTGGGCCAGACCATCAGGTTGGAGCTGTGGACGGTGCGGTCGACGTTCACGGTCAGGGCGTCGAGCCAGACGATCCGCCCCGCTTCCAGGGGATCGACCGGGAAGACTCCCGCGACCTCGGGCGTGAAGTCCCGCGCACCCGGCAGGTAGTCCATGCCGAGGTTCACCCCCGCGCTGGCCGCGTGCAGCTCGCGCACCTCCTGGTGCGGCTCGTCGTCCGCGACCGCCGGGTCGAAGCGCACCAGGACCAGTTCGGGGAACCGCAGCCCGAGAGCCCGGGCCAGTTCACCCACGACGACCTCGGCGACCAGCGCCTTGCGGCCCTGCGCGGAGCCGGTGAACTTCACGACGTACGTGCCCAGGTCGTCCGCCTCGACGACACCGGGGACGGAACCGCCGGAACGCAGGGGCGCGACGTAGCGGGTGGCGGTGACCTCTCTCAGCATGTTCCCGGACCGTTCGCGTGCATGGTGTGAGCATAGTGCGCGCCCGGGGCGGAGGGCATGGTCAGCGGTGGACCCCGCTGTCCTGCCAGAAGTCGCGCAGCTGGGTGACGAGTTCTTCGGGTGCCTCTTCGGCCATGTGGTGTCCGGAAACGATCGGGCCACCGTCGAGGCGGTCGCCCGCCCAGTCGCGCCAGACACCCAGCACGTCGCCGTAGAGGTCGGCCATGTCGTCACGGGTCGCCCACAGCACCTGCAGCGGGGACCCGATACGCCGGCCGGCTCGCCGGTCGGCGTCGTCGTGCTCCCGGTCGACACCGAGGCCCGCCCGGTAGTCCTCGCACATGGCGTGCACGGTGGCCGGATCGTGGATCGCGCGGCGGTAGTCCTCGTACGCTCGGCGCCCATCTCCTCGGGGCCGGCCTTGTACCAGGCGTCCGGGTCGGCGCTGATGACGCGCTCGGCGGGCTTGTCGGTCTGTCCGAGGAAGAACCAGTGCCACCAGCTCGCGGCGAATGTCGCGTCGCAGCGCCGCAGCGCCTCACCGATGGGGACGGCGTCCAGCACGCTGACGGCGGACACGGCCTCCGGGTGGTCCAGAGCGAGGCGCGTGGCCACGTACGCGCCCCGGTCGTGCCCGACGACGGCGAAACGCTGGTGCCCGAGTCGGCGCATGACCGCCAGGCAGTCTCCGGCCATGGCTCGCTTGGAGTAGGGACGGTGCTCCGGGTCGGTCGGGGGCTTGTCGGACTCGCCGTAGCCCCGGAGGTCGGGGCAGACGACCGTGTGACCGGCCGCGGCCAGCAGCGGGGCGACGCGGTGCCAGGTCGCGTGCGTGCGCGGATGACCATGCAGGAGCAGCACCGCCGGACCGCTCCCGCCTAAACGCACCCGCAGGTCAGCGCCGTCTCCCGCACATCGCGCCAACGAGAAACCGTCGAACACGTGCCCCCCTGTGTCTCGAGCGTGGTGGCTCATGCGGCGCCGGAGCAGGACACCCCGTCGTCGGCCTGTCAAGTGCCCCACGCTTCCCGGATGACTCCCGGCCTGGCCCTGGGGGTCGCGAACCAGCGCCGGAAAGCGATGTAAAGCGACATCAAGCGGCTGAACCGCCATCAATGAACGCCATACCTCACACCTGCCTGTTGTATGGATCCATCCACGCACAACGGGAGTGACGAGCATGGCCGACGAGGTCACGGAGGACGCGGGCCCGCCGCCGTCCGCGAGTCTGAAGCCCGATGCGATCGGGTTCCTCGACGCCCTGGTCATCGGGCTCAACGCGACCTCCCCGGCCTACTCCGTGGCAGCGGTCATCGGCCCGATCGTGGCGCTGGTGGGCCTCTACGCCCCCGGGGTGATGCTCGCGTCGTTCGTGCCCATGCTGCTGATCGCGTCCGCGTTCTACTACCTCAACAAGGTGGACCAGGACTGCGGCACGACCTTCTCCTGGGTCACCCGGGCCATGGGGCCGTGGGCGGGCTGGCTCGGCGGCTGGGCCATCACGATGACCGGTGTCCTGGTGGTCGGGTCGCTCGCGGACGTCGCCGTGACCTTCTTCCTGCTCGCCGTCGGACTGGACGGCTGGGCCGACAACGACGTCGTGCGCCAGGTGCTCACCGTGCTGCTGATCCTCGTGATGACGGCCGTCTGCGTCATCGGTATCGACGTGTCGGCCAAGGTGCAGAACGTCCTCATCCTGGCGCAGGTCGCCTGCCTGCTCGCCTTCGCCGTGGTGGCGCTGTACCGCGTCTACGCCGGCACCGGCACCCTGGACTCCGTCGAGCCCAAGATCGGCTGGCTGGACCCGTTCGGAGCCGGCGGGGCGCCGCTCACCGCGTCCCTGCTGCTGGGTGTGTTCATCTACTGGGGCTGGGAGTCGGCGGTCAACCTCACCGAGGAGGTCGAGGACTCCGCGATCGCGCCCGGCAAGGCTGCCGTGTGGTCGACGGTGCTGCTGCTGGTGACCTACATCGCGGTCGCCTTCGCGGTCGTGGCCTACGCCGGGACGGCCTACCTCGCCGAGAACGCGGCGGAGGAGGAGTTCATCTTCGCGCTGCTCGCCGAGGAGGCGATGGGCGGCTGGGACTGGGTCGTGCTGCTGGCGGTGTCGACGTCCGCGCTCGCCTCCACGCAGACGACGATCATCCCGGCCTCGCGCACGGGGCTGTCCATGGCACGCCGGCACGCCCTGCCCGCGCACTTCGGCCGCATCCACCCCCGGTTCCGCACCCCCGACGTGAGCACCTGGTGGGTCGCCGGCATCGCCATCGTCTGGTACCTCGTCCTCTTCCACATCAGCGAGAACGCCCTCTTCGACTCCCTGACCGCGCTGTCCCTGCTGATCGCGTTCTACTACGCGCTCACGGGGCTGGCGTGCGCGGTCTACTACCGCCGCGAACTGACCCGCGGCGCCCGCGACTTCCTGCTGATCGGTCTCGGCCCGCTGATCGGTGCCGGGCTGCTGGCGTGGCTGCTGGTGGAGTCCGTGTCGGACATGGCCGACCCCGCCAACTCCTACAGCGGCGTCTCGTGGTTCGGGATCGGTCCGCCGCTCGTCATCGGCATCGGCATCGCCCTCACGGGCGTGGTCCTGATGGTCGTGTGGCGGCTGAGGGCCCCCGCGTTCTGGTCGGAACGCCCCAGCACGGTCGACCCCGCCCTCGTGCACGGCGAGGAGTCCTGAAGCCGCCGGTTCTCCTCATGAGCGGTCCGGGCGCCGTTTCGCGAGCGGGCTGAAGGCGTACAGGTCGAGGATCTCGGGACGCGGGGCGACACCGGGACCGCCCTCCCGGACCCAGGAGACGATGTCCTCGGTCGCGGCGGGGTCGTTGACCAGCCCGAGCCACACCGGCCGCCCACCGGCCGCCCGGCCCGCCGCGGAGGGCTGGACGACGATGACGTTGGCCTGGTCGCAGACGTCGAGGCAGTCGGAGATCCGGACCGGCGCGGCCGCCCGCAGCCGCTCGGTCTGGGCGACGTGGTCGACACCGGTCACCTTGCGGCTGCCGCAGCAGCAGTCCCGGCACACGACGATGCGGCACGGAAGCCCTCCGGCCGGCGTTGCGGACATGCCGCACCTTCCCTCTCTCCCGGGGAGATCCGCCCCGGTGGTCGGTCGAGGAGGCGACCGCGTGAGTCTCCTGGCTCTCGGGTCGACGCCGGTCCCGGCCTTCCCACCCGTCCGCGGGCAGTGGCCTGTCGGGAGCGGCTCACCGATCACAGTGGCGGGACCGCGCCGGATTCACACCGGCTTCCTCGTTCCGCCGTCGCCTTAATCGACGGCCATCCTGCCATGGGGCCGGGGGCTGCGGGTGAGGGGCCGGGGAGGCTGCGACTGAGGGACCGGCCGTCGGGTTCCGGTACGGTTCGAGGGAATTGTGTGAGGAACGGGGAGGCTCGGTGGGGGCGGGGAAGCGGCGGGCGGCGGGGAGCGTGGCGTGGCTGCTGATGGGTGTCCTGGCACTCGCCTTCGGGGTGGCCAGTGCCCTGGAGGTGCGTGGAGCTCTGGACCGGGAGCGGGAGTTCCGCTCCGCCCCGGTGTGCGCCTCGGTGCCGGTGAAGGCTTCGGGGTGCCGGTGGGAGCAGGCGTTCACCGTCCGCGGCGCCGACACGCACCGCGGGGAGCGGAACGCCCCACCTGAGGCGGAGTTGGTGCCGCCCTCCGGCAAGCCCTGGGAGGTGACGTTCCTGCACGCCGACCCGGTGGTGTCGGAGCTGGCGCCGGGCGACAAGGTCGTGGGCCTGATCTGGCAGGGGGAGGTCGTCGAGGTGCGCGACGACGGCGATCGACGGCAGCGGACGTCCGACTCGCCCGTGGGGTGGCCCGAGGACCGTCTCGGCGGCGCCCTGATCTGTTTCTCGTTCGGGCTGCCCGCCGTCGTCGGTGGGGCGTGGCCGCTGTTCGCCCGGCGCGACCGACGTCATGCGAAGGCGGCCTCGGTGGTGCGGGGGCACGGCGTCGCCATGGCCGGCGCGGCCCTCCTGACGCTGTGGGCGCAGTCCGCCAACGACTGGCCGCTCTGGTCGATCCCGGCGATCTGGGGGCCACTCGCGCTGCTCGCCCTGGCGTCCATGACGGCCTTCGCCATCGCCGCCCTCCGCGGCGATCTGGACGACGACGCCCCGGCCACCCCGGGCACCCCGGACGCCGCTGAGCCGGACGCCCCGGCCACCGCGTCACGTCACTCCTGATCCCGCGTACCGCCGGAGAGCCGCGCGCCACCGCAGGGCGCCGCACCGCCGCACCCGGCGGGCCGGGCCTCGATGGGGACGCCGTTCGCGCGCAGCACCTCTCGGACGTCGAGGATCAGCGGGAACACCTCGTGGTTGCGGTCCTCGCCCTGCTCGTCCCAGGCCCGCTGCTCCGCTTCCACGGCCATGCGGTCCTCGGCGAACACCCGCTCGGTGAAGCGCCGGATGAACGGCCAGGCCAGCCGGAGGAGGCCGGGAACCTTCGGCTTCTCGATCATGAGCAGTCCGTAGGCGTGACACCTGCGCTGCTCGGCGTCCTCCGGTACGTAGGCGGCCCAGAGGCGGAAGGCCGGGCGGTCGGCGTTCTCCGGGACCAGGTCGAGCGTCTGGTACGGGTACTCGGTGCGGATCGTCATGACATCGGCGGTGCCGCCCCCGATGCCCTCCGAGGCCAGCAGGCCGGCGCTGCGGTTCCGCTTTCCGCCGGTGTGGGTGAACAGGTAGCCGGCCTCCACCGAGCGCTCGTCGCTCCGGTAGCCCAGCAGTT
This sequence comes from Streptomyces sp. NPDC006372, assembly GCF_040612515.1. Classification (NCBI taxonomy): domain Bacteria; kingdom Bacillati; phylum Actinomycetota; class Actinomycetes; order Kitasatosporales; family Streptomycetaceae; genus Streptomyces; species Streptomyces sp. NPDC006372. The sequence goes on along the minus strand of NZ_JBEXQJ010000012.1, from coordinate 17,704 downwards.
CGGGGTGGAGTCTGCCGACCACGCCCCGGTGCAGGAACTGGTGGTTCATGTCGAGGAGGTTCTCGTGCATGAACGAGTAGTGGCAGTGCACGGTCCGGGAGTACGTCATGGTCCGGTACCGCGGCGAGCCGTAGGCCGGCAGTTCGGGCAGCGGCGTGGCCGCGGCCCGCTGCGGGTCGCCCGGGAAGACGAACACCAGGCCGTACGCCTCGCGGACGGGGTAGCCGCGCACGCCGCGCGGTGGCCGGCGGTCGCCCTTGGCCAGGTACGGGATCTGTGAGATGCGGCCGTCGCCGCGGTAGGCCCAGGCGTGGTAGCGGCAGCGGAGTGTCTCGCCCTCCACGACTCCCATGCTCAGCGGCACCTGCCGGTGGGCGCAGCGGTCCTCCAGCGCGTGGACCTCGCCGCTCCGGCCGCGGAAGAGGGCGATGCGCTCCCCCGCGAACGCGGTGGCCAGCACCCGCTCGTGGCCGAGGCGCCGGGACAGGGCGACCGGGTACCAGTGGTCGGGGTGCAGCCCGACCCGCCGGAGATCGGCCTCGGGGTCCGTTTCACCGTGCCCCGCGGGTTCCGCGGCGAGGGCGCTGGCCCTGTCGGTTTCGGTCATACCTCTCCTCGCGGGTGGGACACGGCACGGACAGCCACCCCCACCCCCACCCTGACCGCCGCCCGCCGTCCCCGCTCTGCCGAGGGGTCCGGACGGGTGAGCGGTGTTCAGGTGCCGCGCAGCGGGTTGGGCAGCGGCAGGTAGCGCGCGTCCGCGCCGTTCGCGTTCGTCCAGCGCAGCAGGAGGTTGGTCTTGCCCGGGAGGGTGGGTGAGGCGAGCAGCGCGGGGATCTCGGGGAGGTCGTGGCGGGCGAGCTCGCGGCGGGCGGCGGGCCAGGGGTCGAGGCCGGGATGGCGCTCGGCGAGGGCGCCGGCGATCTCGGCGAGGTGGTTGACGACCAGGCAGTACACGAGCCGCTCCCAGCCGGCTTCCCGCTCCACCTCCGGCAGCAGCTTGACGCCCTCGGCGTCCCGGTACAGCGCCTGCACGGGCATGCCCTCGGCGTCCACCGCGACCAGGGTGTTCTGCAGATGCGCCTCGAGGACGACGCCGTACCCGGCGAAGGCGGCCAGCGCCGGGGGCACCACCCGCGCGAGGTACGCCGCCCACCAGGCCCCGGGGTCGGCGGCGCGGTCGAGCGGGCTGCCGTCGAAGCCCTCGACCAGCGCGGCGGCGAGCAGCGGGGTGGCACCCGGCAGCAGTCGGCCGCGGAAGCCGTCGCGGACGAGGACGGCCAGGGCCTCGAAGGCGAAGTCGGCGGTGCGGTAGCCGCGGTCGCTCAGCCAGGCCGGGGGGCCTTCGAAGGTCTCGAAGGCGGCGCACACGGCCGCGTCGGTCCGGCGCATGGCGAGCAGGTCGTGGCGCCACAGCCGGCGGATGTCGTTGGTGATGCGCACGTCCAGGCTGAACTTCAGGAAGAGGTCCTGAGCGGGTGCGTAGAGCGTGCGGATCGCAGCTGTCGGCCAGGTGCCGGGGGCGGTGGTGCCGAGCCGGACGAGTCTGCCGTCCGCGAAGGCGGCGGCGAGCTCCGGAGCGGCCAGGTCGAGCTGCCAGGGGTGGGCGGGGAGCAGCCGGTAGCCGGGCGGGGCCGTGCCGAGGGCGTCGAGGGCGGAGGTGTCGCCCTCCTCGACGACGGTGTCCTCGCGCAGCCCGAGCAGGGTCAGCGGGAACCGGGCGTACGCCTCCGGCGCGTACGGCAGCCAGCCGTTGGTGGGGCCGCCCCCGCGCGCCTTGGGGGCGGGGTGGTGGGTGTGGCCGGTGAGGAGGGACTGCTCGGAGCGCCGGTACAGGTCGTCGGGCGGGGGCGTCCCGCCGCGGGCGGCGAGCAGTACGGCCACCGCGTCCCTGCTGTCGATCATCTCGGCGGGCAGTTCGTCGTTGGACAGCCCGGTGTGCCGGCGCAGCTCGTCGGCGACGAGTTTGACCAGCTCGGTGTGGCCGACGCGGTGCCAGCCGCCCGCCGTGCGCACCTCGGGGTCGGCGGGCCGCCGGGTACCGCGCACCCGCAGCAGGCGGTCCCCTGCGGGCAGGTGGTAGACCCGGTACTCACCCGTCCTGCGCACCGGCCGGGCCACCTCCCGCAGCAGGCAGTTCAGCAGCGGCACGGCGGCGTAGGCGTCGGCGCGTCCGGCGAGGCCACCGGTGACCGGATCGTCATGGGCGGAGTCGCCGGGGGCGGAGTCACCGCCGCCGGGCGGGGGCATGAGGTCCACGCGTTCCACTCGTTCCCTGTGGTCCCATCCGGATCTCCGGGCTTCCGGGTCTCCGGACTTACGATCCCCGGACTTCCGGGCGGAGATGATCAGTATGTGTGACGCCGTCACCCTGTCGTGACGCCCTATTCGTACCCGAGGAGCCCGCCCGTGCACCGTTCCCCCACCGCCGAGACCGAGGTCGCCGACGAGCTGGCCGTCGTACGGCCCGGTCTCGTGCCGCGGTACGAGGCAGAACTGCCCGGGGCCCGGGCGGCCGTGCTGTCCCGGTTGTGGCGCGGTCTCGCCCACGATCCGCTGCCCTGGGTCGTCCGCAGGGAGCGGGGCGGGGACGGCCTGACCCTGTGGCTGTCCGACGGCCGCCGGCTGCACGGCCCCCGGCCGGACCCCTACGCGACCGGCGCATACGTGTCCGTCATACGGCTCGACGAGGCGGAGTACGACGATCCGGCCCGGCTGGTGACAGACCTCGCCGTACCGCATTCCGCGTCGTTCGCCGCTGAAGTCGGGCACAGTGTGGCCTCGTTGGCGCTGTCGAGGGCGGCACAGGAGGAGCGTGGGCGGCCGGACGCGTGGCCGGAGAGCGACTGGGCGTGGGAGCAGCGGATCGTGGACGGGCACCCGTTCCACCCCACGTGCCGGTCCCGGCCCGGTTTCTCGGTGGCCGAGCAGCTCGCCTACGGGCCCGAGCACCGGCCGGTCGTGGAGCTCGGGCTGGTGCCGGTGCGGGCGGAGGAGTGCCTGGTGGCCGGTGCGTGGCCGCGGGAGCTGCGGGACGGGGAGCGGGTGGTGCTGCCGGTGCATCCCTGGCAGGCGGCGCACGTACTGAAGCGGGTGTGCGAGGAGCGGCGTGCCGCGCACCCGCTGATGTCGCTGCGGACCCTCGCGCTGCCCGGCGGGCCGCACGTCAAGACCTCGCTCAGCGCCCGGCTGACGTCGTCGGTGCGGGACATCTCACTGCCCTCGGTCGCCGCATCCGCGATGCTGTCCGGCTTCGCAGAGACTCCGGCGGCGCGCACGGACGGCCTGTTGCACATGACCCGTACGCTGGGGGCGGCGGCGGCCGGCTCCCCCGACTTCGCGGCCGTGCTGCGGGAGTCGCCGCAGGCGTACGCGGCGAGCGGCGAACGGGTCCTGCCGGTGGCGGCGCTCGCCACCACCGCGCTCCCCCGCTCCCCGCGGTGGCTGGCCGGCTTCGCGCGGCTCGCCCTCGGCGTCGGCCTGCGGCTGCTGGAGCTGGGCGTGGCACTGGAGGCGCACGGCCAGAACCTCCTGGTGGTCCTCTCGCCGGCGGGCGATCCGCTGCGGCTGGTCTACCGGGACCTGGCCGACATCCGGGTCAGCCCGGCCCGCCTCGCCCGGCACGGTATCCCGGTGCCGGACCTGCCCGCCCGCATGGTCACGGACGACGAACGCGCGCTCCGGCGCAAGCTGTTCGGCTCGCTCGTGGCGGGCGCGCTGGCCGGTACGGCCGGGTCGGGGGCGGCGCTCGCGGAGGCGCTGGAGGCGGCCCTGCGGGATCTGCCGGACACCCCGGACCTCGCGGCGCTGCGCGCCGACCCGCTGCCCACGAAGGCGCTGACGCTGATGCGGCTCTCCCCGCAGACGGCCGGGGACCAGTGGGCGGAGCTGCCCAATCCTCTTGTCTGAGGCTCGTTTTGGAGCAGGCCCCCGGGGATCAATAAGATCCGCCGATGATCACAAGAAAACGGCCGGCGGCAGTGGTCTGTGCCCTGCTCGCCGTGTTGACGGCCGGGTTGGCCTTCCCGGCCGGAGCGGCCGCCGGTGAACCCACGGGCCAGGACGCCCCCAAGGTCGACCTCGTCCTCGACGTCAGCGGTTCGATGCGGGCGCGGGACATCGACGGGCAGTCGCGGATGGCCGCCGCGAAGCAGGCGTTCAACGAGGTGCTCGACGCGACGCCCGAGGAGGTCGAACTCGGCATCCGCACCCTCGGGGCCGACTACCCGGGGGACGACCGGAAGACGGGCTGCAAGGACACCGCGCAGCTCTATCCGGTCGGCCCCCTGGACCGCACCGAGGCCAAGACGGCCGTCGCCACGCTCACCCCCACGGGCTGGACGCCGATCGGCCCGGCCCTGCTGAAGGCGGCCGGCGACCTGGACGGCGGGAACGGCTCCAAGCGCATCGTGCTGATCAGCGACGGCGAGGACACCTGCGCCCCGCTCGACCCGTGCGAGGTGGCCCGCGAGATCGCCGCCAAGGGCATCGGCCTGACCATCGACACCCTGGGCCTGGTGCCGACCGCCAAGCTGAGCAGGCAGCTGAGCTGCATCGCCGAAGCGACCGGCGGCACGTACACGTCCGTCGAGCACCAGGACGAACTGACCGACCGGGTCAACCAGTTGGTGGACCGGGCGGCCGATCCGGTGGTGACGCCGGTGGCCACGGAGGGCGCGGCCGAGTGCGCGAAGGCACCGACGCTCGAGTCCGGTCTGTACTCCGACCGGGAGGAGTTCGGGCAGCAGCGCTGGTACCGGGTGGACGTGCCGCCGGGCAAGGAGCTGCGTGCCTCGGTGAGCGTGGCGGCCGACCGGGCCGTGAACCCCGGCTACGGCGCCCTGCTGCGGGCCGTCACGCTCAAGGGCCGGGAGATCGTACGCGGCGAGGCGGCGGGCAACGGCCGTACGGACGTGATCTCCACGGGTCTGCGCTATCCGAAGGCCGAGAGCGACGAGGAGGACGCGCCCGCCGAGGCCGTCTGCCTGGCCGTCTCGCACTCCTTCTCGGCCGCCTCCGGGGTGAAGACGACGCCCGGTCTGCCGCTGGAGCTGACGGTGGACGTGGTGGACGGCCCGTCGCAGGCGAGTGACGTGGCCTCCTTCGGCCTGGGGCGCGGCTGGTGGCTGCTGGGCGTGCTGATTCTCGCCGGCTTCCTCGCCGGTCTCGTCTGGGGCTGGCTGTCGCGCTGGCGGGTCGCGGTCTGGAGGACCAACTGATGCGAGTGATACGTGTGTTGAGCGCCGCACTGCTGGGCCTCGGACTGGCGGCCGGCCCGGCCGCGGCCGACTCCTCGCCGAGTCCTTCGCAGGACACCTCCTCGGCGCCCACGCAGGCGGGCACCTCCTTCCGTACGGCGACCGAGATCGAGCAGGGTCAGCGGGCCACGGCGAGCGGCTCCACGGGCGACTACCTGTACTGGTCGTTCCCCGCCGACACCGGGCAGCGCCCGACGGTGCGGGCGACGGTGAAGCTGCCGGACACCCACGCCGCGCAGACCTGGCAGATCGACGTGTACGACGGGCTGCGCCGCCGCCAGGCCTGCCAGTACGGGGCGCAGACGCGCACCGCGGTGGCGGACTCGTCCTCCGTGGAGCTGGCCTGTGTGCTGCGCACGGTCCGCGCCTGGTCCGAGCCGTGGGCGAACGACCCGCTGCCGGGCACGTACTACGCCCGGCTGACGGTCACCGGCGTCCCCACCAGCGACCTGGGACTCCGCGTCGACACCGAAGTGCGCGTGGATTCCAGGGACATCGGCGGTCCGGCGGCGGTGGACGGCTCGCTGTCGGAGCCGCTGGTGCCCGGCATCGCGGTGAAGTCCGAGGGCGAGAAGGAGGACCGGGCCGTGCTGTTCGGCCTCGAACCCGAGGACGGCTGGGCGTCCGGCTGGTGGTCCGACCGGTGGGTGTGGACCGCGGTCGGCGGTCTGCTGGCGGCGCTGGCGGGTGTCGGCGGGTACGCGCTGACGCGCGGCTCGGGACGGCCGCCCCGCGTGCCGCCCGCGGCCTGACGGCGACACGATGACCCGGTGACCTGGAAGGCCCGCCCCGTCCGGGCCTTCTTCCGTTCAGGCCTCCTTCAGCGCCTTGGCGAGGGTGCCCTCGCCGGTCACCTCGATCCGGCCGTCGCGCACGGCCTGCGCCAGACTCAGCTCCCCGCGGCCGAGCGCCGTGCACGTGCCGGTGTCCAGGACCAGCCGGGCGTCCGGCTCCCCGGGCGCCGGCCCGTCACCGTAGACGGGCCCGTCCTCCGCACCGGCGTGGAGGTGGAACAGCCCCTCCTCCAGGCGGACTTCGACGAGCCCCTCCCCGTCGAGCAGGCGCAGCAGCGGCAGGGCGAACCAGTGGGCCCGCACCGCGTCCGTGGGGCGCCGCTCCCCGAGTTCCGCCTGCCCCCACGCGCCCAGCGCCTGGAGCACGGGCAGCAACTCCCGCCCCCGGGTGGTGACTTCGTACACGTAGGCCGCGCCGGGCGGGGGCAGCCGGCGGCGGGTCGCGAGGCCGTCGCGCTCCATGTCCTTCAGCCGCGAGGCGAGCACGTCCGTGCTGACGCCGGGCAGATCGGCGTGCAGGTCGGTGTAGCGGCGGGGACCGGCGAGAAGCTCCCGGACGATCAGCAGGGTCCAGCGGTCGCCGACGACGTCGAGCGCGCGGGCGGCGGAACAGTACTGGTCGTAGCTTCGGCGAGGTGGCATGCGACGCAGTCTAGACAAGTTGTTGGACTTTCCAAGCGCGCACTTGGTAAAACCAAGCAACACCAGATTCCGGAGGGGAAGCGCGCATGGAGTTCCGGCAGTCGAGCAAGCTGAGCGAGGTCTGTTACGAGATCCGCGGCCCGGTCATCGAGCAGGCCAACGCGCTGGAGGAGGCGGGGCACAGCGTGCTGCGCCTGAACACCGGCAATCCGGCGCTCTTCGGGTTCGAGGCGCCGGAGGAGATCCTCCAGGACATGATCCGGATGCTGCCGCGGGCGCACGGTTACACCGACTCGCGCGGTGTCCTCTCCGCCCGCCGGGCGGTCGCCCAGCGCTACCAGACGCTGGGCCTGGAGGTGGGCGTCGACGACGTCTTCCTCGGCAACGGCGTGTCCGAACTGGTCTCGATGGCCGTCCAGGCGCTGATCGAGGACGGCGACGAGATCCTGATCCCCGCCCCGGACTTCCCCCTCTGGACGGCGGTCACGACCCTCGCGGGCGGCAAGGCGGTCCACTACCTGTGCGACGAGCAGGCCGACTGGTACCCGGACCTGGACGACATGGCGGCGAAGATCACCGACCGTACGAAGGCGGTCGTGATCATCAACCCGAACAACCCCACCGGCGCGGTCTACCCGAAGGAGATCGTCGAGGGCATCCTCGACCTCGCCCGGCGGCACGGCCTGATGGTGTTCGCCGACGAGATCTACGACCAGATCCTCTACGACGACGCGGTGCACCACTCGGCCGCGGCCCTCGCCCCCGACCTGGTGGTCCTCACCTTCTGCGGCCTGTCGAAGACGTACCGGGTGGCGGGCTTCCGCTCCGGCTGGATGGTGGTCACGGGCCCCAGGCAGCACGCGAAGGACTACCTGGAGGGCCTCACCATGCTGGCCTCCATGCGGCTGTGCGCCAACGCGCCCGCCCAGTACGCCATCCAGGCCGCCCTCGGCGGCCGGCAGTCCATCGGCGAGCTGACCGCCCCCGGCGGACGGCTGCGGGAGCAGCGGGACGTGGCCTGGGAGAAGCTCAACGAGATCCCCGGCGTGACGTGTGTGAAGCCGAAGGGCGCGCTGTACGCCTTCCCGCGGCTGGATCCCAAGGTGCACCGGATCCACGACGACGAGCGGTTCGTGCTGGACCTGCTGCTGCGGGAGAAGATCCAGGTGGTCCAGGGCACCGGCTTCAACTGGCCGGCCCCGGACCACTTCCGCATCCTGACCCTGCCGCACGCCGAGGACCTGGAGGCGGCGATCGGGCGGATCGGGCGGTTCCTCGGCGGATACCGGCAGTAGGCGCGGTTGTCAGTGGCGGGTCGTAGCCTTCCAGCAGGTGGGGCGAGTGCCCCGGGACCGCCTGCGGCTGGAGAGGAGCACGCCGTGACCCGACCGCCGACCGCCGCGCAGCGGCGGGTCATCGACGCCGCGGACCCGGTGACGGGGCGGCTGCGGGGTACGGAGGCGCAGCTGGCGGCGCTGGTGAAGCGGGGGCTCGCCTTCCGGCATCCGAGGCCGCCGCACGACCACTTCCTGACGCCGGAGGGCCATCGGGTGCGGCAGGGCGTCATGGAAACGCCCGCGCCCGCCGCCGAGGCCCCCGCCGGCGCCGGTGTGTTCGCCGCTCGCGTCGGCGGTGAGGAAGCGGCGCCGGAGACCGGGTCGGCCCGGCGCCGTGAGGTGCACAGCGCCTGGCAGGGGCTGCTGGAGCTGCGCCGGATGACCAACCCGGACGGTGCCGTCGACCGGCCCTGCGGCTGGGAGCGCACGCATCTGGTCCGGGCCGCCGCGCTCGCGCTGGAGGCAGCCGGGCACCGCCCGGCCGGAGCGGACGACGGGGGCTACCGGGTGCGGGAGACTCCGCAGCCGGAGGCCGTCGCCGTGCACGAGCCGGACGGCGAGGCACTGCGGGCCTGCGCGGCCACCCTGGAGGCGGCAGGCTGGCAGGTGAGCGAGCACCGCGAGCCGCGCACCGGAACCCGGTATCTGCTGGCTTCACCGCGCCGAGCGTGATGAGCATGCCAAGATCGGTGGATCGTTGTGCACACCACGAGAGTCCGGTGCGAGAGGGGAAGCCCATGAGCGAGCCGTTTTCCGTCCCGGTGACCGTCCGCGGTTACGAGACCGATGTGCAGGGTCACCTCAACCAGAGCGTGTACCTGAACTACGCGGAGCACGCCCGCTGGTCGTTGCTTCAGGCCGCCGGAATCAGCCAGTCCGCACTCACGGGGACCGGCGTGGGCCCGGTGGCCCTGGAGACGACCATCCGCTACAAACGGGAGCTGCTCGCGGGCGACGAGGTCGAGGTGACCTGCGCCTTCGACTGGGGCAGCGGCAAGACCTTCCGTATCGAGCAGACCGTCCGCAAGACCGACGGCACGGTGGCGGCCGAGATCACGGCGGTCGGCGGGGTCCTGGACCTCAAGGAGCGCAGGCTGGTCGCCGATCCCGCGAAGGTCTTCAAGGAACTGGCCACGGACCCCGGCCTGTTCGGCCTCTAGACGGCCCGGCTGGCGCCCGTGATCTCCTCGCCCGACTGCATGGGGTGGGTGACGTCCTGCGTGTCCTTGTTCCCCAGGTGGTTGAAGACCAGGTTCAGCAGGACCGCCGCCACACAGCCCGTCGAGATTCCGGAGTCGAGCACGATCCGGGCCGTCTCGGGAAAGGCGTGGTAGAACTCCGGCGCCGTGATGGGGATGATGCCGACGGCCAGGGAGACGGCCACGATCAGGACGTTGTCGTCCTTCTCCAGACCGGCCCGGACCAGGGTCTGGATGCCGCTGGCCGCGACCGAGCCGAACAGCACCACACCCGCGCCGCCGAGCACCGGGCGCGGTACGACGGCGATCAGTGAGGCGGCCATCGGGCACAGGCCCATCAGCACCAGGAACCCGCCGCCGGCCGCGACGACGTAGCGGCTGCGGATCCTCGTCATCGCGACCAGGCCGATGTTCTGGGCGAAGGCGCTGCACATGAAGCCGTTGAACAGCGGGCTGATCGCCGAGCCGAGGGTGTCGGCGCGCAGGCCCGCCGCGATGGTCTTCTCGTCGGCCGGGCGGTCCACGATCTCGCCCAACGCCAGCATGTCGGCCGTCGACTCGGTCATCGACACCACCATCACCACGCACAGCGAAAGGATCGCGGCGAGCTGGAACTGCGGGGCGCCGAAGTGGAACGGGGTCGGGAAACCGATGACATCCGCGTCCGCGACCGGCCCGAAATCGGTGACGCCGAGCGGGATCGCGATCAGGGTGCCCACGACCAGGCCCAGCAGCACGGCGATCTGCTTGACGAAGCCCGTGGTGAAGCGACGCAGCAGCAGGACGATCAGCAGCGTGCCGGCCGCGAGGCCCAGATTGGTCGCCGAACCGTAGTCGTGTGCCGCCGGGTCGGGTCCCTGCGCCCAGCCGAAGGCGACCGGCAGGAGCGATACCCCGATGAGGGTGATCACGGAGCCGGTGACGACCGGCGGGAAGAAGCGGATCGCCTTGCAGAAGACGGGGGCGGCCAGGAAGCCGAGGAGTCCGGCGACGATGACCGCGCCGAAGATGATGGGCAGGGCGTCGGACTTGTCCTCGGTGGAGGCGACGATCGCGGTCATCGGGGCGACACCGGCGAAGGTGACGCCGTTGACGAACGGCAGCCGGGCGCCGATCTTCCAGACGCCGAGCGTCTGGAGGAAGGTGGCGAGGCCCGCGGTGAAGAGGCAGGCGCCGGTGAGGAAGGTCAGGTCGGTGGCGGTCAGGCCGATGGCCGCGCCGACGATCAGGGGTGGGGCGACGACTCCCGCGTACATGGCGGCCACGTGCTGGAGGCCGGTCGTCGCCATCTTGAGCGCGGGGAGTTTCTCGTCAACGGGGTGGTCGGCCACGGCGGCTTCCCTCCGGTCGGTTACACGGCCGCGTCACAGGGCTGCCGTGGGTGTCAGGGAGGTGGTGCGGGTGGTCATGGGGGTACCTCCCTGCTCGAGCGAAGCCGAGAGCTTGGGGGAGGGACCGGACATGCGGGGACGGAAGGGGATGACCGTTCCAGGGCGCGCGCGTCCACGCGCACCCCGGGAACGGCCGCCGTGGAACCCCGCTCGGGTCCACGGCCACCGGCCGGGAGCCGTCCCTCCCGTCCGGAGTCATCGGGGTGTTCAGCCCCGCGCGGCGATCTCCGCCAGGCGCCGGGCCTCGTCCCGCGTGGCGCGGGCGACGGCGTCCTCATCGACCGTGAGCAGCCGGCCGTCCTCGACGATCTGCCGGCCGTTCACGAACGAGGCGGTGACCGGGGCCGCCGCGCCGAAGACCAGGGCGGTCACCGGGTCGGCGATGGAGGCATGGGCGAGCGTGTCCAGCTTCCACAGGACGAGGTCGGCGAGCTTGCCGGGTTCCAGGGAGCCCGTCTCGCTCGCCCGGCCGAGGACCTGGGCGCCGCCGTACGTCCCGAGTCGCAGCGCCTGCCGGGCGTTCAGCGCCCGTTCCTTGTGCGCGCCGAGGCGGTTGATGAGCAGGGCGTTGCGCAGTTCGGTGTGGAGTTCGCCGGACTCGTTGGACGCGGTGCCGTCGACGCCGAGGCCGACCGGGACACCGGCCGCGAGCATGTCGGGGACGCGGGCGATACCGGCGGCGAGACGGGCGTTGGAGGAGGGGCAGTGCGCCACGCCGGTCCTGCTGCGGGCGAAGGCGGCGATGTCGGAGTCGTTCATGTGGACGCAGTGCGCCATCCACACGTCCTCGCCGAGCCAGCCGGTGGACTCGAAGTAGTCGGTCGGGCCCATGCCGAACAGCTCGTGGCAGAACTTCTCCTCCTCCACGGTCTCCGAGCCGTGGGTGTGCAGCCGTACGCCGAGGCGGCGGGCCAGCTGGGCGCCGTCCCGGAGCAGTTCGGTGGAGACGGAGAAGGGCGAGCAGGGCGCGACGGCGACCTGGGTCATGGCGCCGAAGGAGGCGTCGTGGTGCTCCCGGACGGTCTCCTCGGTGGCCGCCAGCGCGTCTTCGAGGGTCTCGACGGCGAAGTCCGGGGGCAGACCTCCGTCCTTCTCGCTGCGGTCCATGGACCCGCGGGCGAGGGTGAAGCGGACGCCCATCTCACGGGCGGCGCCGATGATCGCGCCGGACAGGTCGCCGGAGCCGTGCGGGAAGACGTAGTGGTGGTCCATGGCGGTGGTGACGCCGCCGCGGGCCATCATGGCGAGCGATCCCCGGGCCGCCGCACGCACCATCGGCTCGTCGATGCGCGCCCAGACCGGGTAGAGCGCGACCAGCCAGTCGAAGAGGTTGTGGTCCGTGGCCAGACCCCGGGTGATCCACTGGTAGAAGTGGTGATGGGTGTTGATCAGGCCGGGGGTGACGAGGTGACCGGAGGCGTCGATACGGCGTGCGACGTCCTCCAGGCCCTCGGGGGCCCGGCCTTCGCCGAGTGACTCGATGCGGTTGCCGGCGAGGACGACGTGCCCGGAGGCGTACTCGGTGTCTGTCGCGTCGACGGTCGCGATCGCGCAGTTCTCGATGACGATGCGCCGGTCTGCTGCCATGGTTCGTCCCTTTTCACGAAGTGTGCTGCATTGGCGAGGGCACGGCAGGACCCCGGGAGTTTTGAGTGCCGTGGCCGGGAGAAGGGTTCCCCGGCCACGGGTGCCGAAAGAGGGACCGTCAGAGGTTGGTGAGATCCACGGGGATCCGCGCCTCGCGGCCGTCCCGCAGGATCGTCGCCTCTATCAGGCCGTAGGGGCGGTCGGCGGCGAAGTACACGGCGCCGTCGGCGGTGTCGTTCTTCAGCCCGAACGGCTCCAGGTCGACCAGGAAGTGGTGCTTGTTCGGGAGGGAGAAGCGGACCTCGTCGATCTCGGCGCGGTTGTCGATGATCCGCGCGCCCATCTGGTAGAGCGTCTGCTGGAGCGAGAGGGAGTACGTCTCCGCGAAGGCCTGGAGCATGTGCTTCCTGACCTGGTCGTAGGAGTCCTCCCAGTCGGGCATGGGCTGCTCGTCGTCGGTCCAGTTGAACCGCCAGCGGCCGGAGACCTCGGTGGCCAGGATGCGGTCGTGGGCCTCCTTCAGCGTCGTGTACTCGTCCTTGACGTAGCCCCAGAACTCGGAGTCGGTCGAGTTCATGACGACGAGGTCCTTGAGGCCGGAGATCACCTCCCACGACGTGCCGTCGTAGGTGATCTGGGTCAGCCGGACCTCCTGGCCCTTGCGGACGAAGGAGTGCTCGGCCTCGCCGGACGTCGCGATCCGCTCCCAGGCGTACTCCTCGATGCGGATGCGGGCCGTCCTGATCGGTTCCTGACTCGTCACGAAGTGACGGGCGAGATGGATGCCGAACTGCTCGGCGGACTCGATGCCGTGCTCCTTGGCGAACGCGTACACCGTGTTCTTGGTGGTGTCGGTCGGCAGGACGTTGGCGTTCGAGCCGGAGTAGTGGACCTCGTCCATGTCGCCGCTCAGCGACACGGAGACGTTCAGGTCCTTGATGTGATGGGTGGCGCCGTCCCGCGTGATCTTGACGACTCGGTTCTCGGCCTTGCCGTACTGGTTCTGTCCCAGAAAGGTGGGCATAGCTAGCTCCCTCGGTAAACGGAGTAGCCGAACGGGTTGAGCAGCAGCGGTACGTGGTAGTGCTCGCCCGGCACGACGGCGAACGTGATCGCCACCTCCGGGAAGAACGCACCGGCACCGCTGTCCCGATTCGCGGGGGCGTCCTGCTGCGCATCGGCTTGCTTCTTCGCGGATTCCTCGAAGTACGGCTCCACCGCGAAGTCGAGCCGTACGTGGGTGGCCCCCTCCGGCAGGGCCGGCAGGTCCTTGCACCGGCCGTCCGCATCGGTCGCGGAGCCGCCGAGCGGCTGCCATGCGGCGTCGCGGCCGGCGCGGGCCGCGAGCTCGACGGCGACGCCCTCGGCGGGCCGGCCGATGCTGGTGTCCAGGATGTGCGTGGACACCGAGGCGGTGGTGCGGGTGCTCATGGTCGGGCTTCCTCTTCGACGAGTCGGGCCAGTCGGATGCGGTTGATCTTTCCCAGCTCGGTGCGGACGATCTCCCGCTCCCGCTCCGGTGTGTTGCCGATCCGCTCCCGGACCGCGTCACACATCTGCTCGCCGGTCCGGCCGGTGGCGCAGATCAGGAAGACATGGCCGAACCTCTCCTGGTAGGCGAGGTTCAGCTCCAGCATCTCCGCCCTGAGCGCGTCGGAGGCGCCGGCCATGCCGCGCTGCTCCCGGGCCGAGGCGGGGTCGCCGGGCTTCGGGCGGCCGATGGGCGGGTGCCCGGCCATCGCCTCCGTGAGGTCCTCGGCCGTCAGCTCCGCCATGGCGGCGTCGCTCGCGGCGTACAGGTCCTCGGCCGTGGCGTAAGGGCGGGCGGCCAGCAGCCGCTTCACCCAAGCCGTGGAGGCGCACGCCTCGTGGAGCGCGGTACGGGCCGCGTGCTCCTCGAGGGCGTTGAACCGGGTCAGGCCCGGCGAGGAAGTGGGAGTCACGGGAGCCTCCGTGGCCGGATGCGGCCTTCGTGCTGAACGGGCGTGCCGACAGCTAACGCCCTCCCGCGACAGCACGTCAACAGTTTGTTGAAAATTCGCGGCGAGGAAACCGGGCGAGGTGAGGCGACCGGGTGGGCGGTCCGGTCAGACCCCCTTCTCGCGGTTGAGGTAGTTGTAGACGGTGAAGCGGCTCACGCCGAGGGCGCTCGCCACGGTCTCCACGCCGTGCCGTACGGAGAAGGCGCCGCGCGCCTCGAGTATCCGTACGACCTCCTGCTTGGCCTTGCGGTCCAGGTCGGCCAGCGGCATGCCCTTGCGGCGCTCCATGGCGGCAAGGATGTGGTCGAGGGAGTCGGCGAGTTGCGGCAGCCGTACAGCGACGGCCTCGGCTCCCTCCCAGGACAGGACGACGTCGTCCGGGCCGGCCTCGTCCGGCGGGACCAGCTCGCCGCCCATGGCGTCGACCAGGGGCTTCACGGCCGCGATGAACGGCTCGTCGCCCGCGCCGCTCACGCCTCGCCCTCCTCGACCACGTTGACCTGGAGCGTGATCCGCGTGGCGCCCGCCTCCAGGGCCTTGCGGAGCAGGGCGTCGACGGCGCTGAGCACCGGCTCGGCACCGCCCTCCGCGGTGTTGCCGAACGGGCCCACGTCGACGGCGTCCAGCTCGGCGGTCTCCACGACCTCGCGGGCCACCACCGCGTGCGCGGGCGCCTCGTCGAGGTCGAAGGGCTCCGTGGTGAACTCCACTCTCAATCGCATGCTGCCCCCAAACACCATCGTGACCTGCGCCCGGATCACCCGCCACGGGGCGCGTCGGGGCGGCCGCACGGACGTGCCGCGTCCGCCACGAGGCGACCCTAGCCGACGCGGGCACCCTCGCCCTGAAAGCGTCGGCGGTCGACCTGGACAGAACGAGGCCCCGCGCATCCCGGGCGATCACGCGAGCGAAGAGCCGGTCGTCCCCCTTGACAACCCTCGAAAGCCCACGGCACTCTTCCGTTAAGCAGAAAGCTTATTCCGCTATACGGAATACAAGGAAGGGAGCGCCGCCCCGATGGGATTCGCAGACCAGCGCTTCAACGTCAACCTGTCGATCCTCTTCACGGAACTCCCCCTCCTGGAGCGTCCCGCGGCCGCCGCCGCGGCCGGATTCTCCGCGGTAGAGCTGTGGTGGCCCTGGGTCGACTCGCCGGTCCCCGAGCGGTCCGAACTCGACGCCCTGAAGCAGGCGATCGAGGACGCGGGCGTCCAGCTCACCGGCCTGAACTTCTACGCCGGGCAGCTCCCGGGCCCCGATCGCGGCGCCCTGTCGATCCCCGGCGAGGAGTCGGAGCGGTTCCGCGCCAACATCGACGTGGCGGCCGGTTTCGCGCGGTCACTGGGATGCAAGGCCCTCAACGCCCTGTACGGCAACCGTGCCGAGGGCGTGGATCCGGCCGAGCAGGACGCGCTCGCCCTGGAGAACCTGGTCCTGGCCGCCGGAGCCGCCGACCGGATCGGCGCGATCCTGCTGATCGAGGCGCTCAACGCCCCCGAGTCCCCGCTGTACCCGCTGGTGTCGGCCCCGGCCGCCGTCGACGTCGTCGACCGGGTCAACGACGCGACGGGACTGGGCAACGCCCGGTTCCTCATGGATCTGTACCACCTCTCCATGAACGGCGAGGACCTGCCGCAGGTGATCGAGCGGTACGCCGCGAAGACCGGCCATGTGCAGATCGCCGACAACCCGGGGCGAGGCGCGCCGGGCACGGGCTCGCTGCCCCTCGAAGACCTCCTCGACCAGCTGAGGAAGGCGGGTTACGACGGCTGGGTCGGCCTCGAGTACAAGCCGGGCGACCGCCCGAGCGCCCGGGCCTTCGACTGGCTGCCCCGCTGACCCCCGTACCGAAAGGCACCCCACCATGAGCACTCTTCCCAAGATCGCCTGGATAGGCCTCGGCATCATGGGCTCCCCCATGTCCGAGAACCTGATCAAGGCCGGTTACGACGTCACCGGTTACACGCTGGAGCAGGACAAGCTCGACCGGCTCGCCGCCGCGGGTGGCACCGCGGCCGGTTCGATCGCGGAGGCCGTGCGGGACGCCGACGTCGTCATCACGATGGTGCCCGCCTCCCCGCAGGTCGAGGCCATCGCCTACGGCCCCGACGGCATCCTCGGGAACGCGAGGTCCGGCGCGCTGCTGATCGACATGTCCTCGATCACCCCGCAGACCTCGGTCGACCTGGCGAAGGCGGCCGCGGACCAGGGCATCCGGGTGCTGGACGCCCCCGTGTCCGGCGGTGAGGCCGGTGCCGTCGAGGCCGTGCTGTCCATCATGGTCGGCGGTGAGCAGGCCGACTTCGACCAGGCGAAGCCGATCTTCGAGGCGCTCGGCAAGACCATCGTGCTGTGCGGCCCGCACGGCTCCGGCCAGACCGTGAAGGCCGCCAACCAGCTGATCGTCGCCGTGAACATCCAGGCGTGCGCCGAGGCCGTGGTCTTCCTGGAGAAGTCGGGCGTGGACCTGAAGGCGGCACTGGATGTTCTGGGCGGAGGGCTGGCCGGCTCGACCGTGCTGACGCGCAAGAAGGACAACTTCCTGAACCGGGACTTCAAGCCGGGCTTCCGGATCGACCTGCACCACAAGGACATGGGCATCGTCACGGACGCCGCCCGCAACGTCGGCGCGTCCCTGCCCGTCGGTGCCGTGGTCGCCCAGCTCGTGGCGAGCCTGCGCGCGCAGGGCGACGGCGGCCTGGACCACTCGGCGCTGCTGCGTGCCGTGGAGCGGCTCTCCGGCGCCCAGGTCTGACCCCCGCTCATCCCCGGCCCCGGGGTCTCTCCTACCCCGGGCGGCGCCGCCGCTGACACCTGTCCTGTCGCGCCCAAAGGGGCGGCGCCGCCCGGACCCAGCACGAGGACCGATTCGCCGAACTCCCTGCCCGCGTCCGACCGCCCGGGGCGACCCGGATGAGGGGTGGTCGCCCGGGCGCGGGCGCGGGCAGGGCATGGACCGCGGCGGCTGTGAGCCAGTGCGGTGGTGAAGGGTCCCGGGCCGGCTTCTCGACCTGAGGGAAGACGTCCCGGGCCCGTCGCACCCGCCGCGGTCCCCCGTTGTGCCCTCGGTCGTGCCCCCCTGAAGACCCCGTCCGGCGGCGCGAACGCCCTGTCGCGCCCAGCCTCGCGCCGTCGGACGGCCGGCCCGGCCGGCGTGCGGAACCGTCCGGTCCGCAGCAGCCTGAAGGCATGGCACATCCAACCGAGCACCCGCATGTCGTGGTCCACGCCCCCGCCCTGGACGGCTCCCGCCGGGTCACCCTGGGCGACGAGCCCCTGGGCGTCGCCACACACACCGACGACGTCGCCGAGATCCTGCGGCTGGCCGATCTGTACGTCACCGACGTCGCGGAGAGCGACCTCGTCGAGTGGCAGGGCGGCGGCCCGGACGACTGGCCGGGGCTGTCGGAGCACCACGAGGTGTAGGCAGGCCTACGGCACCGGTCGTACTCCCCCTACGGAACCCTCAAATGAACCTCTGAACCCGGCCCCGGGGGCTTCAACCGCCCCCGGG